>JBFZCW010000173.1:0-3254 GCA_041307765.1 Chromatiaceae bacterium
ATCAGGTCGTTGAAGGGCAGGGAGAGCAGGGCCTCGACCTCGGCGAAAGGCCAGGTCCGGCGCGCCGCCGGGCAGGCAGGGATGGGCGAAGGCATGCGTGGGTCCTGGGCTGGGGCCAAAAGGCTAGGAGTGTAGCCAAGACACCCTCGCTGTCAACCGGAAGACCAAGCCCAGGTTTACCGCGATGTTGGCGGCTGATTGCGATCTACTGCGGTCAGCGGCCCTCGGCGGCCCGTTCACGGGCACGCCGGCACAGGCTGCGCGGGTCCGGATTCTCGACCGGGCATCGTGGGTCCTCGGAGTTAGGGCAGCCGAGCACGGACTGGGCTTCGACACCCCTGGGCTTATACTGAAAAGGCCTGGTTACCGGCAAGCCTTCCCCGCGACCCGACATGACCCAGCCCTGGCTCGACGGACTGTTACAGCGGCTCTATCCGCCCACCTGCGTTCTGTGCGGGGCCCCGGGACACGCGGGTCTGGACCTCTGCCAAGGCTGCGGCGCCGACCTGCCCCACAACCGCCGCGCCTGCCCGCGCTGCGCCATACCGGTGCCAGAGGATCAAGGCACCGGGGCCCCATGCGGTCCCTGCCAACGCCATCCGCCGCCCTTCGCCGCAAGCCACGCGGCCTTTCGCTACGAGGACCCCCTGCCAGTCCTGGTCGCCGGCATGAAGTTCCGCGCCCGCTTCAACCTAGCGCGCCTGCTCGGACAATGCCTGACCCTGGCCTTGGTGGAGCAAGGCGCCGAGCGGCCGGGGTTGATCCTCCCCGTGCCCCTGCACCAGAAGCGGCTGCGCGAGCGCGGCTACAACCAGGCGCTGGAGGTCGCCCGCGAGGTCTCCTCTGCCCTGGAAATCCCCATCGATACCGGGGCCTGCATCCGCGCCCTGCACACCAGCGCCCAGGTCGGACTCGACGACCGCGAGCGCCGCCGCAACGTCCGGGGGGCCTTCGCGGTTCTGAGGCCACCGGCGGCGCGCCATGTGGCCATCCTGGACGACGTGGTCACCACCGGCAGCACCGTCACGGAGCTGACCCGCGTACTCCGTGCGGCCGGGGTGGAGCGGGTAGACGTCTGGGCGGTGGCGAGGACGCCCTGAACCCACAAGAGCGCCCAGCTTCCAGCCGCCAGCACAACCGGATCAAGGCGTTGCGGCAGATGCGTCCTTGCCCGCCGCGCCGCCGGCGAAACAGCCCGGACAGATCCAACCGCCGAGCAAGCAGGGCTGCGGGCGGGAGTGCTCCTGTCCGGAATCAGGGCCTTGAGACTGCCGCCTGGTCCCAATCCATCCGATCCAGGGCGTCATAGTTGCCGTCCGGGGCTAGGCGGTAGCCGCTGATGCCGGTGCGGCTGGCAACGACCTGGTCCTCGTACCAGAGGGGGATGTAGGGCAGATCCTCGAGCAGGAGGGCAGCCAGCTCGCGGTAGAGGGCCGCCTGGCGCCGCAGGTCCGGTTCCGCGCGGGCGGCCGAGATGAGGCGGTCTGCCTCGGGGCTTCGGTAGCGGCCGCGGTTGGCTCCATCGGGCGGGACGGCCGCGCTGGCATAGGCATAGCGGAAGATGTCAGGGGTCCGGATGCCGACCCAAGTCAGCCCGTAGACCTGGAAGCGCCCGGCCTGGATGTCCCCGAAGAAGGTCCCCCAGTCATAGCTCTGCACCCGCAGATCCACCCCTACGGCGCGCAACTGGGCCTGCAGCACGGTGGCCAGGCGGACGCGGAAGGGGTCGCTGGATGTCTTCAGGGTCAATTGCAGGGGGTTGTCCGGGCCGAAGCCGGCGGTGGCGAGAAGGACAGTGGCACGCTCAGGGTCGTAGGCGAGGCTCTTGAGGTTCGGGTTAGCGGCCCAGTGTCCAGGGGGAAAGAGCCCATCGGCGGCACGGCCGCCGCCCTGCAAGAGGTAGTGAAGGATAGCCGGGCGATCGACGGCATGGGCCAGGGCCTGGCGGACCTGGAGCCTGGCGGTGTCAGGGTCTTCCATGTTGAAGCCCAGGTACGAAAAGTTGACGCCGGGGCCGCGGGTTACCTGGACCTGGCGACTGTTTTCGAGGTACGCGATCAGCTCCGGGGACAGGTCATTCTGGAGCAACTGGACCTCGCCGCGCAGGAGCTTCATCACCCGCACATTGGGGTCCTTCACAGTGACCAGCTCCACCGACCGGCCATCGCGGCGGCGCGTGAAGCGCAGACGCCCAGGGTCGGGCCAGTCGAGCAGGACAAAGGGCCCGCTGCCCACCGGCCGCTGGTGGAAGAGATGCCCGGCTTGGAGCAGGCGAGCCGGCAGGATGCCGATGCCGAGATAGGCCGGAAACAAGGGATCGGCCTCGCGCAGCAGGAACTCCACTGCATCCGGGCCGTCGGCGAGGACCTCGGCGATGATGCCGAGCAGGGCCCTGTGGGGCGATGCGGTGGCCGGATCGAGGATAGACCCGTAGGTGGCGGCCACGTCCTCGGCGGTGAGGCGGGTCCCGTCGCTGAAGTCCCGTCCCTGGCTCCCAAGGGTGAAGCGGTAACGGGTCGGGGTCAGGGCCTCCCAGGTGGCCAGGGACGGGACCGGCAGGGAGCCGGCGTCAAACTCCACCAGCCGGCGGTAGAGCAGGCGGTTGATGCGTTCGGAGGTGGCATCGGTGGCGAGCCGCGGGTCCAAGTTGCGGGGTGCATTCGCCAGTGCCATGCGCAGGGTCGCGTTGCCCCCGCCCTCTTGGCCGCAGCCGGCCAGGAGAGCAAGCAGGGCGAGTCCCAGCGAAAAGGCCCGCGAGCCAGTCTGGAGCAGGCGGGCGAGGTGACCGGGGGCGCGATCCAGGCTCACTAAAGCGTCGGTTTGCGCCGGGGCAGCTCGAACAGGGCCATGGACTCCACATGCGCCGTCTGCGGGAACATGTCCATCGCCCCCGCGGCGACCAGGCGGTAGCCCAGGGTGTGGACGAGGTGATCGGCGTCCCGCGCCAGGGTGGAAGGGTAGCAGGAGACGTAGACCAGCCGACGCACCCCGGCGGCCGGGAGTAGATCCAGCACCTGCCAGGCCCCGCTGCGGGGTGGATCGAGCAGTGCCTTGTCGAACACCCCCGTGCCCCAGGGCGCCTGGGGCACCCCGGCTGCGGGCTCCCGGTAGAGGTCGGCCATCAGAAATTCGGCGTTGGGGATGCCGTTGCGGCGGGCGTTGGCCCGCGCCCGCTCCACCAGCCCCGCGTCGCCCTCGACCCCGACCACCTGCCCGGCGCGGCGGGCCAGGGGCAGGGTGAAGTTGCCCAGGCC
>JBFZCW010000174.1:0-13487 GCA_041307765.1 Chromatiaceae bacterium
GAGGTCGAGGACTTCGTCGGCATCAACTCCGTCGAGCAGTTCATCGGCGACACCGCTATCGCCAACGGCTACGGCTTCGTCGCCGGTCCGGATACCGGCAAGCGCATCGCCATCATCGGCGGCGGCCCAGCGGGCTTGGCTGCGGCTTATCAACTCCGCCGCAAGGGTCATGCCTGCACCATCTTCGAGGCCAATGCCGGCCTCGGCGGCATGTTCAAGTTTGGCATCCCCGGCTATCGGGTGCCGCGCGACAAGCTCGACGCCGAGATCCAGCGCATCCTGGATATGGGGCAGGTCGAGGTCAAGCTGAACACCAAGGTCGGCAAGGACGTCACCATCGAGTCGCTGGAGCAGGACTACGACGCCATCCTGTGGGCCATCGGCTGCCAGAGCGGTCGCGGTCTGCCGGTGCCAGGTTGGGCGGGGACGCCGAACTGCGTCTCGGGCGTCGCCTTCCTCAAGGCCTTCAACGAGGGCCGCATGAAGGTCACGACCGATAAGGTGGTTTGCGTCGGCGGCGGCGACACCTCCATCGACGTCGTCTCCGTCTCGCGCCGCCTGGGGCACATCAAGAGCGAGCGCCCGAACGAACTGCCGGAAGCGGTGGTCCACGACGGCTACGTCGCCCACGACTCGGCCGTCTCGGCTGCCGCCAAGGGGGCCGAGGTCACCCTGACGTCGCTGTTCACCCGCGACAAGATGACCGCAGCAGAGCACGAGGTCAACGACGCTCTGTATGAGGGCGTCACCGTCCTCGACGGCGTCATGCCCCTGGAGGTCCTCAAGGGGGCCGACGGGCGTGCCACTGGGCTGCGGGTTGCGGACTGCAAGATGATCGATGGACGCCCGACGGCCGCCGAGGGCACCGAGCGGGTGCTGCCGGCCGACCTCATCGTCTCCGCCATCGGGCAGGGCGGCGATCTGAGCGGTCTGGAGGCGTTGGACAACGGGCGTGGCCTCATCAATGCCGACAAGTACTATCAGGTGCCGGATCGTCCCGGGCACTTCGTCGCGGGGGACATCATCCGCCCACATCTGCTGACCACGGCCATTGGGCAGGCATCCATTGCCGCGGACTCCATCGACGAGTACGTGCGGCAGGCCGAGCACAAGCGCCGTCCGAAGGTGGACGTTCACCACTTCAACCTGCTCGATAAGATGCAGGAGGCCCATCTGGCCCCAGAGGCCTTCGACCCCAAGGCTGGCGACCAGCGTGGGACCTCCGACGGCAACTGGGCAATCCACAACTACGAGGATCGCTCCGCCAACGAGGTCATCCCTCACGACGAGCTGTTCCTCGGACACTTCAAGTACCACGCGCGCAATCTGCGCAAGGAGGAGGTGCCGAGCGCCGAGGAGGTCCTGGGTCACTTCAAGGAGCGCGTCATTGGGCTGACCGAGCCTGAGGCCATCGACGAGGCCAAGCGGTGCATGAGCTGCGGCATGTGCTTCGAGTGCGACAACTGCGTCATCTTCTGTCCCCAGACCGCCGTCTACCGGGTCGACAAGGCGTCCCGTACCACCGGACGTTACGTGGCCACTGACTATGCCAAGTGCATCGGGTGCCACATTTGCGCCGATGTTTGCCCCACCGGGTACATCAAGATGGGGCTGGGCGAGTAGTCGAACCGACTGATCACCCGATAGATCAACTGGAGAAGCCGATGGCAAACGCCGTTGTAAGAGGCTTGCTCGCGGTCACCGGTCTGGTCTGGGCGCTCGGCGCCCAGCCGGTCGCGGCCGACGAGACCTTCGTCACCCCGGGGTCCAACGCTGCTGGGCTGACGAGTTGTGTCGAGCCGACGGACTTCATGCGCCGCAACCACATGGAGATCATCAAGCACCAGCGGAACACGGTCGTGCACCAGGGAATCCGGGACAGTAAGCACACCCTTGCCGGGTGCATCGATTGTCATGTGGCCCCCGGGCCCGACCACAAGCCGGTCTCGGTCTACGCGGAGGGGCAGTTCTGTCATCGCTGCCACGCGTATGCGGCGGTCGACGTGAACTGCTTCGGATGTCATGCCACGGTGCCGACGCCGGCCACGGCCAGTAAGGCGGCCTCCGGGGAGTTCGGACCGGACGTGGCACAGGTCTCCGACCAGGGCGCAGCCGCGGGAGGCAACAGACCATGACCCAAGAACACGACAAGGTCGACGGCGCGCGCCGCAGCTTCATTGGCGCCGCGGCGGGGCTGACCGCGGCCACCGTGGCCCCGGGCGTGATCCTGCACACCGTTGCGGCGGCCCCGCGCGCCGAAGCGGTCACCGACAAGGTGCGCTGGGGCATGCTCATCGACACTGCAAAGTGCGCCGACGGCTGCACCGCCTGCGTTCAGGCCTGTGACCGGGAGAACGGCCTTGACCTCCAGATCAAGCCGGAGGGGGCCTCCGAACAGATGTGGGACCGCCAACGGGCGGTGTGGATCCGCAAGGTACAGGTCCAGGACAACCTGACCGGGCGGGTGACCAATCTGCCCATGCTCTGCCAGCACTGCGAGCACCCGCCCTGCGTGGACGTCTGCCCCACCGGGGCCTCGTTCAAGCGGGCCGACGGGATCGTCATGGTGGACCGTCACACCTGCATCGGGTGCCGCTACTGCATGATGGCTTGTCCTTATAAGGCGCGATCTTTCATCCATCAGGTGGTCGCTGAGAAGCTGACCGCCACGCCTCGGGGCAAGGGGTGCGTGGAAAGCTGCAACCTGTGCGTGCATCGGCGCGATCACGGCGAGGCGTCGACCGCCTGCGCCGACGCCTGCGCCGCCGCAGGGCACCATGCCATCGTCTTCGGCGACCTCAAGGACGCGGGGAGTGCGGTGAGCAAGGCGATGGCCGCCGCAGTCAGCCGCCAGATCCGCGAGGATCTCGATCTCAACACCGGCGTTCGCTACTCCAGCATCTGAGTCGTGGCGGGAGATCCACAATGAAAAGAATCGTTTACCGCGAGTGGCGCCTCCAACCCGAGCGCTACTGGGGGCTGTTGGCCATTCTGGGCGCGGTGGCCGCTATCGCTGGCCTGGCGGCCCTATACATGGAGCACCACGGGCATTGGGTCACCGGCATGACCAACCAGGTCGTGTGGGGAACACCCCATGTATTTGCCGTGTTCCTGATCGTCGCCGCCTCCGGGGCGCTCAACGTCGCTTCCATCGGTACGGTCTTCGGCCGGACCGCTTACAAGCCGTTGGGCCGTCTCTCCGGACTGCTCTCCATCGCGCTGCTCGCCGGCGGGTTGATGGTCTTGGTCTTGGACCTCGGCCGTCCCGAGCGCCTGGTGGTGGCCGCGACGACCTATAACTTCAAGTCGATCTTCGCGTGGAATATCTTCCTCTACACCGGATTCATGGTCATCGTGGTCGCCTACCTATGGACGATGGCCGAGCGCAAGGTCAACGCGTATAGCAAGCCTGTGGGTTACGTGGCCTTTGTCTGGCGTCTCCTGCTCACCATGGGTACCGGCGCCATTTTCGGCTTCCTCGTCGCACGCCAGGCCTATGACACGGCCATACTGCCGCCGATGTTCATCATCATGTCCTTCGCCTACGGACTGGCGATTTTCATCCTCGTGCTGATGTTTGCCTACCATCAGGACAAGCGCCCCATGGGCGATGTAATGCTTTTTAAGCTCAAGAACCTGCTCGGCGTCTTCGTCGCGGCGATCCTGCTCCTGACCCTGATGTACCACCTGACCAAGCTTTACGGGACCAAGAACCACGGCGTCGAGGCCTTCATCCTGATGACCGGCGGCATCTATACGGCGATGTTCTGGATCGGCTGGATCCTGGTCGGGTGCCTCGCACCATTGGGCATCGTCTATCACCCGGTGCTGGGCAAAGACCGGACCTGGATCGCGGCTGCCTGCGGCATGGTGATCCTCGGGGGCCTCGCGGCGGTGTACGTCATCATAATCGGCGGTCAGGCGTACCCGCTGGAGATGTTCCCAGGCAAGACCATCCTGGCGTCCGGCTTCCACGACGGGGTGGCCGGGGCCGCTGCCTGGTACAGTCCATCAATCCCAGAGGTCCTTCTGGGCATCGGCGGCGTCGCGGTCGCGTTGATCATCACGGCCGTCGGGGTGCGCGTACTTCAGTTCCTTCCAGAATCCCTGTCTGATCAGGTCGTCGATCCACACGTCGCCGCCAAGGGCTAGGCTCTAGGGCCGAACCTGGCCGAGGCGAGGCACCACTGTCGGTGGCGGGCGCCCGCAAGGTGCCCGTCCGGCTTGTTCCCCCCACCTCAATTGCCCACAGGGCCCCGCCATGGCCCACCTGTACATCTCTGCCGCCCACAAGACCTCCGGCAAGACCACCATCTCCATCGGCCTTTGCCGAGAGCTTCGACGCAGGGGGCTAAAGGTCCAGCCCTTCAAGAAGGGGCCAGACTACATCGATCCGCTCTGGCTCAGCCAGGCGGCGGGTAGGGCCTGCCTGAACCTCGATTTCCACACCATGGCCCGCGACGAGATCCGCGATGCCTTCGCCGCCGAGATGGCAGGCGCCGATATCGGGGTGGTGGAAGGCAATGTGGGCCTCTTCGACTCCGTGGATCTGCAAGGCAGCAACAGCAATGCTGAGCTGGCCAAGCACGTGAAGGCTCCGGTCATCCTGGTCGTCGATGCCGAGGGCATGACCCGGGGTGTCGCCCCTTTGCTGCTCGGGCATCAGGCCTTCGATCCCCAGCTGACCATCGCCGGGGTCATCCTGAATCGCATCGGCGGCGCCCGCCATGAGGCCAATCTGCGCCGGGTCGTCGAGCACTATACCGACATCCCGGTCCTTGGCATGGTTTACCGCCAGAGCGACATTGAGATCACGCAGCGGCATCTGGGCCTCATGCCGAGCAACGAGGAGGCGGAGGCCGACCGCCTCATCGAGGCCATCCGGGCTCAGGTGGCCGAGCAGACGGACCTCGACCGCATCCTGACCATCGCCGCCACGGCCCCCCTGTTACCGGCCCCGGGTCCTTTCCCTGACGCCCGGGACAGCGGGCTGCCGCGGGTGCGGATCGCCGTCGCCCGCGACCAGGCATTCGGCTTCTATTACCCGGATGACCTGCGCGCCCTGGTACGCGAGGGTGCCGAACTGGTCCCCTTCAGCCCATGCCGGGACGTAGAGCTGCCGGCTGTGGACGGGCTCATCATCGGCGGCGGGTTTCCGGAATGCCGGATGCGTGAGCTGGAGGCCAATGCGGGGATGCGTGCCTCGATCGCGGATTTCATCGGGTCCGGCGGTCCGGCCTATGCGGAATGCGGAGGGCTGATGTACCTGGCCAGGCAAATTCGGTGGGAAGACGATACGTGCGCCATGTGCGGTGTCCTCGATGCGGACGTCGCCATGCATCGGCGGCCCCAGGGGCGCGGCTACGTCATGCTGCGCGAGACACCCTGCGCTCCCTGGCCGCGCGCCGGGACTGTCCCCGGCGACATCATGGCGCACGAGTTCCACCACTCGGCGGTGGTGACCCCCGATCCCGGTTGGGTCTATGCCTATCGGGTCATGCGGGGGACTGGGGTTGACGGCAGCCACGACGGCATCGTTCACAAGAACCTGTTGGCCAGCTATTCCCATCTGCGGAGCGTGGGCGGGACCTCCTGGACGGACCGGTTTGTGGCCCACGTGCACGCGTGCCGCAATCCTTAGGGTCACCACGTGCAATGCCCACGCTGAGTTAGAATGCGTGGGCCACCCCTGGCGTAAAGGCCGCGCCCAGAGTCCCTCACAAACGCAGGCTTGTCTGGAGGTGGAGTCGGGGCTAGGGAAACGGTGGTGGCACCCTCAGATTGTACAGTCCGGCGAGGCGCAAGTGCCGTCGCCGTTAGCGGCACTGCAGGAGGACAGATCAGGCATGTTCAAAGTGACAACAGCAGCGGCCGAGCAGATCGGCAAGGCAGCCCAACAGGGTGGGACCGAGGGCCTCTCCCTGAGGCTGGCGGCCCACCAGGCGGCCGATGGCGCCATCAGCTACCGCATGGGCTTCGACGAGGCGACCGAGGACGACATCCGCCAGCGCTGCGAGGGGGTGGACGTCGTCATGGCACCCGAGTACGTCCCCCTGTTGGACCAGGCGACACTCGACTTCGTGGAGATCGAGGCAGGGGATCGCAATTTTATCTTCCTGAACCCGAAGGACGCCAATTACGTCCCGCCCAAGCAGGACGACTAGGGGGCCGGGTCTGCCTTCGTCCACGCTCGATCGCGTACCGCCGGCGCGGCTCCTGACCTATGCAACTCTCCAGTGAAGACAGCTTTCGACTGAACGTACTACTCGCCAACAAGCCTCTGGCGATTCGAATCGATGAGTCCCGGCTGACCGTCCACGGCCTTTCCGAGCGGGGCGAGGCCAAGATTCAGCTTAATCCCAGCGGGCGTCCGGAGGCGTACCTGCGGTTGGTGAGGGAGCTGATCTCAGGGCATGTCCTCGGGTCCCCAGGCGGCTACCCGGTCTATCTGCGTCGTTGGACCCGCATGGGCCAGATGCGCGACGAGAGCCTGGAACAGCTCCTCCTGCTCGGAGAGCCCGAGGCAGTGGTGGCTGCGGTCCACGCACCCGGACTCACCGACGAACTGGCGCGGCGTGCTTGGTGGGCCATGGAGGATGCAGAGAATGCCCGGCGCATGCTGGCCAACCCCGCGGTGCGGGGCGGGGTTATGGGGCGAGTCCTGGCCGACTACCTCGTCGAGTATCTGCCCTTCGAGAGCGAGCCGGAGAAGGCCATGGAGTCGGTGCGGCTAGTGCTCCAGCCGGACCTTCTGGACCCGGAGCGCCGCGCGGATCTCTGGAAGCGCTCGGCGCGCAAGCCGGCCCACCTGTTGGGCTTTTTGCATGCCTTGCCAGATGCACTTCCCGACCCCGAGCCAGAGCGGTTGGATGGTGCGGCAGTGCGGGAGCGGCTGGGCGCCCTGCTGGCGGCGGAAGACTCCGGTGCCAGGCTCTGCGCGCGCGTTGTCTCCGGGCCTGGTCAGGGCTTTCTAAAGACCCTGAGCCTATTCCTTGGCAAGCCGCCGAATCAGGAACTGGTCACCAGCGCTTTCGACCTGATCCGTGTCTACTTCGGAGCCATGCGTCCCGAGGGCGATCCCGACCTGTCACTGGATGCCCTGATGGACGAGGCACGGAACTTCGTCTCGGCTCCGGGTGGGTCCAGTCCTGCGGCCCCATGCCTGGTCGCAGCCCCGGAGCTTGCTCCGGACTTCGCTGCCATGCGCGTGCTCTCCGGGGTCGGCTACGGAGTCATCCGTGCCTACCTGCTCGACTCCACCGCGTCGGGCAGTCTGATGCGCCGCAAGCTGTCCCCGGTCCTGGATGTCATACTGGGACAAATCGACCTGTTGCGCGGACGTTAGCCCCGCTGGCCGGGTCGCGCCGGCCTAGTCGCCAACCCCCGTGGTCCCGTTGTCCACTTGTCCGCCGATAGACTGAGTCTATTGGTTCTCGGGTCCGTTCAGTTTCATAATAAAAATATTAGGCCCTATTGGTCCAAGGCATTTTGGGGCCGATTGTTGGGGTCCCTCACCACCCGAGCGAGGACGGGGCTATGGCACAGACGGAGAAGACCGACGGTGCACTTCAGGCTCTACGGCGGCAGTTGGAGCGCATGGCGCAGGAGTTGGAGGCGGTCTCCGCCGAAATCTGGCGGAATATCGATCACAATGATCCCTCCGGGCTCGACAAGGGGGTTGCCTATAAGCAGCGCTTCAACCAAAGGCGCCTGCCCCTCGAGGTCGCGGCAGCAGAAATGGTCGCCGTGCTGCGGGACTACCCCCTGACCGACCCCGATTCGGGAGAACTCGCGGCTACACCCAAGGTAGCCGGTGTTCCAGTCTCGCCGCCCCCATCGGCACCCGCGGCACAGCCAGTGACCCATCCAGCGGCCAGCCGCACTGGCGTGCCCCCGCTCCGAGAGTCCCGCCCAGGCGTATCCGCCACCGGCGATCTTGGGCAAAAAGTGCCCTTCGGCTTCGTCCTTGGCGGTCAGACCTACACCAGCGCCTCCGCTTGGCCGCTGTTCTACGAGGCCCTCCTCGAGGAGTTGTATGAGCGCGCCGCCGAGAAGCTCTCACGTCTGGCAGACGAGAGGAGCGGCTTCCTGCGGGGCGGGAAGCCGCTTTTCGCCCGCCTCCCGGACCGGCTGGACGACCCCTTGCCAGTGGCCGAGGCCCTGTTTGCCGAGGCGAATCTGTCTCCCGAGGATCTGATCGAGGTCATCAAGGGGCTGTTGCGGGAGATCGGTTATCCGCTCGATTCCTTTAAGATCCTGCTCAAGGAGAAGAACCGCGGCACGGTGGAGACCCTGTCCATCGCGGCTTGAGGCGGTCGGTCATCGCGTCCGCACCCTTGGGGTCACCTGCGGCCGTGGGGGTGCCGGAGAGGCATAGGTCCCGCAGCTACTACTTACCGAATAATGTCCGTTACCCGCCAAGCCTGACCCTCCAGCTTCATGCGGACATGGGTTGCGCCGTGGCCCAATTCGCCGATGCGGATCAGGAAGGTATCGTAGGACTCGAAGAAGGCGAAGGTGATACCGGCGATCAGATAGGCAGGTTTCTGGCTGGTCGCCTGGTTCGCCGCCTGCCGTAGGGTATCGCGTACCCACTCCAGAGTGATTGCCTGAGACAGGGCGGAGTCGCCCAGATGCTGCAGATTTTCCTGGAGCCAACCCATCAGGTCGCCCGGTTCTGCCGTCTTGGGCAAGACGCCCAAGCCACCCGCCAACCGTTCCTTGTAGTTGGACTGGATGGCCGGTAAGTCCACGAAGTCCTGCACGGCACTGACCTCCGGCTTGCCGAGGGCGTCATCGAGGCGGAAGACAGTGTAATAGGGCCAGATGCCGAAGGCGATGAGTGCGAGCAGGAGTAGGTAACCGATATACCGCATGGTTTGTGCCTCTTTGGATTGCCTGGGGTTGGCCAGATGCAGCATCTTTGATGGCGCCCGTACCAGGGTGCGGATTCTACTCCAGCGAGGGGGCTTGGCCCCGACCCTCCCTGGTGGCGGGGTTATAATCGACCCCACCGCCCGATCGGAGCGCCGTCGTGGAAAACCTGACCGAGACCCTCGCCCTGACCCTCGGTGCCGGCTGGGCCAGCGGCATCAACCTCTATGCGACCATCCTGGTGCTCGGTTTCCTTGGAGCGACCGGGCGCATGGACCTGCCCCAGGGGATCGAGGTCCTGGCCGATCCGCTGGTTCTGTTCGCGGCCGGGGCCATGTACCTGGTGGAGTTCTTCGCCGACAAGGTTCCCGGCGTCGACACCGTCTGGGATGCCCTGCACACCTTCATCCGCATACCGGCGGGCGCCATGCTCGCGGCTGGGGCCGTCGGCGATATCGGGCCAGGTGCGGAGCTGGCTGCGGCCCTCATGGGCGGTGGCCTGGCGGCCGTTACCCACGCCGCCAAGTCCGGTGCCCGGGTCCTGATCAACACCTCACCGGAGCCCTTCACCAACTGGACGGCCTCGGTCACCGAGGACATCGGCGTGGTGGCCGGCCTTTGGGCCGCTGTGATGCACCCCGCGGTCTTCCTGGTCCTGCTGGTCCTGTTCCTCGTCCTCCTCGTCTGGCTGCTGCCCAAGCTGCTGAGCGGAATCAAGCGCGTCTTCGGGGCCATTGGACGCCTGTTTGGGGCTGGAGCGAAGGAATCCGACAAGCCGCCAGACCAAGTCCCGACCGGCACGCGGCCAGGCACGGGGGAGGGTGCAGCCAGGCAGGGCCGGGGTTCGGGGGAGACATGAGGGTCTACCTGGTAGGCGGCGCGGTGCGCGACCGCCTGCTCGGGCGCCCCGTCGGCGAGCGGGACTTCGTCGTCGTGGGTGCCACGGCCGCGGACCTGTTGGGTCAGGGCTACCTCCAGGTCGGCAAGGACTTCCCGGTCTTCCTACACCCGCAGACTAAGGACGAATACGCCCTGGCCCGCACCGAGCGCAAGACCGCGCCTGGATACCGCGGTTTTGCCGTCCACGCCGATCCAGCCGTGACCCTAGAAGAGGATCTGCTGCGGCGCGATCTTACGATCAACGCCCTGGCAGAGGACGAGGCCGGCGGCCTGATCGATCCTTACGGCGGGCTCGCGGACCTGGAGGCTCGGATCCTGCGCCATGTCTCCCCCGCCTTCGCCGAGGACCCAGTGCGCATCCTTCGCGTTGCTCGTTTCGCCGCACGTTTCGCCGACCTGGGGTTCTATGTGGCGCCCGAGACCCTGAACCTGATGCGGACCATGGTCGCTACGGGGGAGGCGGACGCGTTGGTAGCGGAGCGGGTCTGGGCCGAGCTAGCCAAGGCCCTGTCGGAGGCGATGCCCTCGCACTTTTTCGAGACCCTGCGTGCCTGCGGGGCCCTAGCCCGGCTCTTCCCCGAGGTCGAACGCCTCTGGGGCATCCCGCAGCCGCCCAAATGGCATCCGGAGATCGACACTGGGGTGCATACCATGATGGTGGTGGACACGGCCGCGCGCCTGTCTCCGGACCCTGAGGTGCGCTTCGCGGCCCTCACCCATGATCTCGGCAAGGGGACGACCCCGCCAGAGATCCTGCCTAGCCACAGGGGTCATGAGGCGCGCAGCGTCGAGTTGATCGAGGTCCTGTGCGAGCGGTTGCGCGCCCCACGGCGCTTCCTCGACCTGGCACGGATCGTCGCCCGCTATCACGGCCAAGTGCACAAGCTCGATGAACTGCGGCCCGGGACCTTGCTGGATCTTCTGGAGGGGGCCGATGCCTTCCGCCGTCCGGAGCGCTTCGACCAAATGGTTACCGCCTGCGAGGCGGACTTTCGCGGGCGCGGTGGCTATGCGGACCTACCCTATCCCCAGGGCGAGCGCCTGAGACGGGTCTTCGCCGCCGTCGCGGCCGTGGACCTTGGGGCGGCCGTCGCGAGGGCCGCCGAGCCGGCGCAGATCCCAATCCGTATTCGCGAGTCGCGCATCGCTGCCATCCGGGATCTCTTAGCGGAGTCTGTCTAGCTCGGGGTGGGCACGCTACGATCCAACCTAGTGCGCGTGTAGAATTGCGCCCCTTCGCTGGTTTGGTTGCATGCGGCAGCGGCCTCCGACCGACCGAGCCATTCGTGAAGCCAGGGCACGTCGCTTCCCTGGCCCTGTCGACACGGACATCCACTCATGCTGGACCCCCGCCTGCTGAGAACCGATCTCCAGAGGGTCGCCGAGCAACTCGGGCGCCGCGGTCTGGCGCTCGACACGGCCCGCTTCGAGGCCCTCGAGGCCCGCCGCAAGGCGGTCCAGATGGAGGTCCAGGAGCTCCAGGGCCAGCGCAATGCCCGTTCCAAGACCATCGGTAAGGCCAAGGCGGCGGGACAGGACATCGGGCCCTTGCTGGCTGAGGTCGATGACCTCGGGTCGCGTCTCAAGGCCCTCGAAGAGGCGCTGACGGCGGTCCAGGACGAGGTCTCCCAGATCGCGCTTGGCCTGCCGAACCTGCCGAACCCAGATGTCCCAGACGGCCGCGACGAGGCCGACAACCGCGAAGAGCGCCGCTGGGGTGAGCCGCCGCACTTCGCCTTTGAGCCCAGAGATCACGTTGACCTGGGGGCGCAGCGCGGCTGGATGGACTTCGATGCCGGCGCGAAGATCGCTGGCTCGCGCTTCGTCGTCCTGAGCGGTCCTCTGGCCAGGCTGCACCGGGCGCTGATCCAGCTCATGCTCGAAGTCCACACCACCGAGCACGGCTACACCGAGGCCTATGTCCCTTATCTGGTCAATGCGGAGAGCCTGCGCGGAACCGGACAACTCCCCAAGTTCGAGGCCGACCTGTTCCGTGTCCCCTTGAATGGATCGGGGGAGCGTGACTACTACCTGATCCCTACGGCCGAGGTCCCGGTCACCAACCTGTTCCGGGACCAGATCGTCGAGGCCGACGCCCTGCCGTGGAAGTGGGTCGCCCACACCCCCTGCTTCCGCAGCGAGGCGGGTTCCTACGGTAAGGACACCCGTGGCATGATTCGCCAGCACCAGTTCGAGAAAGTCGAGCTGGTGCAGGCCGTGCGACCCCAGGACTCCTATGCCGCCCTGGAGGCACTCACCGGCCACGCCGAGGTGATACTCCAGCGTCTTGGGCTCGCCTATCGGGTGGTGACCCTATGCACCGGGGATCTGGGGTTCTCCTCGGCCAAGACCTATGATCTGGAGGTCTGGCTCCCCGGCCAGGATCGCTACCGGGAGATCTCTTCGTGCAGCAACTTCGAGGACTTCCAGGCCCGCCGCCTCCAGGCCCGCTGGCGCAACCCAGAGACCGGCAAGCCCGAGCTGCTCCACACCCTCAATGGGTCCGGTCTGGCGGTCGGCCGCACCCTGGTCGCCGTGCTGGAAAACTACCAGGAAGCGGACGGGTCGGTGCGTATCCCAGAGGCGCTACGGCCCTACCTGGGCGGGCTTGGTCGGCTCAGTTAGGCCTTGAACATGAGCATTGACCGGTTGAACGGCCACGCGAGCCGCCTGGCATAGCTCAGCGCACGGAGAGGACCAGCAGGATCACTAGCAGGACAACGGCCCCCAGCGGTAGGGCGGCGGCCATCCAGTCGCCCTTTTCCGCTTTGGGGCCGTGCTCCTGCCAGTGCTTGAACGCTGGCCACATGTAGAACAGCATCATCATTAGGAAGACCCCGGCGGCGATCTTGAGGAAGAGATCCATGGCGTTGGCTCTGCGTTGTCGGAAAAAGGGTCCCGCCTTCGGCGGGGGCCTGGGGTAGGTCCTTCCGGGGGCTGGGTGCTAGCATATCTGGCTCGCAGGGGAGGGACAGCGGATGAAAGTCGGCATTCTCGCCGGGGGCCTGGGCACCCGGCTTGCGGAAGAGACGGAGGTTAAGCCCAAGCCGATGGTCGAGATCGGTGGGCGGCCCATCCTTTGGCACATCATGATGTACTATGCCCAATACGGCTACGATGAGTTTGTCATCGCCTTGGGCCACAAGGGTGAGTACATCAAGCGCTGGATGCGTGAATATGCTGGGCTCCACGGTGACCTGACGGTCAATTTTGGCACGGGTGCCGTCACCCTGTACGACCGGCTTCGTCACGACTGGATAGTGGATCTGGTCGAGACGGGGCAAGATACGGCGACGGGCGGGCGCATCAAGCGGCTCAAACCCTGGATGGGTGCAGGGACCTTCATGCTGACCTGGGGTGACGGCGTTTCGGACGTCGATCTCAACCATCTGCTGGCCTTCCATCAGGCACACGGCAAGCTCGCGACCCTCACTGCGGTGCGACCGCCGGCGCGCTTCGGCCACCTCGATTTCGACGGCGATCGCGTGATCCAGTTCACCGAAAAGCCCCAGACCAGCGAGGGTTGGATCAATGGTGCCTTCTTCGTGTTGGAGCCCGGCGTGTTCGACTACATCGCCGGTGACGAGACGCAATTCGAGAAAGAGCCGCTGGAGCGTCTCGCCGCCGACGGCCAGTTGATGGCCTACCGTCACGAGTCATTTTGGCAATGCATGGACACGATCCGCGATAAGAAGCTGCTGGAGAAGCTCTGG
>JBFZCW010000175.1:0-7204 GCA_041307765.1 Chromatiaceae bacterium
AGGACCAGTACCCTGTCCAGGACCATGCCTACCGGCTTTACACGGAGACGATGGGGCGGGAGACCATGGGGCGGCTGCCGGATCATTGGATCACCGCCCTGGAGATCCCGGCCCTCGACCACATGCGAATGCTGCAGGCGGTGCAGCCCTACGTGGACGCGGCCATCTCCAAGACCGTGAACGTGCCGGTCGAGTATCCCTTTGCGGATTTTAGGGACCTTTATCTCGCCGCGTGGCGGGCCGGGCTCAAGGGCCTCTCCACCTTTCGCCCGAATCCAGTCACCGGCGAGGTCCTGTCGCCGGCGCTCGCCGAGCCGGGCACGGAGCAGGCCGCGGATCGGGTCGCAGATCAGACCGAGGAGCCGTGGCCGGCGCCCACAGCGATGGCCGAGCCTAGGTTGGGCGCCGCGGTGGACCGACAGGATCTGGACCTCTCCGACAGCGACCGCCGGCTGCGGCTGGACTCGGTCCCCAGGCCCGCCCTGGCCAGCCTGCGTTGGCGGCGCCGGCCCCGGCCGCCCAATGGCAACCCCGCCTGGACCTACCTGGTGGACCACCCGCTGGGGAGTTTTGCGATCGTCATCGGCCATATCGAGGAAGGCGGGCGCCCCTATCCGTTCGAGGTCTGGGTGAACGGGGCCGAGCAGCCCCGGGGTCTGGGTGCCCTGGCCAAGAGCCTGTCCATGGACATGCGCTCGGACGACCGGGGCTGGCTCGCGGCTAAGCTCGCCAGCCTGATGCGGGCGGCCGGGGACGATGCCTTCGACCTGCCCATGCCCCCTGCCGGGGAGCCGGTGCGGGTGCCGAGCCTGGTGTCGGGTTTTGCCCGGCTGCTCCAGCACCGCTGCAGCGAGCTGGGGGCCTTCGATGAGCCCGGTCCGACCCCGGTGCTGGACGCCCTGATGAGCCCGAAGGAGCCCAAGACCGGCACCGACGGTACCCTCTCCTGGACGGTGGACCTGCTCAATCCGGCCACCGGGGACGACTTCGTGCTGGGGCTCAAGGAGCTGGTGTTGCCGGACGGCAGCCGGCGGCCCTACTCGGTGTGGCTCTCCGGGGTCTATCCGCGGGTGCTGGACGGGCTGTGTAAGAGCCTGTCCTACGACATGCGGGTGATTGATCCGGCCTGGATCGGGGCCAAGCTGCGCCAGATCGCAGACCTGCCAGAGCCCCGGGGGGATTTCCTGGCCTGGGAGCCCGGCCGGCGCCGCCAGCGCAATTACCCCTCAACTGTCGCCTATTTGGCTGCTCTCCTGCTGCACCGCTACGGGATGCTCGGCGTCCTGGATGGTGAGGGCTATCCGATTAGTCCGATGGGCGTCGTAGAGGGGGCCGAGGCGTCGGTTGGTCCCGGCGCCGGCGGTCTCGCCGCCGAGCGGCGCTGCGAGGAGTGCGGCAGCTACGCCGTGATCCGCAAGGATGGCTGCGATTTCTGCACCGTCTGCGGGGCCCTGGGCGCATGCGGCTAGGAGCGGACGGTTGTTCGAATCGCTGCCCTTCATCGAGAACCCCGCTGAGCCCACGCCGATCGGGTTGCCGTTGTCGCAGCCCACCGCGACCGACTGGGCAACCTGCTCGGCGACGCGTTCAGTCGATGGGGCCGCCCTGGCGCGCGCGGCTGGTCAAGTCGCGGATCGCCTGCGCGAGCGGCCCCATATCCTGCAGCGGCTTGAAGAAGACGCGACCGCGGTCTAATCCCAAGGCCTTAACATCTCCCGGCAGGCTGTAAGCCGCCGACCCGGTGTGGATGAGGAACTCCAGGCCAGGCGCCATCGCATGGACGGCACGGATACTGTCGTTGCCGTCCATACCGGCCAAGCGCATGTCCATGACGCAGACATCGAAGCTCTGTCCCGAACTGAGCAGGGCGACCGCCTCCTCCCCGGAGGCAACATCGCGTACCTGCATGCCCTCGTCCTCTAGGTAGGCGGCCAGGTTCTCCCTCACCCGCTGGTCATCGTCCACGATCAAGACCCTGGGTCTGCCCATGGCAATGCTCTCCCGGCAGCGCCGCTGCTCAGCCGCCACGGAGATCCCGCTCCAAGAGCTCGACCACATCCCGAAACACCTGGCGGTTGTGCTCGTCGATGGCGCAAAGCCGCCGGTGGGCGTCCAGCACCAGGGCGAGCGTTTCGCGCTCGCCCGCCGCGAGCGCGGGCAGCGCCTGCAGACGGACCGCCTGGTCGCCGGCCTCGCCGACGATATGGAAGATCCGGTCGAAGCAGACCGAGCAAAGGATGGTCCGGATGTCCCGCCCTGGGGCTATGAGGGTAGGTCGTGGCAGATCGCGTTCGGTCATGTGATTGGCAATGCGCGCCAATACCCCCAAGGCTGTGCTGTCGATGGCCTCCGTGGCGGACAGGTCAATCACGAAGTGCCTAAGCCCCGGGTCGGCGAAGGCGCGGTCGAGCAGGGCATTGAGCGCCGGGCTGATGCCGTGGCGCACCTCTCCTCCGAGCTTGAGGATCCAGGTGCCGGCCTCCTGTGCGTAGCGTGCCGTCCCCTCGCTCATGGCTGCCCCTGCCGTCTTACGACCAGAAGCGCGACGTCGTCCGGATAGGCGTGAGCGGGGTCGAGCCCGAGGCGCTCCACCAATCCGGCGGCGGGCACCGACATGCCGTTCGCTTGGGCAAGCAACCACCCGAGGCGTTCATCGAGTGAGCCCCTGGGGATCGCCTCCAGGACACCGTCCGAACACAGCATCAAGGCGGAGCCGGGCGGGAGGTCCAGCGTGGCCGCCTCGATGTGGGGTTCCGGGAAGAGCCCCACCGGCATACCGCGGCCCGGAAGAAAGCGCGCTACGCCCCCGTCGAGGAACATGGGGCTCGGAAACTGACCGGCATTGACGTAATCGAGACGCCCGGCCCTGCAGTCGACCACCCCGTAGAATATGGTGAGGTATTTGTCGAGTCCCTGGTGCAGGATGCTGTCGTTGAGGCGTTGGAGAAGGCGCAAGGGGTGGACCACATCCCCCGCCCCGTCCCGTTGCAGATGTTCCAGGGACCGTTGCAGGAAGCTCTTGATCAGTACGGTGACGAAGGCAGAGGAGACGCCGTGACCGGAGACGTCGGCGAGCAAGAAGCCGACACGCTGTGGATCGATGGGGAAGTAGTCGACGAAGTCGCCGCTGAGGTACATGGACGGCAGCAGGGAGCGGCTCAGACGGTACTCGCCGAAGACTTGCTCCGCCACGGGCGGCATCAGTTGGAGCTGGATGCGGCGGCCTGCGTCCGCGTCATCCTCGATCTGCCGGAGCTGCTCGCGCAGCGTCCGGTTCGCCTGCTCAAGCTCGCACTGGTAGTGGTTGTTCTGGCGGATCAGGCTCGCCTTCTCCAGGGCGCGTTCGATGGCGTGCTCGAGCACGGCCATGTCCTGGATTGGCTTAACAACGAAGTCCCAGGCACCTTCGCGCAGGGCCTCCACCGCATCGCCGAGCACCCCGGTCCCGGACACCGCGATGGCCGGCAACTCCGGGCACTCAGCATGCAGCCGCTGCAGCACCATCAGGCCATCCATACCCGGCATGCGCAGGTCGCACAGGACCAGATCCGGGTGGATCTCCCGCGCCATCGCGATACCGCGGCCCCCGTCCTCGGCCTCATCCACCGCGTAGCCGCTGTCTTCCAGATAGCTGCGGATGTTGAAGCGCGTCACCGGGTCGTCGTCGATGACCAGGATGCGGGCCGGCTCGTCGGGCCGGGCGCGGGTTGCCGGCTCCGGTCTGGTCATTGGCGACGAGCACCCTCAGCCGCGGGTTCCGCGACGCCCTCCGTCGTGCCGGGGGCATAGGGCCGCCCTTGGCGCGGCAGGTGGATGATGAAGCGCGCACCTCCGCCCGGCGCGCACACCGCCTCCAGCGTTCCGCGATGCTGCTCGGTGATGATGAAATAGGCCACCGAGAGGCCGAGTCCGGTGCCGACCCCGACCGGCTTGGTGGTAAAGAAGGGATCGAAGAGTCGGCGCCTGACCTCCTGGCTTATCCCGGGGCCGTTGTCTTCCACCTCCAGGCGCACCTGGTCCCCCTCGTCGCGCAGCCGCAGCCAGATGGCCGGGACCCGCCCGGACGGCGTCATAGCCATTGCCTGGGCCGCGTTGCGCAGCAGGTTGAGCACCACTTGCTCGATCGCCGTGCGGTCGCAGGAGATCTCGTCGGACCCGGGTCCGTAGTCGCGATGGATCTGTAACCGGCGGAAGTCGTAGCTGGTCTTGAGGTCGTAGTCGTGACCGGCGAGCCGCAGGACCTCCTCCAGCAGGTCCGAGAGGTGCACCTGGACGAAGCTCGATGCGCTGCGACGGCTATACGTAAGCATTTCCGAGACAATGCGGCTGGCCCGCGCAGTGGCCTCCTGCATCCCGGCGAGGAACTGGTAAAAGCCGCGCCGCTCCAGGTACGCCCGTACCCGCTCCAGGTCGACGCCGACCTCTTCGGCGGCGGCGCGGTTGGCTGGGATTTCGTCGGAGACGCGCCGAATCAGGTTCTGGCACCCCTGCGCGAGGATGCCCAGGGGGTTATTGATCTCGTGGGCCATACCGGCGGCTAGTCCGCCCACCGACATCATCTTCTCCGTCTGCACCATGGTCTCTTCCATGCGCACCCGCTCGGTCACGTCGTCGATTCGCACGACGGCGCCGGGGGTTGCCTCGCCCGCCAGGGGATAGACCACCACGTCGGCGTAGCGGGTCTCTCCGCCGGCCGGATAGGGCAGGCGCTCCCGCTTGAAGGGCTCGCCTGCCCGCACCGCCTGCTTCACGGCCTGCGTCTCCCCTTGCAGGAAGGGGAACAGCGCCTCGAAGGGCAAGCCCACTGCCGTCGCGGCAGGGACCTTACACACCCGCGCGGCGGCACGGTTCCAGTGGGTGATGCATCCGTTCACGTCAACCCCCACCAGCATCGAAGGCATGGAGTCGAAGATGTCCTGAAGATAGCCGCGTGCCCCCGCCAGCGCCCGCTCCGCGGCCTTCTGTCCGCTTAGGTCGTGAGCCACGCCGATGAAGCCGTGGAATCCCGGAAATTCCACCTCCCCAACCGACAAGTACATGGGGAAGCTGGTACCGTCCTTACGCAGGCCCTCCACCTCCCGGCCGATGCCGACGATGTGAGCCTCACCCGTCTCCAGATAACGGGCCAAGCCCGCCTCGTGCCGGTGGCGATATATCAGCGGCGCGAGCATGGCGACGTTGCGGCCCATGACGTCCTCGGCCGTAAAGCCGAACAGCCGCTCGGCCGCGGGATTGAACAACTCGATGTGGCCCGCCGTGTCGATCACGATCACGCCATCGGCGACATTCGCGACTAGGCCGCGAATGCGCGGGTCATGGGTCCAGAAGCGTGCACGCCCCGTGATCTCAGTGAAATGATGCACAACGCGTCCCAGCCGGTTCGCCAGGCCGGCGCCCGGGCGCTGCCGCCTGCGCCACGACGCCGAACAATGCCTTTCTTGAGTGTCTTAGTGTGGTACCCGCCGGCGGCGTTGCAAGGTTGGAAGTCCTCGTTAGCGCTGTGTGAAACCAGGATCGAGAACAGGGCGGCCGGGACGCCGCGACCTGGCGCCGGGAAGCACCTCGCGCAAGGGCGTAGGGGAGGCAACGGGGCGCGCTGTCGCCACCGGCGCCGAACGCCGGGTGCGCCGGGGCAACGGCCCGCGCCGTGATCGGCACCGGTGAGGGGCGCACCGCTGTCCTGGTCAGACCAAGGATGGTATGAGCGAAGGCCAGGTCCCCTCAGATACCGAAGGCCTGGATGGTCCACCCGACCCCGCCGACGCCGGTCTCCGGGTGCCGCTCGGCGACCAGGTGCTCGATCTCCCTCACCCGCCGGAAGGGCACGTCGACCAGCAGCACGACCTCGCCGTGCTCCAGGGGGACGCGCAGGTCCGCGAGGTGGGCATGGGGCAGCTTGACGGCGAAACGCTCCCCGGCGATGAAGGTGGCGACCATCACCACCAGGGATGCGGCCATGCCGGCAGGGGACCAGGCGAACAGGGCCACCGCCAGACCCAGGGCCGCCAAGCCGAAAACGCCGAGATTGGCGTACCAGAACAGAAGCTCCAGCCGCCAGACCTGGTCGTGCGTCTGGCCGTCGGTGGCACGCGGCAGGCCGGAAAGGTCGGTCCCCGGTTTGGCTACGGCGTGGATGTCCTCGGCACGAACGCCGGCGCCCTGAAGGTCGGCGACGGCACGGACTGCTTGGGACCTGGTGGGAAAGGTGAGATAGAGTCGGCGAACCATGATGACCTCCGATCACCCGGAGGGCGCCTTGCGGTGCGCGGCTCCGAGGAGTATGTCTCAAGGGGGCGAGACCCCGCCGGCGGATGGGAGTCCTGTCCAGCGTTTTTCTAACCCTGGATCCGCGCCGAAAGGATTCAAGGGCCCTGGGCTCCCCATGCCCACGCAATCCGCATGGGCTTCTCAGGCCGTTGAATCCCGGCTGTTTCGACTGGCGGCTCGCCTTGTGAGAAAGGGCCGTTGCGGCCCGCCGCAGCGACGGAAGCGGTCGCATCCTATCCCCCAACCCGGCCATAGACCCGGGTAAGCCACCCGGCGGTGCGGGCCTCGTAGGTCCTGCGAAATCCATCGGCGATGGTGCGGGCGTCGATCGGCGCGGCATCGTGGATGAGGGGCTGATAGCAGCAGCCGATGCCGCGCAAGCCCCAACGCATCGCCTTCAGGCCGGCCCGGGTGCGTGCGCGGTCGCGGGGTATGGTGAAGGCATACAGACGCCGGTTTTTCAGCAGCGAACGGTCGACCAGACTTCCCCAGTCGGGGTAGCAGCAGATGACCTTGTCTAGCACGACTGGACCGATTGTTTGATCCTGGTTGGCCCGTGATGATTGCGCCACCCACCTTGACCCTTACCGCTTACCGACCAGGTCGCGACAAATCATATAGAGATACCCGCCTGTGCATCTCGCTGGCGGGCCGCCCGAGCAACATCGGCACCCGCTTTTCCTCTACACGGGCGTGCGGCCGACCGAGGAACAGATCCGCCGTGCCTCCGAGTATGCCCGCGGTTGACGTGCGCGCCGGCCGGGGGCAGAAACAGCGAGACCGGCAACCCTAAATTTCGCCAACACAGAAGGCTCACCACATGCATCGCGAACACCATCGCACCGACCGCGTCGGCTGGCTTCGCGCTGCAGTGCTCGGGGCCAACGACGGGATCGTCTCGACCGCGAGCCTGCTATTGGGCGTAGCCGCAGCAGAC
>JBFZCW010000176.1:0-3683 GCA_041307765.1 Chromatiaceae bacterium
TACGGCCCAAGCCCCGGCCGAAAGGCCAAAAAGGCTGGCCGCCGCCAGCGGCAGCAACCCTTGATACAGTAACGCGCGTGTGGACATCTTTACATCCTCCCAGAATGTTCCGCGAACCCCCGAACATAGCGCCGGCAGGGATTGGACCCGGGATCAAAGTGCAGCGCTGACGGGGAGCCTCGCATCAAGCCCATGTGACCCCTCATTAAAAATACTACCCCTCCGCCTTCCCCGATGTCGGCCAAACACGGACGCTCTTATCCGCGTTTGTCCTACAAGGGCCCTCCGCGGGGGCTAGGGGCCTTGACCTGGGACTTCTGGGCTGTGTCGCCGCGGACCCGCGACCGCTCTCGTTTCCGCTACGGCGGCAGCCCCAGACGCGCGTCGGCGGGTGAGGTCACGGCAGAATCGGGGCGGCGGGGGCCCCGACGGGGTTGGGGAGCGCCGGGCGCCTGGTCGAAAAAAACCGCCGACGCCTGGGGGCGCCGACGGTTGATCGCGGGCTTACCGCTGCCTCACTAACCCTGAGAAAGCCAGGCGGGCCACCGGGATCCTTCTCCGCCTCCGTGTCCTTTCCCGGAGGGTGAATCGCCATCCCTGGCTCGTGGCCCGCCGGCTTGGGGGCACTCATTGCCGTGTGGTCAGTTACCACGGCTGGTCGCCGCTCGCCTACTCGCTCGGCGGCATGGGGTCATCCAGCAACAGGATGCGGCGGAACCCGGCGTCGGCGCCGATCTCGTCGCCGAGCCTTGCCGCCGCCATCGACACTCCCCGCCACTCCGTGAGCGGCCCGGTATCAGCCGGGTCCAATTAAAGCCTAGGCCACGCCAGGGCCGGCCGGTATCGGAGAAGTTCTGATTGCCGTATGAGTGTTTGTCCTACTCTGGCGCCGGGGAGGGCTAAAATCAGACAAACACCGGTAGCCGCCGCCGTCCGCGGCGGGCTATTTCTATGTCAGTACGCGGAGCTCTTCGACCCGCGCCGTTCGGTGGCGGGCCCGGGGCGCGCCAGGAGCCCGATGACGATGCCATGCGACCTGCTTGCCACTCCTGCCACCTGGGATCTGCTGTCCAAGACCGGGCAGGCCTACTTTGATGCCCTGATGGAGTACCTGGTGAAGGTGCTCGGGGTAAGCCTGGCCTTTACGGTGGAATCGGTCGCCCCCTCCGGAAAGCGCGTCTGCCCGGTGGCGAGTTGGGGGGAGGTGGGCTTGCGCGGCGGCCGCTGCTACGACACCCGCGGCACCCCCTGCGAACGGCTGGGGCAGGGCCAGAACGGCATCTACCCCGACCACCTGGCGGAGCGCTTTCCGGCCGACTCCTGGGTGGCGCAGTCGGGGATGCGGAGCTATGTGGGGGTACCCTTGCTCGACGCCGAGGGGCATCCCCTCGGGCACCTCGGCGTGCTCGATCACCGCCCGATGGCGGACCCCCAGGCCGTTGCCGCCACCCTCGCGGCCTTTGCCCTCCGCTGCGCGGCGGAGCTGGGGCGCGCCCGCCAGGACCGGGGGCTGGAGCGGCAGCGGCGCGCCCGCCAGGACCAGGGGCTGGAGCGGTTCGTCGGTCATCACGCCTGGGTCCTGTATCGGGCCACGCCGCCACGGTTCGCGGCGGCCATAACCACCCACGACGGCCAGGATTTTCTCGGCTTCTCCGCGGCGGATCTGAGGGAGTGCGAGGACCTGCGCGGCCGTCAACTCCATGAGCCGGATCGCGAGCGGGTCCTTGCAACCTTCGCCGGTGCCTACGAGTCGGGGGAGGACTTCGTCATCCAGTACCGGTTGTGGGATAAGGAGCGCGAGGTGCTGCGGCGCTTCCAGGACTACGGGCACATCGAGCGTGACTCCCAGGGGCGGCCGACGGCGATCACCGGGGTGCTGGTGGACGTCACCGTCCGGGTCGCCAGCGACGGGGGGCTGGATGGCTTCGTCCTTGACCTCACCGAACAGGAGGAGGCGCGGCGCGCGCTGGCCGAGAGCGAGCAGCGTTTTCGGGGCATCTGCGCCACTGCCCAGGATGCGATCCTGATGGTGGACGAGTGGGGCCACATCGTGTTCTGGAATGCCGCCGCGACCCGGATCTTTGGCTATACCGAGGAAGAGGCGCTGGGCCACGACGCCCACCTGTTGCTGACGCCAGCCCGCCTTCGCGGCAAGGCGATAGAGGGCATGCGAGCCTTTGCCCGGACCGGGGAGGGCCCCGTTCTGGGCAAGACGGTGCGCCTTGATGCCCTGCGCAAGGACGGAGCGGAACTGCCGGTGGAGCTTTCATTGTCGGCGCTGCGGATCCACGGCCGCTGGCACGCGGTGGGGGTGGTTCGCGACATCACCGCACAAGAGGAGACCCTGGCCGCGGCCCGGGAGTCGGAGGCCCGTTTCGGTGTCCTGTTCGAGCAGGCGGCGGACGGGTTGCTGATCGCCGATCCGCTGAGCACCCGCTTTATCGCCGCTAACCACCGCATGGCGGAGATGTTGGGTTACAGGGTGGACGAACTGGCGGCGTTGTCCGTGGCGGATATCCACCCTCCAGAGGCGTTGCCGCGCACCCTCATGGAGTTCCATCGCCTCGCCACCGCGCCGCAAAGCCAGGCCCTGGACATACCCGTGCTTCGGCGCGATGGGTCGGTGTTCACGGCGAACGTCACCTCGTTCCAGATCCGTCACGAAGGCAAGGTGTGCTTGGTGGGGGCGTTTCGAGACGTCAGCGAGATGAAGGCCGTCGAGGCGCGGGTGTGCGGCGAGCGCCAACTGTTGCGCACCTATCTCGACAATGCGCCGGTAATCACCCTGATGTTCGACGCGGAGGGGCGGGTCCAGCTCATCAACCGGCGGGGGTGTGAGCTGATAGGCCAGGCGCCGGACGAGGTCGGGGGCCGGAATTGGTTCTAGGAGTACGTCGCGGAGGATGACCGGGAGCGGGCGCGGCAGGCGTTTCAGGACTGTCTGACCAACAAGCCCGGCCACTGCGGGACCTTGGAATACGCGGTGGCTACCCCGGGGGGCGGCGAGCGGCGCATCGCCTGGCTCAGTAACGTGGTATCGAACGCGGCGGGCGCGACCGAGGCGCTGTTGGTCTCCGGCGAGGACATCACGGAGCGGCGCCAGATCGAGCGGGAGCTTCACACCGCGCGGGAAAGGCTGGAGTTCGTGGCGAAGACCGTGCCGGCGGTGCTGTTTGCCTGCGCCCCGGGAGAGCATCTACGGGTGACTTTCGCCAGCGCCAATCTCGCCGAGCAGTTCGGGATCGATCCGGAGCGGATTCTCGGACGTTCCGGCCTATGGGACGAGCACGTACACCCCGCCGATCTGCCCGCGATCGCCGAGGCCTGGCCACGATTGCTTGAGACCGGCGGCTTCGAGATCGAGTTCAGGCTGCGCCGTAACGGCGGTTACCGGTGGGCGGAGAGTGAGCTGCGGTTGGTGCGCGACGCGGCGGGCGAGCCCCTCGAAGTCGTCGGTTACCTGCTCGATGTGACAGGCCGCAAGCTGGCGGAGCTGGCCTTGCGCGAGCGCGAGGCGAGCCTGGCCTACGCGCAGGCGATCGCGAATGTGGGAAGCTGGGAGACCGATCTGGTCACCGGAAGCGAGCAGTGGTCGGATGAACTGTTCCGCATCCTCGGCCACGCGCCGAGGGCCTTCCAGCCGAGCCGGGGACAGCTTCTGCACCATATCCACGGCAGCGACG
>JBFZCW010000177.1:0-3842 GCA_041307765.1 Chromatiaceae bacterium
CTCCATCTCGGGGTAGGGAGCCTCTGGGATCGCGCGGAAGTTGCACTCGGTCAGGTAGCACAGTTCGTCGTAGTCGTAGAAGACCACCCGGCCCTGGCGGGTGACGCCGAAGTTCTTGAACAGCATGTCCCCGGGAAAGATATTCGCTGCGGCCAGATCCCGGATCGCATTACCGTATTCGCGGATGGCGTCCGCGAGCTGGGCGTCGTCTGCCGTGCCGAGATAGAGATTGAGCGGTGTCATGCGCCGCTCGATGTAGAGGTGCTTGACGATCAGCTCGGACCCGTCGCCCTCCAGGGTCCCGGCGCAATCGCGCTGCAGCGCGGCCAGCAGGTCCGGTGCAAAGCGTTCCAGCGGGAAGGCGACATGGGAATACTCCCAGGAGTCGGCCATGCGCCCCACCCGGTCGTGGAGCTTGACCAACTGGTACTTTGCCTTGACCACCTCGCGGGTGACCTCCTTGGGCGGCGCGAAGCGGTCTTTGATGACCTTGAAGACAAAGGGGAAGGACGGCAGGGTGAAGACGCACATCACCATGCCCGGGATGCCCGGGGCGAGGACAAAGGCGTCGCTGGAATAGCGCAGGTGCTTGAGGAAGTCGCGATAAAACTCGGCCTTGCCGAACTTCTGTAGCCCGATGGCGGTGTAGAGCTCGGCCTTGCCCTTGCGCGGCATCAGGGGACGCAGGAAATCGACCACCGCGGCGGGGGCCTCGGTGTCCACCATGAAGTAGGCCCGCGAGAAGCTGAAGACGTTGGCGATCTCGTCCTCGCCGGTGAGCAGGGTGTCGCAATAGAGGCCACCCTCCGTATCGTTGAGGACGGGGATGACGAAGGGGATCTGATCGGCCCCGTTGATGGCTTTGCCGATGACATAGGCCCCCTTGTTGCGGTAGAAGGTGGCATTGAGCACGGCGATCTGGAAGTTCTGGTCGCGGCTTCGCCCACGCGGGAACCGCGCCCGGATGGCACGCAGGATGTTGCGCAGGTCGTGACGGCGGTCGCGGTAGGGCACGCGGAAATCGAGGTTCTCCAGGATCGCGCAGATGACCGCGGCGAAGCCGTCCCGGGCCGGGTAGTAGCAGCGGAAGGTGGGAACCTCGGCCTCCAGGTGCTCGGTGGACAGGGCGGGCCAAACGAAGATGTTGTCGTTGTTGTAATAGCGCCGGTCGAACAGCCGGCAGAACACCGAGTTGTAATAGGTCTCCGCCAGCTCCGGCTGATGGTGCTGGGGGAGCAGGCGCAGGTATTCGACCTTGACCCGCCGCCACAGGAAATCGTTGCGGTCGCGCAGATGGAACTCGCGACGCAGTATGGCGACGGTCTCCCCCACCCGCCGGTCGTAGAAGCCGATGCGCTCCTGGGCCTTGGCCTGTACCGCTGGCCAGTCCGCCGCCTCGAAGCGCTGCTTGGCCGCGGCGGTGATCTCCCGGAACAGCCGGTAGTGGCGGTCGAACCCGTCGAGGATCGCCTCCGCGATGAGCTTGGCCTCGGTCCAGGCCATGGTGGGTCTCCTGGTTGTCCTGCGGGCCTAGAACAGGGGCCGGTCGGCCACGACCACCCCGTCCTCGTCGCAATAGACCCAGTCCCCGGCGCGGAAGGTCACCCCGGCGAAGGCCACCGGGATGTCGCGCTGCCCCTCCCCGCGCCGCTGCGACTTGCGCGGGTTGGTCCCCAGGGCCTTGACGCCCAGGTCCAGGTCGGCGATCTCCCCGGAGTCGCGGATGTAACCGTAAATCAGGACCCCGACACAGCGGTTGTCCACCGCGCTCTGGGCGACGAGGTCGCCGAGCATGGCGCAGCGCATGGAACCCCCGGCGTCCACCACTAGCACCCTACCCTGCCCGAGCTCGGCCAAGGCCGCCTTGACCTGGGTGTTGTCCTCGAAGCACTTGACCGTGGCCACGGGCCCAGTGAAGCGGACCAGGCCCCCGTAGTCGCCGAAGATGGGCTCGCATACGCGCAGGGCCTCGCCGTGCTGGTCGTAAAGGTCGGCGGTCTTGAAGTCCAAGATGGGTCTCCGCGGTATGGGTGTGAGGGGCGTCGAGCGGCTGGGGTCTGGCCTATCCAAAGAGGCGGGAGCGCCGACTCGGCCGCCCGCAAGGTTGGGTCGCGGCGAGGGCGCCGCTCCCACAGGCCCGCTCCCTGGGGCCCTTCTCCGACCGAAGCCCCTTTAGAACTGCTCTTCTTCGGTGGACCCGTGCAGCGCCGTCACTGAGGAATGTCCGCCCTGGATCACCGTGGTCACGTCGTCGAAATAGCCCGCGCCCACCTCCTGCTGATGGGAGACGAAGCTGTAGCCCTTCTCCCGGGCAGCAAACTCTGGCTGCTGGACCTTTTCCACGTAGTGGCGCATGCCCTGGCCGCGGGCGTAGTCGTAGGCCAGATCGAACATGTTGAACCACATGCTGTGGATGCCGGCGAGCGTAATGAACTGGTACTTGTACCCCATGTCCGAAAGCTCGTCCTGGAACCGGGCGATGGTTACGTCGTCCAGGTTTTTCTTCCAATTGAAGGAGGGCGAGCAGTTGTACGCCAGCAGCTTGTTGGGGTTCTGCTCCAGCACCGCGCTGGCAAACTCGCGGGCGAAACCCAGGTCCGGGGTGCCGGTCTCGCACCACACCAGGTCGGCGTAGGGGGAATAGGCCAGGCCGCGGCTGATGGCCTGCTCCAGCCCGTTGTGGACCCGGTAGAAACCCTCGGCGGTGCGCTCGCCGGTGAGGAAGGGCTGATCGTTGGGGTCCACCTCGTTGGTCAGAAGGTTGGCTGCCTCGGAGTCGGTGCGAGCTAGGACCAGGGTCGGCACGCCCACGACGTCCGCGGCCAGCCGAGCGGCGATGAGCTTCTCCACGGCCTCACGGGTCGGTACCAGGACCTTACCGCCCATGTGTCCGCATTTCTTGACCGCGGCGAGCTGGTCCTCGAAGTGCACCCCCGCGGCCCCTGCGGCGATCATGTTCTTCATCAGCTCATAGGCATTGAGGACACCGCCGAAGCCGGCCTCGGCAACCGCGACGATGGGCAGGAAGTAGTCGATGTAGCCTTCGTCACCGGGTCCGATGCCCCGGGACCATTGGATCTCGTCGGCGCGCTTGAAGCTGTTGTTGATGCGCCGGACCATGGTCGGGACCGAGTCGTAGGCATAGAGCGACTGGTCGGGGTACATGGTCTCGGAGGTATTGCCGTCGGCGGCCACTTGCCAGCCAGAGAGATAAATGGCCTCGATGCCGGCCTTGGCCTGTTGCAAGGCCTGGCCGCCTGTGATGGCGCCCATGCAGTTCACATAGCCCTTCTTCGCCCCGCCGCGGACCAGGTCCCACAGCTTCTCGGCTCCGCGCTGGGCATAGGTATACTCGGGCTGGATGCTTCCGCGCAGGCGCACCACATCGGCGGCGGTATAGCCGCGTTTGACGTCGGTCCAGCGCGGGTTCTCTGCCCAATCGCGCTCCAGGGCGGCGATCTGTTGTGCTCGGTTCATGTCGTCTTCCTCTGGTGTCAAGTCGCTGGGGGATCGGATGCGTCGCCTCCCCGCCCCGCCGCCGGGCCCATCGGTAAGCTGCAATGGGAGACCGCAGGGGCCGCATCGGTCGGCGCCTTTTGGCGCTCTTCTCTGGGTGGACTGACAGTAGACAGCGATAGATTATTTGACAAAGCAATTACTTCAATTTTCTGCATTGAATTTGCGGTGACGGCACAGAGGTCAATCGCCGGCAAATCGCTGACTCCGCCGGGTCAGCCCACGATGCGGCGCCAATAGGAGTCGCGCCAGTAGTAGAGGACGGTGGTATCGGGCCAGGGGTAGGAGTCGGCGTAGGCGGTGCCACGGCTGGGCTGCTCGCAGTT
>JBFZCW010000178.1:0-5083 GCA_041307765.1 Chromatiaceae bacterium
CTCTACAACGCCCTGGGCCTCCCGCACCTGCCGGGCAAGACCGAGAAAACCGTGATCGACCCGAGCGCCAAAGCCCCCCAAATGTCGTGACCAACGCCGCCGTCCGCAGACCGTCACTCACGGATAAAACACACAACTGTCGAGCTAGGTGACGAAGATGGGCCGAGGTTCGGCTCAAGGTCGCCGAGCGCATCCGCTGTAACCCATCCAAATCACAGACCCAGCCATGGCGACAACGACCGATCTTGAAGCGAACCAGGCCAAGGGCCTCGACCTGCGTGTCGCGGACGCCTGTTCCGCCCTCCCGGAAGGCTCCGACCTCGTGGCCCTGACCGCTGCCGTCCAGGGCGTCTTGCCGGGGCTTGAGGTCCACCAAGTCCTGACTCGGGGCGGCTGGCACCGCCTCGGCGGCGTGGTGGATCTCGACGGCCGGCGCGTCGCCCAGCATATCGCCGAGTGGGCGGAGGCGCAGGCCGAGGGCGACATCGAGAAGCTGCTGTTCAAGCTCTCGACGGCGCGTTACTTCGCCACCCGTCTCAACGGTCAGGCCCACTACCTGGTGGCTCAAGCCGGGCCGGGGGCAGCGGACTACATCCAGATCGAGGTCGAGCAGGTCCAGGAGGTCTTGGACCGCTGCATCACCGACCCCGACTGGTTCCCGGACAGCATCGCGGAGTTCGTCGATCCCCTGGACTTCCCCCGCCTGGAGCCAGGGCCCGTGGGGCCGCCGCGATTGTTGTTCCGGCGCCTGGTGCAGGTCGGCGATCTCCTAGCGGCCTCGGACGCCTCCCAGCAGGCTCGGCGCTTTCTGGAGGATTGGGACCGCAGCTCCGCCGGCGAGGCCGCCTGTTTCAGCGACCATTGGGTCTTGAACCTACGCGAGTACCAGGACGGGGACGGGGACGCGGACGGGCGCCTGACCGCCAAGCCCGTGACCACCTGTGCCGGCGCGATCCCGGCCGTCTCCGGCGAGCTGGCGGCGCGTGGGGCCGAGTTTGCCAACCTCATCCACGGGTTGGACCGGCAGATCGGCTACCCCTTCGCCTGGCTTTTCCACATGCTCACCGACAAGCGCATCTCCCACCGCCTGGCCGAGGCGGTTCACGCTGATCTCATGCGGGCCTACGCCTACCTCTCGGCTCGCGACTTGCGGGTCCTGCGGGACTGGTATGACCAGTCCTATGGGGTCTGAGCCGAACCCAAGACACAGCCGTCCGGAGCAAAGCACCATGAGCGAGACCAATCCTGTGGGGTCCATCAAGAGCCGCTGGCACAGCGATCGGGAGGGACACTTTCTGCACCTCCACGGCGTCATCAAGGGGACTGCCGGGGCCGGGACCGCCCTGCTCCTGGAGCTATCCGACGACAACGCCGTTCTCAATGCCCTGGAGCGCAATCTGGAGAACCTTCCCTACGAGGTCATCGACATCAACATTGGCATCGCCTTGAGGCTCGGCACGGAGATCCCCGACGGACCCCCGGCCGCCTGAGCGGCGTATATCCAGCTTCGCCAGGGCGTCCAGCCCCATCTGCCCCTCCGCCGCGCTGACGGAGTTGGGTAGCCACGGCTTCCAGGTCCTCTACCGGGGTGTCAAGCGGGAGGCGATCCTCGTCCGCTTTCGCGGCGTCGCCTACGGCTACCTCAACCAATGCGTCCACATGCCCCGCCAGCTTGACGGGGAGGAGCCTCGGGTCTTCGACGAGGCCGGCGGCGCGATCCGCTGCTCCATGCACGGCATCACCTACCGACCTGCGACTGGCGAGTGCCTGAGCGAGATCGGCGCGGGCAAGTCCCTGACGCCTCTGCGGGTGGATGAGCGGGAGGCGGTCCTGTACCTGACCGACAAGCGGGCCAGCCTGGCCGTTTGAGGCGTTGGCACCGAGCCGGTATCTGGCGACGGGTCATTGCTGTCCGTGGGTCACCAGGGCAGCGGGTTACGCTGTGCCCGCCCATCTGTTCCTTTTCCGTCGAGGTCGGGCACAAAGCTGAGGCAGGAGATCGTCCCCGTAGCGGAAGTCACCGGCAAATCCAGTTCAACGATGGATGGCGCCACCCTGCGTAAGTGTCACTTCATCAACTCCGGCGCCGGCAGCCGGCTGAACACATCGCGCACGCCTAAGCTCCACTGGTTGCTCAGTGCTGTGAAGTAGGCGTCACCTTCCGAAAAGCGGCGTCGCATCTCGACTCGAAGACTGTCCCGTTGGTAGCAGATCAGATCGATAGGCATGCCGACTGACAAATTGCTGCGCATGGTCGAATCGAAAGACACGAGCACACATTTCGCAGCATCCTCCAGGCTCGTAGAGGGCGTGATGACCCGGTCGATGATAGGCTTTCCATATTTGGCTTCACCGGTCTGAAAGTAGCGTGTCGCCTCGATGTCTGCCTCGATGAAATTGCCCTCCGAGTAAATCCTAAAGAGCCGCATGGGCTGACCCACTATTTGCCCTCCGAGTATGAAGGAAGCGTTGAATCCGCCGCTGTCGATCAAGTGGGAGCCGTCGCGGCGGTCTATCTCGCGCATCACATCCGCTACCAAACCGGCGGCATCGAACAGGGTATCGGCGTTCCAAATCGAAGGGACTTCGCCCTGGACCTCGCCGCGCTGTTTCAGTAGACTGATGACGGCTTGCGTCCCAGCAAGATTGCCCGAACTCAGCAGTACGATGACGCGGTCGCCAGGACGTTCCAGCACCGTCATTTTACAGAATGTTGCAATATTGTCTACCCCGGCATTGGTCCGGGAGTCGGAGGCAAAGACCATCCCCTGATCAAGCAAGATGCCCACGCAGTATGTCATTTGTTTTCCCCTCATCTGTTGGCAAATGGAAGCGGTGCCCCTGTCGCCGGATTGCTGTCGAGTACCATGGTTCCAAGGCGTCGGCTCCCCTGAGGCAGGCCAGTTCCGAGGCCTGGCAATGTCCAATACAACGGCGCATATCTTGTTTGGTGGCCAAATCGCTTACACCGCTGTTGGTTTCCTCGATGGTATGAATCCTTCGCTGACGCGCGCGGGCAGTTTACTATTCTGGCTTTCTGGAGCCTAGCACGATTCCTGCAGATGTCGGGCCGCCCAAAGCAATCTGCCCCCGAAACGTTCAGCAAGCGGCATGTCAGACGGCGGTTCAGACCCATGGGACTTACCCCGCCTCCCTACAGCGACAATCGCAATCTTCCCTACCCATCAGGAGCGCCATGTTTATCAGGATTGGCTTTGATATTGCCTATTCGTTCCCCCAGCCCACTGAGATGATTCTCATGCTGTACACGCATCCCAGCCGGGCGGCCTTCTTGATGACGCCCGAGCGGTTGCGTGGTGAGCCTGCGCTTGTCATCGAGGATTTCATCGACGTTTATGGGAACAAATGCGCGCGGGCGTTCTGTCCCGGCGGACGGTTACATTTAAGAAACGATGCCATCATGGTCGATGGCGGCCTGCCAGACATCCTGACACCCAATGCGCATCAGCACACCATTCATGAACTCCCGACGGACACGCTACTTTATCTCTTCGGCAGTCGATATTGCGAAATCGAGAAGCTATCGGACATTGCCTGGGACCTCTTCGGGCATGGCCCGACAGACTGGGGACGGGTGCAGGCCATTTGTGACTGGGTTCACAACCATATCACCTTTGCGCACGAATCCGCGCGTTGCGACCGTACCGCCCACGATACGCTGTTGGACAAGAGAGGCGTGTGTCGGGACTATACCCATCTTGCCATCACCTTCTGCCGGTGCATGGGTATTCCCGCTCGCTACGCCACCGGATATCTCGGCGACATCGGGGTCCCCGTCGTGCCGCCGATGGATTTCAGCGCGTGGTTCGAGGTCTTCCTGGGCGGGCAGTGGCACACCTTCGACGCACGCAATAACAAGCCGCGTGTGGGGCGGATTCTCATGGCACGGGGCCGGGATGCGGCGGATGTGGCCCTGACCACGACGTTCGGGAAGCACACCCTGGAGAAGTTCGACATCTGGACCCACGAGGTCTCCCACCAGGAAGTCCTGCAAGCGATCAAGGCCAGGACCGAAGGCCGTTCGGTGCGCTAGGCCCTGGTTGGATGGGGACTCACAAGCGGCTCAGCAATTCGGCCTTTTTACTTGAGAATTCTTCTTCGGACAGAATACCTTTCTGCCTGAGCTCAGCCAGGCGCTCGATGTTGGCAAACACATCCCCTTGATCATGGGTCCATTGCCGCTCGGCTGGCCCCGGTGCCTCGGTTTGCCAGACTGGCGCCGGCACCGCGCCGTGATCCGGGATGAGGGGAAGGTCCCTCAGCCGTACCAGCCCGAATTGGCTGGTAAAGGTAACGGAAGCGTCGCCCCCTTGTTGTTGGCTGACGCCCCCGATCTGATGGTTCATGGTGTCGTAGACGGTGGTCTGCCCATTGATCTCGATCACCAGGCGTTGCGCGGAGGGAAAGACGGCGTAACGGACGTTGTTCTGTGACCCGGTAGAAGAGGGCGTGCCCAGGTCGGCCGGCCACCAGTTGCTGCCCATCGACGCGACCGACAGGCTCGCCTGACCGGGCTGTTGGGTTGGCGCCGGCGGGGCAAACAGGGTCTGAGTGGCCGCCAGGCCGGCAAGCTCAGAACACAGTTGGTCGACCTTGGCCTTGAGCGCGTGATTGAACATATCGCCGACCATGGTCATGCCGCCTTGCATCCACTGTCCCGAGCCGCCGAGGTCCGGATGGCTGAACTGCGCCATGGTCCCCCCGCCGTTGATGACCGCCTGGAGCAGGGTCATGACGGCGTCCACGCTGACGTAGTAGCGGCGGGCGAGTTCCTCGATGGCTTGTGATCCCTGCGGGGTTAGGGTCATGGTAATACCTCGGGTGGACTGGTTGATGGGAAGGGCCTTCGTCAATCTTGAACCGGACGCGGCGTCGCGCCCGGAAAGCTCAATGACAGGCCTGCGGGCCGGCTTGGCCGCTTGGGCTGTCGCTGCGCGATGCGCCTGACGGCGTTAGGGTGGCTGATCACGACGGGCCGCCGATATCCGGCGTCGGACCCGATCGGGTCGCTGTGGTTTGGCCGCCAGACCTCGACATATCTAGCGAGGCTTTGGCTCGGACC
>JBFZCW010000179.1:0-6344 GCA_041307765.1 Chromatiaceae bacterium
AACCCCAAAGCGGCCGCCTGCAGGTTGATCTGAGGTTCACGGCCGCGCAGATCGAGGCGCAGAGTCCCGGCAAGACCGCCCCCGTAGAAGTCCGCAACCCGGTGGTCCAGGCGCAGGCCTCCCTCATCGGTCGTTGCTGTGATCTCCGCCGCGCGCAGGTCCAGCCCGGCCGCCCGGAGGTGGCCGACCGTCAAGCGCCCGTCCAGGTTGGGGGCAAGAGGCAGGCCGGCCGTAGAGACTGGCACCTCAGCCGGTGGCAGGGAGGCGGCATTGCCCACGTCGGGTGGCCGGGACTGGGCTGACACGTCGTCGGGGCCAGATGGCGCCCGGCCGGGACCTGCCGGGGACGCAGCGCGGCCCGGCCGCAACAGGTAGGGGTCCAGATCCAGCTCGTTCACGGCCAGGTCGAAGCGGATCTCCTTGTCGGCCTGCGCCCTGAGGTTGCCGGTCAACTCAAAAGGTCCGGCAAACCCCTCAGTCGCTGGCAGGCCTGCGATCTGAATGCGGATGTCCGTCAAAACGAGTGCCACGCCATCCCCCATGCCGAGTCGGGCGGATGCGGAGATTCGGGCGTCGGGGCCCTCCCCCGCAGGCCCAAGACCAGCGGAAAGGTCCACTCCAACCGGGGTCCCGGGTTCCAGGGGACCTGTCGTCAAGTGAAGGTCCCGCAATGCCAAGGTCTGGCCGCTTCCCTGGTCCTCCCAGGTCAGCGTCGAGTCCACAAGCTCAATGCCATCCAAACGCCGGCCCCCAGCGCCGGGCGACACCGCGCCGCCTGGGCCGCCCGAGCGGGAAACGGGCGAGATCACCGAGCCATCCGGCAGCATCGCAGGGGGAGCCTGTTTCGCCGCCGGAAGGCTCGGGGGTATCGGCCCGCCCAGTTCGCCGCGGACCTGGGTAGTCGACCGCCAATTCCCAGACCCGTCCCGTCCCCGGACCAGGGCGATGCGCACCCCGGTCAGCCTTATTTTGGTCGGCTCCACGCGACCAAGAAGCAGGGCCCAGGGCTGCACCCCGACCTCGGCCCGCGCGACTCGGATCACGGGGGCACCGCCAAAGCCCGGGGCCCCGGCAACGCTAGCCCCGTCGATGACCAAGGCAGGGCGCGGCAGGAGGGACAAGCCCAGACCCCCAGCCAGGATCAGGTCGCGGCCGGCCTCGTCCTTGACCCAGTCGATCAAGGCTTCCGTCAGGGCAGCGCGATCCGGGGCGGCCTTCAGGACAACGGCGCCCGCCAGGACCAGGCCCAGGGCTACTAAGGACAAGCGTCTCGGTAATCTGGACAAGGCGGGTCCCGGTTCGGGGCTTGAGGTCTAGCAGCCGCGGCTCGGGGTTGCGGGCCCAGGTCAGGCCAGGTGCGGTCGCCCGCAGCGCCAACCCATCCGGAACGGCGCCTCGATGCGATCCCGGGCTTGATAGAGGCGGCGCACGAAGTTCCGGGACAGGACCGATTGGCCCAGGGGCGGGATGCGTGGAGCGGGTGATGGGAATCGAACCCACGTTAGCAGCTTGGGAAGCTGCAGTTCTACCATTGAACTACACCCGCGAAGGCCGGCATCTTACCGACGGGGATGGGCTGACGCAAGGGGCCGCGGAGGCCCGCCGGCAGGGGCCTCGGGCCCTTCTTCATGCCTCCCCCGCGTACATCCGCTCGACCTGTTCGGCATACCGGCTCAGGACCTCCCTCCGCTTCACCTTCAGCGTGGGCGTTAGGAGGCCGTTGTCCACGGACCAGGGCTCCAGGCTCAGGGTGACCCGGCGAATCTTGGCATAGCCCGGAAAGTCCCGCAGGGCCTCCCGGATGCGTCTGAGCATGTCCTTGTGCAGCCGCGGATCGTCGAGACTCTGTTCGCGCTCCGGGTCCAACCCATACTCCAGCGCCAGACCCGGCCACAGGTCCGCGGACAGAACCACCAGGGCGCTAAGGTGGGAACGCCCCTCACCCACGACCAGGACCTGCTCGAACAGGGGGTCGAGGGTGATGGCCAACTCCATGTCCGCCGGGGGCACCTTCTCTCCATTGGAGAGCACCAGGATGTCCTTGATACGCCCCGTGATGTAGATGTGGCCGTTACGGATGCGCGCCCGGTCCCCGCTGTGCAGCCACCCGTCCGCGTCGATCATTTGGGCGGTTGCGGCATGGTTGTTCCAGTAGCCGAGCATCACGCTCGGCCCGCGGATCAGAAGCTCGTCGTCCCGCCCGACGCGCACCTCCAGACCCCTCAGGGGCAAGCCGACGCTCTCCGGATCGTTGTCTTCCAGGCGGTTGACGCTCACCACCGGGCTGGTCTCTGTCAGCCCATAGCCTTGCAGCAGCGGCAAGCCCAGCCCGATGAAGAGGTGCGCCACGTCCCGCGGCAGGGGCGCTCCGCCGCTGACGGTGATACGCAGGCGTCCGCCGAGCTTTGCCAGGACGGGGGTGGCGACCTTCCTTCGCAGGAAGGGCCAAAGCAGCAACAGCGGGTGCCAACCTCGGCGACCCTGCGCCCGTTCGAAATCGAGCCAGCCGGCCCGCACGGCGAGCCAGAACATCCAGCGGACCGGCACCGGACGACCATTGACCTGGTCGAGCAGGCGCCGGTAAATGCGCTCAAAGACCCGCGGCACGGCAAACAGACCAGTCGGGCGGATCTGCTGGAGGTCATCGCCGAGCTGCGGGATGGAACGTGCGAAGGCCACTGCGGCCCCCGCCAGCATGGGCAGGTAATAGCCCGCCGTCCGCTCCAGGGTATGGGACAGGGGCAGGAAGGATAGGAACAGGTCCTCCTGGTAGCAATCCACCATGGTCAGGCTGGCGTGCGCGTTGCTGAGCAGGTTGCGGTGGCTCAGCATGACTCCCTTCGCGCGCCCTGTAGTCCCCGACGTGTACACGATGGTAGCCAGCGCGTCAGGGTCACCATCACGATGCTTCAGATTCGGTCCCTCGCGAGGGACCCAATCGGCGGCGAGGACCACGCGCGGGTCCTCGCGGGCGAGTCGCTCGGCCTCCTTGCCCGATTCGGAGACGACCACCCGGATCGCGTAGGGGGACTCTCCCAGGACCGCGCTGATGCGCCCCCACCGGCCGGCATCCTGGACCAGCAGGATCTTGATGGCCGCATCACCGATGATGTAGGCGGCGTTGTCCGCGCGGTCGTCGGTGTAGAAAGGCACGGTCACCAGACCGAGGGCGAGGGCGGCCTGGTCAAACACCACCCACTCCGGGCAATTGCGCAACAGGATCCCAACCCGGTCGCCAGGCCCGACCTGCTCCCGCGCTAGGGCCCCCTGCCAGCGAGCCACCAGGGCACCCATCTCGGCCCAGGTCCACTCCCGCCATGCGCCTGCGAAGCGGTCAAAGTAGCGATACGCGACCCGGTTCGGGGAGCGACGCACCCGATGGTAGAAGAGCCCATCGAGGGTCCGGGCCCGCTCGATGGGAATCAGGTCCTCGGACCATTGCGTCAATGTGCTGCCCCCGTCGCGTTGCTGGTACCCCATCAATTGGCCGCGCAGTTTAGTGTAGAATCGCGCCCCCACCAAGACGGCCCGAAGGCACGCACGATATGCAGATCCAGGTCAACGGCAGCCCCACAGAGGTCGCAGAACGCTGCACCCTGAGCGCCCTGATCGAGGCACTGGAGCTGACCGACCGCCGCCTGGCCGTCGAGGTCAACGAGGAGCTGGTCCCAAGAAGCCTTTTCGCTGCACACCGATTGGCCCCTGGGGACCGCGTGGAGATCATCCACGCCGTCGGCGGCGGCTGAAGGGCCTGGGGGGACCCATCCCACCGCACCCTAGGGCCTGCTGGCCCAGTATCGGTTACTCTAAAAGACGGATCGCCCGCCATGAGTCGTTGGCCCTCAGCGCTGAGCCGAGAGCGGGTTTCTAGCCAATGACCGACTCACCTGCCGGCGAGCCTCGATATCCCGGGCTTGTCGGCAAGGGTCTTTCTTGGCTCGGCCGATGGCTAAGAGCCCGCCACCGCCAGCGCCGTATTCGGTTTATCCTGTCCCCCTCGCCGTTCACACCGGAGGCCAGTGCCCCATGACCGCAGACAATCCCAACCAAGACCGCCTCATCGTCGCGGGCCAGGAGTACGGCTCCCGCCTGCTGGTCGGCACCGGCAAGTACAAGGACATGGACCAGACGCGCCTGGCCATCGAGGCGAGCGGCGCCGAGATCGTCACCATCGCTGTGCGCCGCACGAACATCGGCCAGACCCCCAACGAGCCCAACATCCTGGATGTCCTGCCCCCAGAGCGCTACACCATCCTGCCCAACACCGCTGGCTGCTACGACGCCGCCACTGCGGTGCGTACCTGCCGGCTTGCCCGGGAGCTGCTCGACGGCCACAGCCTGTGCAAGCTGGAGGTGCTGGGGGACGAGAAAACCCTGTTCCCCGACGTGGTCGCCACCCTCAAGGCGGCGGAGGAGCTGGTCAAGGACGGCTTCGACGTCATGGTCTACACGAACGATGACCCAATCGTCGCCAAGCGGCTCGAGGAGTTGGGCTGCGTCGCAGTGATGCCGCTGGCCGCGCCTATCGGATCGGGGCTCGGCATCCGCAATCGCCTCAATATCCGCACCATCGTCGAAAACGCCAAGGTCCCGATCCTGGTGGATGCCGGTGTCGGGACCGCCTCCGACGCCGCCGTGGCCATGGAGCTGGGGTGCGACGGCGTCCTGATGAATACCGCCATCGCCGCCGCCCAAGACCCCATCCTCATGGCCAGCGCGATGCGCAAGGCCATTGAGGCCGGGCGCGAGGCCTACCGCGCCGGGCGCATGCCCGCCAAGCGATTCGCCTCCGCGTCGTCGCCGCTGGACGGCCTTTTCTTCTAGTCGCCTTGACCTCCGCGGCCCCTGGCAAAACGGCCACGCCGACGACGCCCGGTCACGCGCCCTTGGACTGGGCTGACCGGGCGGCGCCGGCCGGCGACCGCCAGCAACCCGGGACCCCGGGTCCTCGTCACCGCCCCGTCCGCAGCTTCGTCCTCCGCGAGGGGCGCCTGACCCCGGCCCAGGCTCGCGCCTTCGTCGACCTGTGGCCACGCCTTGGGGTGGACTGGTACCCGGGGACCTTGTTGGACCCGCAGGCGCTATTTGCAGAAGACCACCAGCCCGGCAACCCGGTCTATCTGGAGATCGGTTTTGGCAACGGTGAGACCCTCGCCCGGATGGCCGAAGCCCACCCAGAGCGGAGATACCTCGGGGTAGAGGTCCATCGCCCCGGGATCGGTCATTTGCTCCTTGAGCTCGAACGGCGTGGACTCTCCAACGTCCGCGTCCTGCGCCAGGATGCGGTCGAGCTGCTGACCCAAGGACTGCCGCCTGCCAGCCTAGACGGGGTTTACCTCTTCTTTCCCGACCCCTGGCCCAAGCAACGCCACCATAAGCGCCGCATCCTAAGCACGGAGTTCGTGGCGCTGCTCGCGCGGGTCATCCGCCCCGGCGGGGTCTTCCACGCGGCCACCGACTGGGCCCCCTACGCCGAGCAAATGCTCAGGGTCCTCAACCGAGCTAGCGACAGCTTCGCCAACACGGACCCTACTGGCGGCTACTGCGCCCGACCGGAGGACCGCCCGCTGACCAAGTTCGAGCGCCGCGGGCAACGTCTCGGTCACGTCGTCTCCGACCTGATCTTTCGCCGCCGCTGATGGCTGGTCTGCGCCTCGAAGGGGTGGCCCCCCGCGGTCTGGACGCGGTGAACCTGGAGCTGGCGGCCGGGGAACGCGTCTTCCTCTCGGGGCCCTCGGGTTCCGGCAAAACCCTGCTGCTGCGCGCCATCGCCGACTTAGACCCCAACCCCGGCGAGGTCTGGCTGGACGGTGTCCGGCGCTCCGCCCTCCCCGCCCCGGAATGGCGCCGTCGCGTCACCCTGCTCCCGGCGGAGGCCCACTGGTGGGCCGACCTGGTGGGCGATCACTTCCCTAGCGCGGTTGGCCCACTCCTTGCCGACTTAGGCTTTGGCCTCGAGAGCCTGGGCTGGGCGGTATCCCGGCTCTCAACCGGGGAGCGTCAGCGCCTAGCCCTGGCGCGGGTTCTAGCCAACAAACCTGAGGCCCTGCTGCTTGACGAGGCCACTGCCAACCTCGACCCACCCAACCGCGAGCGGGTCGAGGCCCTGGTCGAGGCCTACCGGGTCGAGCACGACGCCGCTGTCCTCTGGGTCAGCCACGACCCGGACCAGCGTGCGCGTCTCGGGGGTCGCCGCCTGGTCATCCACGACCGCCGCCTGGCCCCCGAGCCATGAGCTTGATCCTGCTCAGCCCCTTCGACCTCGCCCTGGCCGCCGGTCTGGTACTCTTATTGGCCCTGCTGTCCTGGCGCCTGCACCTGGGGGTGGAGCAGATCGGAAGAGC
>JBFZCW010000180.1:0-13794 GCA_041307765.1 Chromatiaceae bacterium
GTCAGGTCCTCTGCCATGCGTTTGGTCAGGGTGGTGACCAGGACTCGGGCATCGCGGGCGATCCGGGCTCGGATCTCGGAAAGCAGATCGTCCACCTGGGTGATGGCCGGGCGGACCTCGAGCTCAGGATCCACCAGTCCAGTCGGGCGGACAACCTGCTCGATGACGGCGCCGGAGTGCTGGATCTCGAAGTCCCTGGGGGTGGCAGATACATAGATGGTCTGCGGCTGGCGAGCCTGAAACTCCTCGAAGCGGAGCGGCCGGTTGTCCAGGGCCGAGGGGAGCCGGAAGCCATATTCCACCAGGTTCTCCTTGCGCGACCGGTCGCCTCGGTACATGCCGCCGAGCTGGGGTACTGTGACGTGAGACTCGTCGATGACTACGATGGCGTCAGAAGCCAGATAGTCGTAGAGGGTCGGCGGGGGCTCTCCGGGACCGCGTCCGGACAGGTACCGGGAGTAGTTTTCGATCCCTGAGCAGTAGCCCACCTCCAGCATCATCTCCATGTCGAACAGGGTCCGCTGCTCCAGGCGCTGGGCCTCGACCAGTTTATTGTTGTCCCTCAGCCAGGTGAGACGCTCTTTGAGCTCGACCTTGATTTGCTCAACGGCGTTGACGATGGTCTCCCTCGGGGTGGCGTAGTGCGTCTTGGGGTAGACGGTGTAACGGGCAACCTTGCGCAGCTGCTCGCCGGTGAGGGGATCGAACAGGGTAAGAGCCTCGATCTCCTCGTCGAACAGCTCCACGCGCAGGGCCTCGTCGTCGGACTCGGCGGGATAGATGTCGATGACGTCGCCCCGTACCCGATAGGTCCCGCGCGCCAGCTCGATCTCGTTGCGCCTGTACTGCAGCTCTGCGAGGCGGCGCAGCAGGCCGCGCTGGTCGATGATGTCACCGCGGGATAGGTGCAGGACCATCCGGAGATACGCGTCCGGGTCCCCCAAGCCGTAGATGGAGGAAACGGTGGCAACGATGATGGTGTCGCGCCGCTCCAGCAGTGCCTTAGTCGCAGACAGGCGCATCTGCTCGATGTGCTCGTTGATGGAGGCGTCTTTCTCAATGTAGGTATCCGTTGAGGGGACATAGGCCTCCGGCTGGTAATAGTCGTAGTAGGAGACGAAGTACTCCACCGCGTTGTCCGGGAAGAACTCGCGCATCTCGCCGTAGAGCTGAGCCGCCAGGGTCTTGTTGGGGGCGAGCACCAGGGCTGGGCGCTGGAGTTCGGCGATGACGTTGGCGATGGTGAAGGTCTTGCCGGAGCCGGTGACGCCAAGCAGGGTCAGGGCAGCCTCGCCGTCCTGGAGTCCTTCGCACAGGCGGCGGATGGCTTCGGGCTGGTCTCCCGCCGGGGCGAAGCTCGCAACGAGGCGGAAGGATCTAGGACTGGTGGGAGATTCCATGTAGGGGATCGGTGGGCCGCGTATGGTGGAGGGGATCAACGAGCAACGGATTCTGGCATGGGGCTATAGCCTGCACTCGGGACCTGCTGTCTTGTATCAGTATATTTTCTTAAGTTTGTAATAGCTGTTATGCCTGTTGGTAACTTGAGATTCGGAGCAAAGGGGTTTCTTTTCAGACGGATGGTCGCTTCGAAACGCCGGGATGGTGGCGGGGCAGGGTGTGGGGTGCCTGTGGACAGTATGGGACTCTGAAACTGTCCACAGGTTCTCCAGGCAGTTGCGCGCCCGCTTCTAAACAGGATACCCCGGTGTCTCCTAGAGGTACCGCCAGGTGCCCTGGAAGCGCGGTTTCGTTATGATGCGGCGCTTGGTTTTGAATCCCCCCAACACCCAGTCGGCCAACAAGAAAGGACAGAGATCCCCGCCATGAGCATCAAACTTGCCGCCCGCGTTCAGGCAGTCAAACCCTCCGCGACCCTCGCCATCACCGCACGCGCCAAGGCGCTCAAGGCGGCGGGGAAGGATGTAGTGGGCCTGGGCGCCGGGGAGCCGGATTTCGACACCCCGGAGCACATCAAAGAGGCCGCGATCAAGGCGATCCACGACGGTTTCACCAAGTACACGGCGGTCGACGGCACCCCCGAGCTGAAGGCAGCGGTCATCGCCAAGTTCCAACGGGAGAATCGACTGTCCTATGAGCTGGACCAGATCCTGGTGTCATGCGGCGGCAAGCAGAGCTTCTTCAACATGGCGCAGGCGATCCTCGATCCCGGCGACGAGGTGGTGATCCCGGCTCCCTACTGGGTCTCCTATCCGGATATGGCGTTGCTTGCCGGCGGCGCACCCGTCCTGGTCCACGCCGGGGCTGATCAGCGCTTCAAGATCACCCCAGCCCAGCTCAAAGGGGCCATGACGGAGAAGACCAAACTGGTGGTCATCAACAGTCCGTCGAATCCCACGGGCATGGCCTATACGGGCGACGAGCTGGCCGCCCTGGGGGCGGTGCTGCGGGAGTATCCGCGGGCTGTGATCGCCACGGATGACATGTACGAGCACATCCGGTGGTCCACGGATCCGTTCGTGAACATTCTCAACGTCTGCCCAGACCTGGCGGCCCGTACCCTGGTGCTCAACGGCGTCTCCAAGGCCTACTCCATGACCGGTTGGCGTATCGGCTATGCCGGCGGGCCGGCGGAGGTTATCAAGGCGATGAAGAAGGTGCAGGGCCAAAGCACGTCCAACCCGACATCCATCTCCCAGGTCGCCGCACAGGCGGCGCTGGAGGGTCCGCAGGACTGCATCTCGACGATGCTTGCCGCCTTCAAGGAGCGCCACGACTTCGTGGTGGAGGCGCTGAACCGCATCCGCGGGGTGGAGTGTCTGCCGACGGACGGGACCTTCTATGTCTTCCCGAGGGTTCAGGGAATGATCGAACGTGTGGATGGAGTCAACAACGACCTAGAGCTGGCGGAGTACCTCATCGAGCAGGTCGGGGTGGCGCTGGTCCCAGGATCGGCCTTCGGGTTGAGCGGGCACGTTCGGATCTCCATTGCTACGAGCCGGGCGAACTTGGAGAAGGCACTGGAGCGGATCGCGGGCGTCTGACCGAACGCCCTGCGACCGGTTACCACGAGGCGGGGCGCAGGGACACCAGGGACACCAGGAGGAAGGACGCCGCGGTCCGCGTCAGGTTCAAGCGTTCTGGCTTGACCGCCTTTCTGGTCCTCGTTACCATGCGTGGCTTGCAACGATCCCTGGTAGCTCAGTCGGTAGAGCGGGTGACTGTTAATCACTAGGTCGGCGGTTCGAGCCCGTCCCAGGGAGCCAAAAATACAAGGGCTTAGGCGACTTCCGCCTAAGCCCTTTTTTCATTGGCGAGCTATCCCGGACCAAAGGGAAGGACGCGTCAGTGCCGCTGCGGAGGCCTGGGGTTACCTGTTGGCGGACTAGATGGGCCTATCTGGTTGAGATGGTGGTCCGGGCCCGTTATAGGGCGGTGCCGAGGATTACCTCGGCCTGACCCGCGCTGTGGCCATGAGCTTGGCGATACTGCGGTTGAACTGGACAGGCCAACACCGCAAACCTTTCTGCCGACAGAGACCAGCCACGATGTCCCGCGAACATTTCGAGTTGGCCCTTCTGACTGCCGTCCTGGCGGTCTTCGCCTGGTCGGGCTGGCGACCTCATGACACCTTCACCTGGGTTCTGGAGGTTCTGCCTGCCGTCATCGGGCTGGGCATGCTCGCGGCCACCCGCCGCGGCTTTCCGCTTAGCCGGTTACTGCTGGGCCTGATTGCCCTGCACATGGGCATCCTGATGGTAGGCGGCCACTACACCTACGCCGAGGTCCCGGCCTTCGACTGGCTGCGCGATCAGTTCGGACTTGCGCGCAATCATTACGATCGGGTCGGGCACTTCGCTCAGGGCTTTGTTCCGGCTCTGGTTGCCCGGGAGATCTTGCTACGGGTATCGCCTCTCAGTCCTGGGCGGCTCGTTGGCTTCCTGGCGCTGTGCGTGGCCATGGCCATCAGCGCGTGGTACGAGTTATTCGAGTGGTGGGTCGCGGCGGCGACAGGGTCGGCCGCAGACGACTTCCTCGGCACCCAGGGGGACCCTTGGGATACTCAGAAGGACATGTTCTTTGCCTTTGTCGGGGCCTTGTCTGCCGTGACGCTCATGGGTCGGGCGCACGGCCGTTCGCTGGCTCGGCTTCCGGATTAGCCGAGCCCTGGGGAGGGGGGCTCGCCTGGTTGGCGCTCTTTGGTCCGCATCACCGCGGCCGGGTACCTGTGGGGCGCTAATGGTCACCGGGTCGGATGTGCTCGATGTACTTGGGGACGCCCTCCATCTCCAGGCGCAGGGCCTGGCCCCGGACGCTGATGCGCGCCTCGCTGTCGGCCAGCCGCAGGTCGCAGCCGACTCGGCCGCGGCTGTCGAGCGGGACAGGGATCATGTCGCGGTAGGTGTAGACGTTTTCGTCGATGTCGCCCCCAGTGCAGACGACGGGCGCCTGGGGGAGCGGGGCCAGAGGCTCCGCCGCGTCGATGACAAGGTCCCCGGCTTGCCACCAACGCGTGCGCTCGACCGAGCCGGTCATGGTCTTGATGATCTGGACCCGGGGGAAGTGCACGCGTAACGTGCCTGCCGCGAGCTCAATGCGGTCGATCTCGGCACCGGACAATTCGATGCTGGTGGTCTCCAAGGCGCGTACCTCCGGCGGCTGTGCGTTCTCTCCGGGTAAATTGGGTTTCTGGCAGGGGATCTAAAGTGTGACGCCCCGCGACCCGTCCAGGGTGCGGCTTGCATCGTCCTGGCTCCCCTAAGCCGCATCCTCGTCGTCTTCCCCGGTCCCGCCATCCATCTCGATCTGCAACTCCTTGATCTTGCGTGTGAGGGTGTTGCGCCCCCAGCCAAGTAGGCGGGCGGCCTCTTGGCGTCGGCCACCGGTGTGTTCCAGCGCCGTTTGGATCAGGATCTGCTCAAAGGCGGGCAGGGCGGTCTCCAGCAGCCCCAGGTGGCCCTGTTGGAGGCTTTGCCGGGCCCAGCGGCGCAGCGCCCCCTCCCAGCGCTCATCGCCCCCGCTGTCGTCGCGCCCAGCGCTGAGCTCCGGCGGGAGGTCGCCGGCGTCGATCTCTTTGCCGGAAGCCATGACGGTGAGCCAGCGAGCGGTGTTCTCCAATTGCCGTACGTTGCCTCGCCAGTCCATGCACTTGAGATGGTCAGCGGCGCTCGGCAGCAGGACCTTGGTCTCGCAGCCCAGCTCCTTAGCCGCCTGGGCCAGGAAGTGGCGCATTAGAAGGGGGATGTCCTCGCGCCGCTCGCGCAGGGCCGGCAGGTGGATGCGGATCACGTTAAGGCGGTGGAACAAGTCCTCGCGGAAGCGGCCCTGACGGACTAATTCCTCGAGGTTCTGGTGGGTGGCGGCAATGATTCGGACGTTTACCTTGGTCGGGGCCACACCGCCGACGCGGTAGAAGGCGCCGTCTGCCAGAACACGCAGGAGCCGGGTCTGGAGCTCGGCGGGCATGTCTCCTATTTCATCGAGAAATAAGGTCCCGCCGTCCGCCTGTTCGAAGCGCCCCTCGCGCCGGGCCTGAGCCCCGGTGAAGGCTCCGCGCTCGTGGCCGAAGAGCTCGGACTCCAGGAGGTCGCGGGGGATCGCGGCCATGTTTAGGGCGATGAAAGGCTTGTCGGCCCGCGGGCTGTGCCGGTGCAGGGCGCGTGCAACGAGCTCTTTGCCTGTGCCGGATTCCCCATTGATCAGGACGGTGATGTTGGATCTGGCCAGGCGCCCGATGGCCCGGTACACCTCCTGCATGGCGGGGGCCTCGCCGATGATGTCCGGCGTTGCTGCGGGTGAGGGCGCGGCGGGGGGTTCCTCCCTGCGGTTACGGCAGGCCCGGCGGACCTGATCTACCGCGTCGTCCAAGTCGAAGGGCTTGGGGAGGTACTCGAATGCCCCGCCGTGGAATGCGGAGACAGCACTCTCGAGGTCCGAGTGGGCCGTCATGATGATCACTGGCAGACTCGGATAGGTGGTAGTGACCTGGCGCAATAGGTCGAGGCCGTCGATCCCGGGCATGCGGATGTCGGTGAGAATCACGTCCGGCAGGCCGCGTTGCAGGGCCTCCATGACGCCGACCCCGTTGGAGAAAGTGGTTACATCCAGCTCGGCCTTGCGCAGGGCGCGCTCCAGTACCCAGCGGATGGAGCGGTCGTCGTCGATGACCCAGACCTTGGGCACTCTAGTCATGTTCGAGCTCCAGTGGCAGGTAGACCAGGAACTGAGTCTGCCCGGGGCGGCTCTCGCATTCGATGAGGCCGCCGTGCTGATTTATGAGTTCCTGGGCAATGGGCAGGCCTAGTCCCGTGCCGCCGTGGTGGCCTGAGACCATGGGGAAGAAGATGCGGTCGCGCAGCTCTTCCGGAACGCCGGGGCCGTTGTCCTCTACCTCCACACGCATCACCAGCCGGTGGCGCTTGGTGCCGATGGTGAATTGGCGCAGGGCCCGGGTCCTCAGGATCAGGGCCCCGTCCTTTCCGGCCGCGGCCACGCCGTTGCGGGCGATGTTGAGCAGGGCCTGGATCAGGCGGTCCTGATCCGCCCGGATCTCAGGGAGGCTCGGGTCGTAATCCCGCAAGATGCGGGGCCCGCCAGGAGACTCCGCGAGCAGGAGGCCACGCACGTGCTCCAAGACGTAGTGGATGTTGACGGAACGCGGCTGCGGCATGCGGTTCGGACCCAGCATACGGTTCATGAGGGTCTGGAGGCGGTCCGCCTCCTCGATGATGATTCGCGTGTATTCGCGCAAGCCTGGGTCTGGGAGCTCCGCTTCGAGGAGCTGGGCGGCCCCGCGAAGACCGCCCAGGGGGTTCTTGATCTCATGGGCCAAGCCGCGGATCAGTGCCTGGGTCGCCTGGTGCTGGGAGAGCAACTGCTCCTCCCGGTTGATGCGCAATTGTTGATCGACCTGATGGAGCTCAACCAGGAGCTCGGCGCGCGCCTCGAAGTGGTGCAGCGGCAGGACGGTGCAGTTCACCGTGATGGTGCGGCCGTCCGATAGGGAGATGTTGAGCTCCCGCTCGGTGAAAGGATGGCGGGTGCGCAGCGCCGAGCGCAAGCGCTCCTCGACCTGCTGCGCGCCCGGGCAGGGGACCAGATCGCAGGCCCGCTGCCCGAGGATGTGACGCGAGCTGACGTCGAACAGCATCTCTCCGGCAGGGTTGATATAGATCAGGCGAAGGTCGCCGTCGAAGAGCAACACGGCGGTGTTGAGGTTATCGAGGATGGATTTCTCCACCCCCGTCTTTCCGGTGGTCTGCGCCATCATGCGAGGATCCCGAACAACTGGCTGGGCGGAAATGGCTAGTGCGAGCAATCGGCGCCAAGGCGTGCTTCCCGGGTTGGGCAAGGGCGACGGCTCGCGAGCGCTGCATTGGCATGGCAGCAAGTTTCGAGCCAGGATGCAGCTCAGGCGCCTCGGCCACATGATGGCGTCGCGGCAGGAGTGGCAGGTTCGCCAGACGACATCAAGAGCGCGGGAACGGCGCGGCGGCACTGGATTGCGCCCCATAGTAGTGCAACGGTGAAAAATGGGGCGGCTGAATCGCGGAGGACCAGCTACGAGCGGCGGTCGATCCTGTACGCGGACGCTGACCGCGCGCAAGCCATGGGCGGCGATGAACCCGGCACCAGCGCGGCGCGAATAGCCGCGCCACTGCTTAGAATTAGAGGGAATCCGGTTTCCGGAGGTGGAAATGGACGATGGACGAGGACGCGATCGGGGTACCGCTGGCGTCGATGATCTGCGCTTGAAGTTGGTGACTGCCGAGGGGCAAGCCGCTGATGCGCAGCTGAGTACCTGGTACGTCGCCGCTGGCTGGGGCGCCGTCCGTCAGGATCTGAAGGCGATGTCCCTCCATTAACGCCGGGTCGAGGAGCAGGCCGACCTGAACGTTGCCTTCGGCGTCACTGAGGCTCACATTGTCTACAGGGGCGACGATGTCGAACTGGACATAGGGACCGGGCGACGCCTGGCCGGGTGTGGGCTTGTCCTGGGGCGGCGGCGACTTTTGGACGGGGACGTCCAAGGCCTCCGCACCGGCGATGGGTCGATCGGAATAGTGAACCTTGCCTTCAGTGTCGATCCACTTGAAGACCTGTCCAGCGGCCAAGGCCGGGATCAGAAGCGACAGGGTGAGCAGGACGCGGGGCATGAGCCTGAATATAGCCCAGCTGGACCGTGATCACAAAGCACAGCGCCCCTGTTTTGGGGCGTTGTGTGAACGGAGTTAGGGGCTGAGCAGGGTACGGTGCAGAACGGTGTGCACCGACCCAGCCCAAGCGTCCGGAGTTGCGGAGGTTAGAGGCTGTAGTACATGTCGAACTCAACCGGGTGGGTGGTCATGCGCAGCCGCGTGACCTCGTCCATCTTGAGCTTGATGTAACCGTCGATCAGGTCGTTGGTGAAGACCCCACCGGCAAGGAGAAAGTCACGATCGGCATCCAGGGCATCCAGGGCCATGTCTAGGGAGTGGCAGACGGTGGGGATTGCCTTGGCTTCCTCGGGCTCTAGGTCGTACAGATCCTTGTCCATGGCATCGCCCGGGTGGATCTTGTTCTGGATGCCGTCAAGTCCGGCCAGCATCATGGCGGAGAAGGCAAGGTAGGGGTTGGCGCTGGGGTCCGGGAAGCGGACCTCGATGCGGCGACCCTTGGGGCTTGGCGTGTGCGGGATCCGGATGGAGGCGGAGCGGTTGTTCGCCGAGTACGCCAGCATGACCGGGGCCTCGAAGCCGGGGACCAGGCGCTTGTAGGAGTTGGTGCCAGGGTTGGTGATGGCGTTCAGGGCTCGGGCGTGCTTGATGATGCCGCCGATGTAGTAGAGCGCCAGCTCGGAGAGCCCGGCGTACTTGTCGCCCGCGAACAGGTTCACGCCATCCTTTGCCAGAGATTGATGGACGTGCATGCCGCTGCCGTTGTCGCCAACCAGAGGCTTGGGCATGAAGGTGGCGGTCTTGCCGTAGGCGTGGGCCACGTTCCAGACGCAGTACTTGAGGATCTGGGTCTGATCGGCGCGCCTGACCAGGGTGCCGAACTTTGTGCCGATCTCGCACTGGCCGGCGGTGGCGACCTCGTGGTGATGGACCTCGACCTCGACGCCCATCTCTTCCATAGCGAGACACATGGCTGCACGCAGGTCGTTGAGGGAGTCGACCGGCGGGACCGGGAAATAGCCGCCTTTGATGGTCGGGCGGTGGCCGATGTTGCCGTCCGGGTAGACGCGCTCTGAGTTCCAGCCAGCCTCTTCCGAGTCGACCTTATAGAAGGCGCCGGTGATGTCGCTGCCCCAGCGGACGTCATCGAGGACGAAGAACTCGGGTTCAGGGCCGAAGAAGGCGGTGTCGGCGATCCCGGTGGACTTTAGGTAGGCCTCAGCGCGTTTGGCGACCGAACGGGGGTCACGCTCGTAGCCCTGCATGGTGGCGGGCTCGAGTATGTCGCAACGAATGATCAGGGTGTTCTCGTCGGCGAAGGGGTCCATGACCGCTGTGTCGGCCTCTGGCATCAGGACCATGTCCGACGCCTCAATGCCCTTCCAGCCGGCAATGGAAGAACCGTCGAACATCTTGCCGTCTCGGAAGAAGTCCTCGTCGATCAGGCCGGCAGGCAGGGAGACGTGCTGCTCCTTCCCACGGGTGTCGGTGAAGCGAAGATCCACGAACTTCACTTCCTTCTCTTGCAGCATTTTCATTACGTTGGCGGTCATTCACGAATCTCCGGCGATTGACGATGGCCCTTGGCAGATCAAGGACAGGGGATGTGGAGAGGGACCCCGTCTAGGAGCGGACGGGGGTGCTCGACAACGGTGAGCAAATACCGTACCACATGGCACCGCTGGTCGCTACGATACGCCTCGCCACGCGGTTTTCCGGGGTCCAAATGGCGAAGGCCAAAAAGTCCCGCAGCGTCATGAGAAGCATCGCGTTGTAGGGCCATGTATACGGAGGGCGTACGGCTGCTGGTCGTATGGAAAATGGGAGTTCGGCCGAGCCTGTGGCGACGCTGGGTTGGGAAGCCCATTTTGGTGCCTTTCCGGTCCTGAGCGCACCTAATTGGTGCGCTCAAGCTCAAGAATACCCGGCACTGGCCCGGTACCGACCTAGCCGAAAGGAGCGAATTCGGCGGGCAGGGGCGAGGATAATTCGATACAATTTTCCGTTTTTAGGCTGCAGGTTATGCATGGTGGAGGATCGACGTTGGCGAGCGCGGAAGGGGACGTTTCGACGTTTCAGGGCCTGATCTTTGCCTTGGAGCGCTATTGGGCCCGCCAGGGTTGCGCGGTGCTTCAACCTCTCGACATGGAGGTGGGAGCTGGGACCTTCCACCCTGCGACCTTCCTACGTTCCATTGGGCCGGAGCCTTGGCGTGCGGCCTATGTGCAGCCTTCGCGGCGCCCGACGGATGGCCGCTATGGGGAGAATCCGAATCGGCTGCAGCACTACTATCAGTACCAGGTGGTCCTCAAGCCGTCCCCAACCGATATCCAGGATCTCTATCTGGACTCGCTCAGGGCCTTGGGGGTGGATCCGCTCATCCACGACATCCGCTTTGTGGAGGACAACTGGGAGTCGCCGACCCTCGGGGCTTGGGGTCTGGGTTGGGAGGTCTGGCTCAATGGGATGGAGGTAACCCAGTTCACGTACTTCCAGCAGGTGGGAGGGCTGGACTGCCGGCCGGTCACCGGGGAGATCACCTATGGGCTGGAACGTATTGCCATGTATCTGCAAGGCGTGGAGAGTGTTTATGACCTCATCTGGGCCCGATCCCCATATGGGGACGTTACTTACGGCGATGTCTACCACCAAAACGAGGTGGAGCAATCCGCCTACAACTTCGAGCATGCCGATGTTGCCGCCCTGTTCGCTCTGTTCGATACCTGCGAGCGATCAAGCCAGGCCCTGATCGAGACGGGGCTTCCGCTGCCCGCCTATGAGCAGGTCCTGAAGGCGTCCCATACCTTCAATCTGCTGGAGGCCCGGAGCGCCATCTCCGTCACTGAGCGGCAACGTTACATCCTGCGGGTTCGCACGCTCGCGAGGGCCGTCGCCCAGGCCTATTACGACAGCCGGGTAGCCCTCGATTTCCCAATGCTGAAGAAGAGTTAGGGCCCTGTGGAAAACCGCAAAGACCTCCTGATCGAGATCGGCACCGAGGAGTTGCCGCCGACCGCCCTGCTACGGCTGTCCGAAGCCTTTCGGGATGCCTTCGAGAAGCAGGTCGGAGACAGCGGCCTGACGCTAACAGCGATTGAACCCTTCGCCACGCCGAGGCGTCTGGCGCTGTTGGTCCGTGGCCTCAGCGAACGGCAGCTGGAACAGGAGGTCGTCCGGCGCGGCCCGGCTCTCCTGGCGGCGTTCGGCGCGGACGGCAAACCTAGTCAAGCGGCGCTCGGGTTCGCCCGCTCCTGCGGTGTCCAGGTCGGGGAGTTGGAGAGACAGACGACAGAGCAAGGTGCCTGGTTAGTGTTTCGGCGGGCGCAGGCCGGGCGCCGTACCGCCGATCTGCTCCCGGCCATGGTTGAACAGGCCCTGGGGGCGCTGCCGATCCCTAAGCGCATGCGCTGGGGGGCCGGGGAAGAACAGTTCGTGCGGCCGGTTCACTGGGTCTGCCTAATCTTTGGCGAGGATGTGGTGCGGGGGCGGGTGCTCGGGATAGAGACGGGACGCGAGACCCATGGGCATCGGTTTCACGCCCCCGCCGCGCTCGCCGTGCAGCGCGCGACCGATTATGCAAACCTGCTTCGGACCATTGGTTGGGTTGAGCCCGACTTCGCAATCCGACGGGCGAAGATCCGCGGAGAGGTCGAGGCATTGGCAGCGACGGTCTCCTGCCGGGCTCGGATCGATGAGTCCCTGTTGGACGAGGTAGCGGCGCTCTGCGAATGGCCGGTCGCGGTCCTTGGCAGTTTCTCGGAGGAGTTTCTCGCTGTTCCTCCGGAGGCGCTCATCGAGACCATGCAGAGTAACCAGAAGTACTTCCCGCTCTTTGATCGGCAGGGCGGGCTTTACCCCGGCTTCATCGCCATAAGCAACATCGAGAGCCTGGAACCGGACCAGGTGCGCAGGGGTAACGAAAGGGTCATACGCCCGCGCTTCGCCGACGCAGCCTTCTTCTGGAAGCAGGACCTCAGGCAGCCGCTCGATGCGTTTCTCCCGAGGCTGGATACCGTGGTCTTCCAGGAACGCTTGGGGACCCTTGGCGAAAAGTCACGGCGAGTCGCGCTAGGGGCGGGCGCCATAGCCCGTGAGATGGGGCTCGACGTCGGCTTGGCCGAGCGTTCGGCCCTGCTGGCCAAGTGTGACCTCATGACGCACATGATCTTTGAGTTCCCCAGCCTGCAGGGCGTCATGGGGCGCTACTATGCCGAGCGCTCCGGGGAGGATCCCTGCGTCGCTGCCGCCATGGAAGAGCAGTACCTGCCCAAGTTCTCCGGAGACCGGCTCCCTGAGACGGACTGCGGCCGAATCCTGGCCCTGGCCGACAAGCTTGATACGCTCGTGGGGATCTTCGCCATCGGGCAGAGGCCAAGCGGAGTCAAGGATCCCTATGCGCTGCGGCGGGGGGCTCTCGGGGTGCTACGCATTCTTATTGAGACGCCGGTGCCGCTCGACTTGAAGGGCCTGCTGGTCACAGCTGCGGCCCAGCTTTCCAGTAAGGTCGATGCCGACAGGGCCGCGGACGAGGTCCTGGAGTACAGCCTCGATCGCCTCAAGGGCTATTACGAGGACAAAGGGGTTCCTGCGGACAGCTTGGAAGCCGTTTTGGCGACCGGCGGAACCATGCCGAGCGATATTGACCGGCGCGTCCAGGCGGTGGAGACGTTCCGCAAGCTGCCGGAGGCGGCAGCCCTGTCCGCCGCCAACAAGCGCATCCGCAACATCTTGCGGAAGAGCGGTCAGGATCTGGGCGCACAGACAGTCGCCCCCGGCCTCTTGGTCGAACCGGCTGAGCAGCGCCTGAGTGCCAGGATCGCCGAGGCCACCCTGGCGGTAGCCCCAATGCAGGCTCGGCAGGACTACAGCGGCGTGCTGAAGGCGCTTGCCGGACTGCGGGGCGATGTGGATGTCTTTTTCGACGCGGTCATGGTCATGGCCGACGACGAAGCTTTGCGCCGCAACCGGCTGGTGTTGTTGGGCTCCTTGCACGCCCTCTTCCTCAGTGTCGCCGACATCTCGGTCCTCCAATGATGGCCCCAGGCAGCCGCCCGGCCGATCCGGACTCCTATCGGGCGATGCTGGACGCGGTCCAGGCGTTTCACGACAAGCACCGCTTCCGGGAGTTGGGCGGGGAGGAGATGACCTATCGCATCGCCCTTATGGCGGAGGAACTCGGAGAGATCGCGGCCTGCGTTACGAAGGGAAAGGCGAAGGAGGCACTGGCTGAGGAGGTCGCAGACCTGCTGATTCTGGTTATGGGTACCGCGATTGCCCAAGGCTTCGATCTTAACGGCGCCTTTTGGAGCAAGATGGACAAGCTCGGTCGGCGTGAGGGACGGCTGGTGGACGGCCGCATCCGGGTCTCCGAGTTCCGCGGCGTCGGGGACTAGCGGATCCGCAGTTGGCTCAATCGCGATGAAGGTTATCGTCCTTGACCGCGACGGTGTTATCAATGAAGACTCCGATGCCTTCGTGAAGTCCGTGGGCGAGTGGGTGCCCATCGCCGGGAGCCTGGAAGCAATGGCTAGGCTGAACCAGGCAGGGTACCGGCTGGTGGTTGCCACGAATCTGTCGGGCCTGGGGCGCGGACTACTGACGCTGGACGACCTCAACGCCATGCATCAGCGCCTGCACGACCGGTTGGCCGTGTTGGGCGGGCAAATCGATGCGATCT
>JBFZCW010000181.1:0-9036 GCA_041307765.1 Chromatiaceae bacterium
ACGTCCCAATTGTAGCGGCGGTCAATGTTCGAGGCATACAGGGTCCCACCGCCCACCGCGATGGTTCTGGTGCCGAGAGTGTTGTCGCCGCTGTAGTCAGCCTGACCGTACATGGCCTTGATCTGGGTGTTGCCGAAGGCATAGCCGGCCTGGACCTGCCACAACTCGGCCGTGTCGGGACCGCCCGGCAGGAAAAAGTCGTTGGCAGGATTACGCAGGTCGGTGAAGGACACATAGGTGTCATTGCCCGGCACGAGATCGCGGTGCTCGTAAATGCCGGTCAGGCTGAAGCCGTTCCAGTCGAGGAGACCCAGACCGGCGCGCCATGCGGTGGCATCGCTGTCGACATAGTTACACGTATCGGTAATGCTCACCCCAGGCACCACTGTGGTGTAAGGGCAGTCGCTCTGATTCAGGCTGACGTTCTGGGTGTTGAAGTGCTCGTTACCCAGGGCCTCGTAGGCAAGCGATGCATAGAAGGGGCCGTTGCTGTAGATACCAGCCAGAGAGTAGGCGCCGGCGATCGAGTTCTCGTTGAGGTTCAGGCCGTTCGCACCACCGGTGGCGCCGCCGGACGGAATGATCGCAGCCGCGAAGGTGAAGCCGGCCCAGCTCGGGGAGATGTAGGCGACGGCGTTGTCAGCACGCAGGTCTTGGAAGCCGACCGTGCCGTTGTAGTCCGCCATGGTGTCGACGAACAGGTCGAGCTTACTGGTGGAGATCTTCATGGGGGTGTCGTGACGCCCCATGAGGAAGGTGCCCCAGCCGCCGGCGAGACCGACGAAGCTGTTGCGCATGGTGATGGCATCGGCGTTGTTCAGGACGTTGTTGTTGGTGTCGTTCAGGTTGACCCCGAACTCGACCTGGTAGATGGCCTTCAGACCGCCGCCGAGATCCTCGGACCCCTTGACGCCGATGCGGCTGGCACGACCCTCACCGGGGATGTAACCGCTGCTGGACATGCCCCAGCCGTCGTAGTCCTCGCCGGGTGCGGTCTCCACCAGGATGATGTTGCCGAATTGATCCCGGATGATCTGATTGGTTTGGGGATCCCGCGCGGCGCCGTACGTCGGCAGGACCACGTTCGAGACGCTCGCGTAGTCCAGAGAGACGTTCAGCTTGCCGTACAGGGTGGCTTCGGCCATAGCGGCGGCCGGGGCGACCAGGGCGGCGGCGACAGCCAGGGAAATTAGCTTCTTGTTCATCGTGTGCTCCAGTGTTGTGGATTGACCCAATGTCTGCTTAACCAGACAGACTCATGCTTTGCGGGAAGAATAATAGGCGACGCCGGAGATTTGCGCAACAGTTTTTTTGAAAAAAGATACAAAAACTTCAGATGTGGTGCTTTTGACACTAAACCGGCGCATCACCGGCCAGAATCGGGGGCCCGGCGCGCAGATGCGTTGCTGTCACGCTACAGACTGGCCCAATGTCCGGGGCAGCCACCTCGGCGGAAGGAGTTCTGGCGGGCCTTGTGGCATCTCCACCCGGCCCGGCCCGAGGACCCTGTGAAGCGTCATCTCTACCGACCAGCCCGCGCCACTCCGCTGGAGAGACCGAAAGCTGGGGAGCCCGGAAGTCGCCCAAAAAAAACCGGCGCGAACGCCGGTTTCTGTCGAGTTGGCTGGGGGACTAGGATTCGAACCTAGGTTGACGGAGTCAGAGTCCGCTGTCCTACCACTAGACGATCCCCCAGGGGAGTCGGCCGCTTGCCTAGCGCCTGGAGAACGCTTAACGCTTGGAGAATTGGGGCGCGCGGCGCGCCTTGTGCAGACCAACCTTCTTACGTTCGACTTCGCGGGCATCGCGGGTGAGGAACCCGGCCTTGCGCATCGGCCGGCGCAGGTCTTCGTTGAAGGCGACCAGGGCGCGGGCGATACCGTGGCGAATGGCGCCCGCCTGGCCGGAGGTCCCACCACCGGTCACCGTGACGCGGACATCGACGCGACTGGCCATGGCCGCCGTCTCCAGCGGCTGACGCACGATCATGCGGGCCGTCTCTCGACCGAAGAACTGGTCGAGCGGGCGGCCGTTCACAGTGATGTTGCCGCTGCCGAGCGTCATAAAGACGCGCGCGCTGGATGACTTGCGGCGGCCGATGGTATGCAGGGTTTCCGTCATGTGGGCTTGATCCGGTCGTGTTCAGTTAGCTTGCCCTGCGCGGGGCTATGTCCCCGCCAGATGCAGCGCCATCATCGATTAGATATCTAGGGGCTGAGGCTGCTGGGCCTGGTGGCCGTGGGTCGGGCCGGCATACACGCGTAGTTTCCGGAGCATCGCGCGACCCAGCGGGTTGTGCGGCAGCATACCCTTCACGGCGAGGGTGATGGCGCGGTCCGGGGCCTTCTGGAGCAGCTTCTCCAGATTCATGGACTTGAGGTTGCCCACGTAGCCAGTATGCCGGTAGTACATCTTGTCCCGGAGCTTGTTGCCAGTGACATGGATCTTCTCGGCGTTGACGACGACGATAAAGTCACCTGTGTCCACATGCGGGGTGTACTGGGGCTTGTGCTTGCCGCGCAAGCGACGCGCCACTTCGCTGGCAAGCCGGCCGAGCGTCTTGCCGTCGGCATCCACGAGGTACCACTCGCGGCGGACCTCGGCAGGCTTTGCGCTCAAAGTCGTCATGTCCTTGTCTTCTCCGGAGAGGGCTGGAGTTCGGTTTCGAGAAAGACCGCGGATGATACAAGCGTCCCCTGAGCTTGGCAAGCCCGTAGACCCTGGCATCTGGATGCAAAATGGGTGGGGCGGCCACCTCGATGGCTGCGGCCGCATATAGCATTGCGACAGCGCACGGCCCCTGCACCAACATCCCCTGTAGCTTCAAGCACAAGCACCAGCAGCGGGGATGCAGGCGCCGTTGACACACCCCTAGCGGCCCATGGCCCCATTTGCTTACGTCTCCGTCTATACGGTCGCGCCAGAAAATGAAAAGGGCTTACGACATTCGCCGTAAGCCCTTATTTTATTTGGTAGCGGGGGCAGGATTTGAACCTACGACCTTCGGGTTATGAGCCCGACGAGCTGCCTGACTGCTCCACCCCGCAACTGAGACTAGAAACTATACAGGCCATCAGGTCGGTGCGCAACCCCCACCCAACGGACCAGGATGCGGCGGATCTAAGAAAAAGGGCGCGACCCGTGAGGGACGCGCCCGAAGCATAACCACCAAAGGAGGATAGAGGACGACTGAACCGCCTAAGCGAATCAGTACATTGTTACTATCTGATATTCTTGTTTCATTGTCAACGCCAGTACCAAAAATACAACAGGCTCACCCCCGCAGGCGGAGCCGCTCCACCACCTGCCCGTCCACCAGGTGCTGTTGCAGGATCTCGTCGATATCGCTGCGGTCGACATAGGTGTACCAAACCGCCTCGGGGTAGACGACCAACACCGGGCCCTCGGCACAACGGTCCATGCAGCCGGCGGTGTTGACGCGAACCCCGCCCGGCCCAACGATGCCAAGCTCCTTGGTGCGCTGTTTGAGGTAATCACGCTGCCCCTGGGCATCACATTGGGCGCAACACTGCGACCCGTCCTCGCGGAGGTTGGTGCAGAAGAAGACGTGGTACTTGTAGTAGGCCATGGCGGTGGGGACTCCTCGTACAGCGGTGAAAAGGTCTGGGGAGAGGTTACCATTGGGGCCCCGCGCCCGCGCAATGACCTTGGGGCTGCGCCTGCCTCGGACTAGAGCCGGCCAGAGACCCAACCCGAGACCCTGACCACCAAAATTGACCAAGGACACGCTGATCGAGGCCACGGACCAGTGCGTGAAGTGCGGTCTGTGCCTCCCGCACTGCCCAACCTATCGCCTGGCCCGGGACGAGGGCGAGTCCCCCCGTGGGCGCATCGCCCTGATCCAAGCCCTGGCGAGCGGTGCCCTGCCCCCGTCGGAACGCCTCGACGCCCACCTCGCAAGCTGCCTGGAGTGCCGCGCCTGTGAGCCAGCGTGCCCCTCCCTGGTCTCGGTCTGCACCATCATGGACCAGGCGCGCGCACGCCGGACCAAGGCCCTGCCCGCCTGGCGCCGCTGGATCATGCGCGCCTGGCTTAGCGCCCTGGCAAGCCGAAGGCTCATGCGGCTGGCCGAGCGCCTGGCCGCGCTCGGCCGCGCGACTGGCCTGGATCGAGCGGCCCGGGTACTCGGGCTACTGCGCCTCCCCCGCCTCTATGCCTACGCTCGCCTAAGCGAGGGCCTCTACCCGCCGCCGCGATGGGATCACGCCGACCGGGTTGGCCAGACTGACAGGAGCGTCGCGCTCTTCCTGGGGTGCGTCGCTGAGGTGACGCAGCCGGCTTCGCTGGCGGCGGCGGCCTTAGTCCTGGCGCGCCTCGGGATCAGCGTCGCCCGCCCTGCCGGTCAGGGATGCTGCGGGGCGATGTTCCGCCACAACGGCTTCCCGGACCAGGCGGACACTTTGCTGGAACGTAACGCGGCCGCCTTGTCCGGACAGCTTCTGGTCGGCCTTGCCAGCGCCTGCGTGGCGGAGCTGCGCACCCACCCAGCCCTCGCCCAGACCCAAGAGATCTGCGGTTTCCTCGCAACGGTCCCTTGGCCGCCCGGACTCGCCCTGACCCCGTTGGCGGTGGATGTGCTGGTCCACGAGCCCTGCTCCCACCGCAACCAGTTAGGCGGCAACACCGACGTTTACCGCGTCCTCGCCCGCATCCCTGGGCTCAGGGTCGCCCCCCTTCCCGACAACGCCCTGTGCTGCGGGGCGGCCGGGACCTATCTCCTGCAGCACCCGCAGACTGCCAGAGCCCTGCTCGGGGACAAGCTCGCCCACCTCGCGCGGCTCCAACCCCAGATCCTGGTGACGACAAACCCCGGCTGTGCCCTGCACCTGGCCGCGGGCCTGCGCGAGGTCGGACTATCTATAGAGGTGTGCCACCCGCTGGAGCTGATAGCCCGTCAGCTCCCCAGCCGCTGATTCGGGAACAAGCGGCTAGCTACCAGCCGCCATCTTCTAAACCAGGTCGATTGAAGGCAGGGTGCTGACGTAGCTGCCGGTTGGTAGCTGCCGGTTGGTAGCTGGCGGCTCTCCCCCGCTTGATCCGCCCCCACCGCCACCGCACAATCCAGCGACCAGCCCCGCGCCCTGGGGCCCTTGCCGCCGAGCCATCATGCACCAGCGCACCTACTCCCCCCTGGACCGGATCGTCGTCAACCTCGACCAGGCCTTGCGCGCCGTGTTCGGCCGTCCCCAGGTCACCGAGCGCCCGGATCCCGCCTCCGGGCTGCCGGAACCGGATCTGTCGGAAGCCGAGCGACACCATATCGCCCGCCTGATGCGAATCAACCACACTGGCGAGGTGTGCGCCCAGGGCCTCTACCAGGGCCAGGCCCTCACCGCGCGTCTGCCGGAAGTGCGGGCCAAGATGGAGCGCTCGGCGCAGGAGGAGAACGACCATCTCGCCTGGTGCGAGGACCGTATCGAGGCCCTCGGCGACCGCAAGAGCCTGCTCAACCCCCTCTGGTATGCGGGCTCCTTCGCCATCGGCGCCGCGGCCGGACTGGCCGGCGACAGGTGGAGCCTGGGTTTCGTGGTGGAGACAGAACGGCAGGTGGAAAGTCACCTCGACCACCACCTGGAGCAGGTCCCGGCCAATGACGCCAAGGACCGCGCGGTGCTGGAGCAGATGAAGGCCGACGAGATCCACCACGCTGAGGTAGCCAGGGCTGCGGGTGGAACCGAGTTGCCAGCCCCAATCCGCTGGGGGATGCGCCTGGCCTCGAACCTGATGACCAGAACGGTCTATTGGGTCTGACCGGCCCGGGCCGGGCCTGGAGGTCCGCAGGGCAAAGCAGAACCCCGAACCAACCTCGCGAACACTAGATCTCCAGGTTGCGCGCCAGGTTGCGGCCATAGAAGATCTCCGCCACCTCCCGGCGTACCAGCCGATGGATGCGCCGTCGCTCCTTTTCCTCCAGATCCTTCTCCTCGATGCAGAACAGATAGTCGTCCAGGCGGAACTCCCTGATCGCCATCTTGGTATGGAAGAGGTTTTCCTGATAGACGTTGACGTCCACCGCCTGGTAGCGCTCCTTCGTATCCCGTGACAGGTAGTTCTGAATAGAGCTGATGTTGTGGTCGATGAAGTGCTTGCGCCCGGTCACGTCCCGGGTGAAGCCGCGCACCCGGTAGTCCATGATCACGATATCGGACTCGAACCTGTGGATCAGATAATTGAGGGCCCGCAGCGGCGAGATGCGCCCGCAGGTCGCGACATCGATGTCGGCCCGAAAGGTGCTGATCCCGCTGGAGTTGGTCTCCGGGTAGGTGTGCACGGTGACGTGGCTCTTATCCAGGTGTGCCACCACTGCGTCCGGAAGCGGGCCGGGGTAGGCCTTGTTGGAGAGGTGCTCGGCGGCAACTGCCTCCTCGGCAATGAGCATGGTGACCGAGGCGCCCTGGGGATCGTAGTCCTGGCGGGCGACGGCGAGGATATTGGCCCCGATGATGTTGGCCACGTCGGTCAGGATGCCGGTCAGGCGCGCGGCGTTGTACGCCTCGTCGATGTACTCGATGTAGGCGGCGCGCTGCTCGGCGGAATCCGCATAACAGATGTCGTAGATATTGAAGCTCAGGGTCTTTGTCAGGTTGTTGAACCCTTGCAACCGCAGCTTCTTGAGCGTGTCCGGCATCCTCGTCCCCCTCCATCCAGCTCAACAGGCCCGGAAAGGACCCCGCAGCGGGCAAGCTTTCAACCCAGGACGGCGCCGCGCACCTCATCCAGAAAGTCCGCGCCAAGCTCGTGCCGCAGCACCAGAGTCAGCGGGATTGGGCCGTGGCCGACCAGGCGGTCATGAAAGGTGCGCTCGGAAAACCCGGTACCTTGCCATTGCTCCAACAGGCGTCTGGCCTCGGAAATCATGCGCCAGCCAAGTACGCCTGCCACGGCGTCCCCTGGGGCCTGCGCCATCCGGACCAGGCGAGACCGATCCTCCGGCCCACACGCCTCCAGCCGGCCGAGAGCCTCGACTGCGGTAAGGTGCCCGGCATGCAGGCCCAGGTCGAGTTGGGCGCTCAGAATCAGCGCACGCCGGTGCAGCAGGCCGTGCAGGCGTTCCTCGGGCGAGGCACCATACCCTTCACCGGCGCCCAGGCGCTCCCGGAGGTAAAGGTCCCAACCGCGGGTCAGGGAGGTTCCGCCGGCCACGCGCCGCGGCACGCGACGTGCCGTCTTGCCCCCGGCATAGGTGATCAGGTGGGCCCCACCCCAGGTCCGCGACAGGCAGCGCCCGCGCACCCGCGCCAGGGCATCCGGCGCCGCCCCCAGCCCCGGGTCTTGGCTGGCCAGGAACAGGGTGCCGCTGCAGTCGTCGTCCCAGCCGGCGACATAGTCGGCCCCGAACCGGTGCGGGCGGGGGCACTCGGGGCGCTCGCAAATGTGCAGTGATGCCTGGGGCAGACTGACGATCCCGCTGCGCCGAAGCGCCCCGTGCAAGCGCTCACACTCGATGTGGTAGCTCTCCAGCCGGGTCCGCGCGTCCACGGCAACGGCATCGAGCCGTTGCGGGGCCTCCTCCGGGGAGATTCCCAGGTCGTCGCACAGCTCGATCAGGCGACGGTCCGTCTCCTCGAGGGCGCGGTCCAGGACCCCAGCCCCAGCCGGCGGATCGCATTCGATGAAATGGCGGTGGCGCAGCAGGAACCGCAGGTGTCGGGGGCCGCAGCCAAGGGCGCCCGACGCGTGAGGGGCGACCTCGGCCCTGAGCATGTCCGCGAAGCCCGCCAGCGCGGTGCAGGCCTCATCCGCCAACAGATCGATCTGGTTCCATCCGTGGCAGTGCTTGCGCAGCCAGGTGCTGCGGGCCAACTCGCGCAGGTAACAGCGGCCATTCTCCGCCTCCTCGATGGCGGCCTGCGCCATCTCCGGGGCGACTGTCGCCGCGGCCGGGACCAACTGGGATTCGGCGAGCCGCAGGTGTTGGGGCAGGCCGCCCAGGAGTTGGACCAAGGCACCGCGCAGGTCTCGGGGCGGCGACAGGGTGAGGCGGTAGATCTCTCCCGTGGGGAGAAACCGCAGCGGGTCGCAGCGGCGCCAATTGCGCAGGTGCAGTTCCTGGTGCTCAACCCGGGCGGCGGAGAACATGAGTTCGAGATCGATGCGCCGCTCCCGGTCCAGGGCGACATAGTCGATCTCCTCCAGGGCAACGATCAGGGACTCGAGCCAGGCAGCCAAGGCCGCCAGTTCGTCATCGCTTTGTGCGGGAAGCAACTGGTCGAAACCCGGGATACCGGCCTCACAGGCCAGATCGGGGTGAAAGCGGAACCAGACGGAGAAGAAGTCCGCCGCCAGGCCGTCGAAGACGGCGGCCGCATCAGACATCGCGGATCTCGAAGTCATGGGTGATTTGGGCGGTCGCACCCAACATGATGGAAGCCGAGCAGAATTTCTCTGCGCTGAGGCGGATGGCGCGCTCGACCTGCTTGTCGCTCAAGCCCTTGCCGGTGAGGATAAAGCGGGCGTGGATGCGGGTGAAGACCTTGGGGTCGGTCTCCGCGCGCTCTGCCGTCAGCTCCACCACGCAGCCCGTCACCTCCTGCCGGGCCTTGCGCAGGATCAGCAGCACGTCGAACTCGGTGCAGCCGCCCATGCCGACGAGCAGCATCTCCATCGGGCGCAACCCGAGATTGCGCCCACCGTAGTCGGGCGGCCCGTCCATGACCACGCCGTGGCCGCTGTCTGCTTCGCCAAGCATCGCCACCCCTTCGACCCACATAACCCGCGCCTTCATCGTCTCACCTCAGCAAATAGGATGCCCGCGAGCGCCGCCAGACCCAGGCAACCCCGCCGACCAGCCGGTCGAGGGTGCCGGATCAGGGCTGCGAGACTATCACAGATGGTCTGTTATCAGCAGGTTGGGTGCAGGTGTTGGCGCATGGCTGTAGGCCTTGCGGTACACTGAGACGGCTTCTACCAAACAAGCCGGAAACCGGTCACAGTCTGCTAGAATCAAGGCGCCTCCCGATACGGCGAATCAAGCATGGATCTGATAAAACCCCCCAAGCCGGAACCCGCCTGGCT
>JBFZCW010000182.1:0-2895 GCA_041307765.1 Chromatiaceae bacterium
CTGCTGGGTACTGGCCCGCTCCAGGCTGCGCTCGGTGGCGGTGCGGGCGGCGCGCTTGGCCTCGCAGGCAACGGCCAGGGCCTGAACCCGCGCCCGTTCGGCCTGCTCCGCGGCACGGCCGGCGGCCAGCGCCTCGCGCAGGACCCCCCGGCGCTCCGCCAGGCCCTCGCGGCGCTCGGTGGCGGCCTCAATGGCCTCCAGGTCCGCGTGCAGCCGCTCGCGGGTTTCCTCCATCTCCTCCAGGGCGGCAACCCGGGCCTCGGCCAGCTCCTCCAGCTCGGTCCCCAGGGCGGCGCGGCGCTCGTTCTGCTGCTCCAGGCGGCTGCGCTTGGCGGCCAGATCGGAGCGCACCGCGGACAGCTCCCGGTTGATCCGGGCCAGGTCGTCCGCCGCCTGGGTCCGAGCGGCATCGGCGCCCCGGCGCGTCTCGGCCAGGCCGTCGCCGGCCTCGACAAGGCTGGAGGCCCTGGCCTCCAGGGCAGCAATCTCGCGGGCCAGGGCCCGGACCTCCTCGCCCCGGGCGATGACCCCGTCCAGGGCGGTGCCGCTTCCAGGTGTGCGCACCCAGTCCGCCCCGACCAGGACGCCGTCGCGAGTAACGATGCGCTCCCCCGGAGTCAGGTCCCGACGCTGCGCCAGGGCCGCCTGCAGGTCCTCGGCGACCCGCACGGAACCGAGCAGGCCGTGCAGCGGCCAGGGACAGCGCACCCGGTCCAGCAGGGCTTCGGGGTGTCGGGCCGCCCCTGGGTGCTCGGCCGCGGTGTCGACCAGGGTCAGGGCGCCAGGCGCCGCTTCGACCGCCCCGGCCGCAGCCTGGCCATGTCCGTCCAGATCGGCGGTGCACAGGGCCCCCAGGTGATCGGCGAGGGCGACCTCCAGGGCCCGCCCCCAGCCGGGCGCGGCCTCCAGGTGATCAATGAGCCTGGCGGCGTTCGACAGCCCGCAGGTCTTGAGCCAATCCCCCAGGTCGCCGCCGGTGTCCGCCAGTGCGGCTTCCTGCAAGGCCGTGAGGGACGCGTGCCGGCCGCGGGCCTGTTGCAGCTCGGTGCGGGCCAGGTCCAGGGCCTCAGCCAGGTCACGGGTCTGGTCCTCAACCCCGGCCAAAGCCCCGCTGGCCTTGGCCTGGGCGGACTCGGCGGCGTCCAGTTGGGCGGTCAGCTCCTCCTCCTGCTCGACGAGGGTCTCGATGCGCTCGACCAGATCGCCGCCGTCCAGCCGGCTGAGCTCCGCTTCGAGGCGCTGGCCGCGCTGCTGGTCCTGCCCGAGCCTGGTCTCCAGGTGGTTGAGGCGGGCTCGCTCGACCTGGGCCCGCTGGGCCGGTATCGCGGCAGCATGGTTGAACTCGTCCCACTCCCGCTCCCAGGCTGCCAGGGCGGCATCGGCCTCGGATACCCGTCTGCCGGCCGCGGCCAGCGCGTCCTGGGCCAGGGCCAAGTCCGGCTCCTCCCGAGCCAGGGCCTCGGACAGCTCGGCCAGGAGCTGGGTGTCGCGGTCCAGGTGCACACGGCCGCCATCGAGTTCCTGACTCAGGCGGGCAAGCTCCGTCTCCTGGCGGGAGCGGGTCTCACGGGCGTACTGGATGGCCTGTTCCAGGCGGCCGATCTCGGAGCCCACGGCGTAGAAGCGCCCCTGCACTTGGTTGAAGCGCTCGGAGGCGGCGGTGTAGGCCTCGCGGCTGGCCTCGATGTCCGCCTCCAGGCGGCGCTGGCGGGCGATCTCGGCCTCAACCCGGTTGTCCTGCTCGGCCAACTCGCGGTCCTGGGCGGCGATGTCGGAATCCAGGGCGCGCCAGCGCAGGGCCTTGAGCTCGGCGTCCAGGCGGCGCTCGTCAGCCTTGAGGCGCTGGTATTTCTCGGCGACGGCGGCCTGACGCTCCAAATGGGCCAACTGCTTGGCCACCTCGTCGCGCAGGTCCGTGAGGCGATCCAGGTTGTCCTGGGTATTGCGCATCCGCGTCTCGGTCTCACGGCGGCGCTCCTTGTACTTGGAGATCCCGGCTGCCTCCTCCAGGAAGAGCCGCAGGTCCTCCGGCTTGGCCTCGATCAGGCGCGAGACCATCCCCTGCTCGATGATGGAGTAGCTGCGCGGACCTAATCCCGTGCCAAGAAAAAGGTCTTGAATATCGCGCCGGCGGCAGCGCGCCCCGTTGAGGAAGTAGGCCGATAGGCCGTCCCTGGAGACCTGCCGCTTGACGGAGATCTGGGAGTATTTGGCGTACTCTCCGCCCGCGGAGCCGTCGGCATTGTCGAAGACCATCTCGATGCTGGCCGTTCCCACCGGCTTGCGCCCGCTGGAGCCGTTGAAGATGACGTCGGCCATGGACTGGCCACGCAGCATCTTGGCCGAGGACTCCCCCATGACCCAGCGCACGGCGTCGATCACATTGGACTTGCCGCAGCCGTTGGGGCCCACGATGCCGACCAGGTTGCTCGGAAACGGCACCGTGGTGGGGTCCACGAAAGACTTGAAACCGGCGAGTTTGATCTTCTCCAGACGCATCGCGGGAAGATACCTGAAGAAGGGGGTTAGCGGCGAGGGTGTGCAGACGGTTCTCTACGCCCAAGTCGCCGCGCACCTCCAGGCGGCCACGGGCCTTACGCATTTCTTCCCCGAAGACATCGCCGATGCAAAACGCTCGGGGAGGCTTCCTGTCATGAACAGCGCCTCGCGCCGCTTCTCGATATAATTACGTAACTAACTAATAGAAAATGACTTTGAGCGCGCAAGCCCTGGCGTTCTGCGTCGCCCGACGCGGTCGGCGCGTGGGGTCATTGATCGCCCGAGGTGCGCCTGTACGCGTCCTCGAAGCGGACGATGTCGTCCTCGCCGAGATAGCCGCCGGACTGGACCTCGATGATCTCCAGCACGATGCTGCCGGGGTTTTCCAGGCGGTGC
>JBFZCW010000183.1:0-25752 GCA_041307765.1 Chromatiaceae bacterium
GATGCGGTCTTGCATGGGCGGGCCTGTGGGTGGGGAAGCAGGGATGGTGGCGATTATACGGGGAGTTCGGCGCGACGCGGGCTATGGGTCCGCGGGAGACGGGTCCCAGGGCTTGTGGCGGCACCCTGCGGGCCTCCTCGTCGCTGCGGCCGGCGCTCGTATCTCGCAACCCGCTCCTCTATGATGCTCCCCGGGATGGGGGGATGCCGACATCGACGCCGTAGCGCCCGGCTTGCCGCCCGTGGTTATTCATCCGTCGGGAGCGTCGTCATGACCGGACGCATCATGGTGTTGCCAAGCAAGAACCCGGCGGGTATCCGCCTGGTCAAGGTGCCGCAGGACCTGGGTCCCCAGGAGGCCTACCGCCTGGTGACGGGCCTGGTGGCTGAGGCGGAGGCCGGTGGGGGTGGACTCGTCGAGATCATGGAGTCCCTGGAGGGGCGCGGCTTCGAGCCGATGGATTTCGTGCTGGGGCCCGCCCTCGACTGAGGTTTCATGCGCATCCACCTGCTGTGCATCGGGCGGCGCATGCCGGGGTGGGTAGAGGCTGGGTATGCGGAGTACGCCAAGCGCCTGCCCGGGGAATGCGCGCTGCACCTGGTGGAGATCGACCCCGGGCACCGAGGCAAGGGCGCCAACCTTGAGCAGGCCCGCCGGGACGAGGGGGGGCGCCTGCTCAAAGCCTTGCCCAAGGGGGCCCTGGTCATCGCCCTGGACCAGCGCGGCGAGACCTGGGGCACGGAGCGCCTGGCGGAGGAGCTGGCCGGCTGGCTGGCCGGGGGGCGCGACCCAGCCCTGATGGTCGGAGGGGCGGACGGCTTGACCCCGGAATGCCTGCAGCGGGCGGAGCGGCGCTGGTCGCTCTCGACCCTGACCTTTCCCCACGCTCTGGTTCGGGTGATTCTGGCCGAACAGCTCTATCGTGCCTGGAGCCTGGTCAAGGGCCACCCCTACCACCGCGCCTGAGGGCCGCCCCGACCATGGCCGCGCCCACCCTCTACCTGGCCTCGGCCTCCCCAAGGCGACGGGAGCTGTTGGCTCAGATCGGGGTCCAATGTCGGGTCCTGCCGGTGGATCTCGATGAGTCCCCTGCCCCGGGAGAGGCTCCAGAGGCCTATGTCCGGCGCGTCGCCCTGGACAAGGCCCGTGCTGCCCTCATGTTGTTGGCGAGGGTAGACGGGTCTCTGATCCTCGCGGCGGATACGGCGGTCGTGGTCGGCACGCGGGTGTTGGGCAAGCCGCGGGATGCCGGGGACGCTGCTGCCATGCTCCGGCGGCTGGCCGGGAGGGAGCACCGGGTGCTGAGCGGGGTCGCCCTGATCGGACCGGGTCCGGTGGAGCGGAGTGCGGTGAGCGAAAGTCGGGTGCGCATGCGCCCCATCGCCGAGGCGGAGATCGCCGCCTATTGGGCGACCGGCGAGCCCGTCGACAAGGCCGGGGGCTATGCCATTCAGGGGCGGGCGGCAGTCTTCGTCGAGGCCCTGTCCGGGAGTTATTCCGGGGTCATGGGGTTGCCCCTGTTCGAGACGGCCGCCCTGCTCGCAGCGGCCGGTCTCGTTCCCTTGCCAACGATATGAAACGAAGGACACCACTGAGTGAGCGAAGAGATTCTGATCAACGTGACCCCCCCGGAGACCCGCGTCGCCGTGGTGGAGAGCGGCGTCGTGCAGGAGATCATCGTCGAACGCGCCGAGCGCTGCGGCCTGGTCGGCGGCATCTACAAGGGCCGTGTTTGCCGCGTTCTGCCCGGGATGCAGGCCGCCTTCGTGGATATCGGGCTGGAGCGTGCCGCCTTCCTGCACGCCTCGGACATCCTGTGCGCAGAGGGGGAGCCGCGGAGCGAGCATATCCACGAGCTGGTCCATGAGGGGCAGGCCCTGGCCGTGCAGGTGGTCAAGGACCCCCTGGGCACGAAGGGGGCGCGGTTGACCACCAATATCTCGGTGGCCTCGCGCTATCTGGTCTTCATGCCCGCCCTGGGCAACACGGGGGTCTCTCAGCGCATCGAGGACGAGGCGGAGCGCCGTCGCCTGCGCGACGGCCTGCAATGTTACGTGGATGCCCACCCAGGGGAGGGCGGCTACATCGCCCGCACCGCCGCCGAGGGCATCGACGAAGAGGCCCTGCACCGCGACATGGCGTTCCTGTCGAAGCTCTGGCGCGGCATCAAGGACCGCTGCGACGCCACCCAGGAGATCGGTCTGGTGCACGACGACCTGCCGCTCGCCCTACGGGCGTTGCGCGACCTGGTCGGCCCGGAGGTGGAGCGGGTGCGCATCGATTCCCGGGCCACCCTGGAGCGGGCCATGTCCTTTGCCACGAAATACGTCCCCGACATCGCCGGCAAGGTCGAGTATTACCAGGGCGAACGCCCCCTGTTCGATCTCTACGGGGTCGAGGATGAGATCCAGAAGGCCCTGCAGCGCAAGGTCAACCTCAAGTCCGGAGGTCATCTGGTCATTGATCAAACCGAAGCCATGACCACCATCGACGTCAACACGGGGGCCTTCGTCGGTCACCGCAACCTCGAGGAGACCATCTTTAAGACCAACCTCGAGGCGGCGCAGGCCATCTGCCGCCAACTGCGCCTGCGCAATCTCGGCGGGATCATCATCATCGACTTCATCGACATGTACGAGGAGGAACACAAGCGCCAGGTGCTGCGCGCCCTGGAGAGGTGCCTCGCCAAGGACCACGCCAAGACCCACATCAGCGAGGTCTCTGCATTGGGCCTGGTCGAGATGACCCGCAAGCGCACCCGAGAGTCCCTGGAGCACGTCCTGTGCGAGCCCTGTCCGGTCTGCAACGGACGCGGGTCCCTGAAGACGGCTGAGACCACCTGCTATGAGATCTTCCGCGAGATCTTGCGCGAGGCGCGTCAGTTTGAGGTCGAGACCCTGCTCGTGCTGGCCTCCCAGGAGGTGGTGGACCGCCTGCTGGACGAGGAGTCGGGCCACCTGGCGGAGCTTGCCGAGTTCATCGGCAAACCGATCCGGTTGCAGGCGGAGGCCCTCTACACCCAGGAGCAGTACGACGTGGTCCTGATCTGATCCAACCTTGCCAGGGACCCTGGCCGCTTCCCGCGAATGATCCGCCTGTTCAAATCCGCACTGGCCCGCACCTTGACCTACGTCTTGGTGACGGTGTTGACGGCGGGGCTCCTCCTCGGGGCCCTGCGCATGGCCCTGCCCTATGCGGATGTCTTGCGGGGCCAGGTCGAGGCCCTGGTCGGCGAGCGCATCGGACTCGCAGTTCACCTCGGGCGCATGGAGGTCCGACTGCGTGGCTGGAGCCCACAAGTGCGGTTTCGGGATGCCCGGATCTTGGACCCCGCCAGCGGTCAAACCCAGCTTGCCATGGACCGCCTGGCCCTCGATCTGGACCTGCCCGCCTCGCTGCGTACCCTGACCCCGAAAATTGGCGCGGTGACCCTCATCGGGGCGCGCCTGTTGGTCCGCCGTCTGATGGACGGCCGCCTGCTGGTCGCCGGGATCGGGGGCGGCGAGGGGGCCGTGGATCTGGCCTTCTTCCTCCATCAGGGAGGTTTTCGCCTGGAGAAGGGTGAGCTGACCTGGATGGACGAAGGCAGCCCAGCGCCGCCCCTGGTGCTCTCTGGGGTGAGTGCCTCGTTCTTCAACGCGGGGGACCGCCACCGCCTCGCCCTGCGCGCCCGCGGGCTCGCGGGTGCTCACGTCGACCTGCGCCTGGTGGCCGACCTGACCGGCGATGCCGCTACATCGGGTCACTGGGGCGGGCCTGTCTACCTGGGATTCAGCGGCGCCGACCTGGGTCCACTGGTCCGAACGCCGCTGCCGGTCGGGCTGCAACTGGGCAGCGGCGGGGTGCGGCTCGAGGCCTGGGGCAGGGTGGAGGCTGGTGCGGTAGCTGAGGCCCTCGCCCGCCTGGACTTGGCGGACCTGGACCTCACCCGGACGCCGCCTGGCCTGCCGCAGGAGCGTTTACACCTCCAGGCCCTGGGCGGGGTCCTGGATTGGCAACGCCTCGCGGGTGGCCAGGGCTGGCGCTTGGATGTGCGTGACCTGACCCTGATGCACCAGGGGGCGGCCTGGCCCGCGACCGAGCTTGGCCTGGTCTGGTCGGGTCAAAACGAGGCGTCCTGGGAACTGCGTGGCGGCCTGCGGCTGGCGCGGCTGGGCCAGGCGATGGCTCTGGTGGACGCGGCGGCCCCGACTTTGTCCCGACTCATCCCGATCGACGCGCTCAACGCCTTCGATCGCCTCCTGGAGGCGCGTCCCGACGGGGCCCTGCACGATCTCGCTTGGCGCCTGACCGGTGGGGTGGGCGGAACTCCGACCTGGGCGGTCCGCGCGCGGCTGGAGCGACTGACCAGTGCGGCGGCCGGGGCCATCCCCGGGGTACGCGGGCTCGACCTCGACCTCGCCGCTGACCCGGGTGGGGGGCACCTGACCCTCGCCGGGGCGGGGGTAACCATCGACCTGCCCCGTCTCCTCCGGGAGCCGCTCCACCTCGACCGCCTGGCCGGGGACCTGAACTGGCGCCTGGAGCCGGACGGCCGGGTCCGCATCGACGTGCCCGAGCTGGTCGCGAACCACGCGGCGGTGGCGACGCGAAGCGCTTTGGCCCTGTGTCTTCCGCCCGGCGGCGGGAGCCCCTTCCTGGACCTGCGTGGCCACTTCGGCGAGGGTGATGTGACCAAGGCCCGCGGCCTGATCCCGACGGGGATCCTCAAGCCCAACCTGGTCGACTGGCTAGACCGCGCCGTAATTGCCGGACGTGTCCCTTCCGGGGCCGTCCTGTTCCGTGGACGCCTGGAGGATTTCCCCTTCCGCGAGCACGAGGGGCGCCTGGAGGTCCTGTTCGATGTCCGCGATGGGGTCCTCGACTACCTGCCGCAGTGGCCGAGACTCACCGGGGTGGACGGCCAGCTCTTGTTCCTAAACGAGCGCATGGAGATCGTCGCGGAGCGGGCTGGCATCCTCGGCAGTGCGGTCACCGGCGCCACGGCCCACGTGGACGACTTGTTTAACACCAAGACCCTGGAGCTCAGCGCCGCGGCCGAGGGACCGCTGGCCGATGGGCTTCGGGTGCTGCGCGAGGGCCCGCTGGCCAAAGATCTGGGGCGGATCCCCGAGGCCTTCGCGGTCGCAGGGGGCATGCGCCTCAGCTTGGACCTGAGTGTGCCGCTGGCGCCGGGTCTGCCCCTCGGGATCGAGGGTAAGGTGACCTGGCCCGCCGGGGCTCGCATCGCGCTCAAGGGGACCCCGGTCGAGCTGCGCGACCCGAGCGGCAGCCTCACTTTCGGTCCCCACAGCCTCGCCGCCGAGGACATTGAGGCGCGCCTCTGGGGGGAGCCGGTGCGCCTGGAGATCGCTACCCTGGGGACGGACCCGGACGAGCGCCAGACGCAGGTCTGGGTAAGATCCGCCACGCCCGTGCAGACCCTCGCCAGGCGGCTGCCCAGCCCGCTGTGGTCACAGCTTCACGGAACGGCGGCCTGGAGTCTCGCCGTCAACCTGCGCAACGCCGATGTGGGGCGCGAGGCCCTGCCGATGCGATTCGAGCTGGAGTCGGACCTCCGGCGGGTGGCCGTTCGGCTGCCCGCACCGCTGGGCAAGCCGGCCGGAGCCTCGCGGGGGCTGCGCGTCGAGGGGCAATTTACCCCTGGGGCTGGGCTTACCCTCGACGCGACATACGACCCACAGGGACGTGGAAGTCCCGAGAGAGGCAGGAAGCCGCAGGGGGACGACCCACAGGGGCGTGGAAGTCCCGAGAGAGGCAGGGAGCCGCAGGGGGACGGGGGGCTGAGCGCACATTTGGACTTCTCGGGGCAACCCGGCGGGGCCTTGGCCTTGGCGGGCGGCCGGATCGACCTCGGTGCGGCCGACCCCGGCGGGTCGCGGCCTCCGGTTGGCGAGGGCCTCTGGCTCACTGTGGCCATGCCCTCCCTGGACGGAGATGCCTGGCGGGACTGGTGGTTGCGGGAAGGCCCCCGGTTGAGTGCCCAACCAGGCCCGTCTGGCGGCCGCGACGGGCTGCTGCGTGGGGCCGATGTGCGGCTCGGGCACCTGACCCTCGGCGGGGCCGGCTGGGACGACCTGCGGCTCGGCCTGACACGCGACCGGGATGCCTGGGTGGCCGACGTCAAGGCGACGCAGCTTGGCGGGACCCTGCGCCTGCCAGACAGCCCGCGCGTCCAGCCCATCACCGGGCGCCTGACGCGCGTCGATCTGAAGGCCTTGGGCGGCGATACCACGTCGACACGGCCAACGGAGGCCGAGGCGTCGGATCTGGCGGACCAAGGGCGCACAGATCCCCGGGAGGTCCCCGCCCTCGATCTGGATGTGGAGCACGCGCATTGGGGGCAAGCCGACTTGGGGCGGCTGCGCCTGGTCACCCGCGCCCGCCCAGATGGGCTGGACCTTGCCGAGCTTTCCCTTCAGGGGCCGCTGGGCACTGCCACCGGGAGCGGCGCCTGGACCCAGCCTACCGATGGTCCTGGCGCTGTCGGCGCCCCTGTCACCCGGCTGGCCGTAGAAGGCAAGACCGCAGACCTGGGCGAGCTGCTGCGGCAGTTGGACTTTGCCAGTGCCGTGGAGCATGCCCCGGCCGAGGCAAATATGAGCGCCGACTGGCCGGGTGGTCCCGGGGACTTCGACTTGGCCCGGTTGGACGGCCGCGTCGGCTTCGAGGTTGGGGCCGGGGGCCTGTTGGAAGTGGAGCCCGGCGTGGGACGCATGCTCGGCATCCTCAACATCGGTGCCCTGCAGAGACGCCTGACCCTGGACTTCAGCGATCTCTTCGCCAAGGGCTATCGCTTCGAGGGCATGACCGGGGACATCGCCCTGACCCGGGGCGAGGCGCGTATCGACCGCTTCGAGATCCGCGGACCGGCGGCGGACATCGCCATCACCGGCCGAACCGACCTCAAGGCCAGGCGTTTCGACCAACTCGCCACTGTTACCCCCAAGATCAGCACCGGCGTGGCGGTCGCCAGCGGGGTGGTGGGCGGCCCCCTGGTGGGGGCGGCGGTCTACCTGGTCGACCGCGCGATGGGCGGGGCCATCGACAGCTTGGGCCGCTACCAGTACCGCATCGAAGGGCCCTGGGACGCCCCGCAGGTCGGCCCAGTCCGAGGGCCGCAGCCGGCTGGCGGGACTACAGGCACCGATCCCGGCCCCGGCCCCGGCCCGGCGACCGGGCCAGGGCCAGCGGCGCCCGCCCTCGCCCCTGGACCGGCGCCACGGGAAGGTCAGAACCCGTTCTTACGTTGATCCGTCGCGTTCCCGATGGACCGCTAGAGCGGGCCCACGCCTCTCAGGCCGGCGCGGGCGGGCACAGGGCGTCGATCTGTCTTCGCATCGCCGTCCAGTGGCTGCCCTTCCAGTACACTCGGGCGCAGCCTGCGCAACGCCAGTAAGCCTGGTGCCGCGCGTAGACCGCAGGCGGGACCAGCGCTTCCACCTTTGCTGGGGTGACTGCCGCGATGGGTCCGTTGCAGGCCATGCAGCGCGTAAAGGGGGCGATCTCTGCGCAGAGCTGCAGCCGCTGGATCAGGTAGGCAAGCTGGGCGCGGGTGGTCGCCTGCCTAAGGTAGCAGCCGTGGGTAACCCCGCGGCGCATCAGCAGTTGGCGGTCCCGGGTCAGGATGATGCGGCCCTCGGTCCTGGCCAGCGCGACCAGTGCGGCGTCTCCCAGGTCGTTGTGCCAGAGGGTGTCGAAGCCGAGCATACGCAGCCCCCGGGACAGGGCGCCCAGGTGGGCGTCGGCGAGGAAGCGCGGGCGCCTTAAGGGCTGGGGCCTTAGGCGCAGGACCGGCCGCACGTCGAAGGCCTCGAACATCGGATAGACGGCGATGCGGTCGCCGTCTGCGACCCGCGTCTCCAGACCGATGGACTCCCCGCCCCGAATGATCAGTTCCACCTCGGTGTGGGGGACACCGCAGCCCTCGATGAGGTGGCGCACCGGGACTTGGGCCTCGCAGGTCAGGGCCCAGTCCCGCCGGCGCCGCTCGGCGGGGAGGAAGTCGTTGAGCTCCGCGTAGAATCTCAGGGTGACCTGGGCCATAAGCGGATTGAACCGCCTGGCGGCCTGCCTGTCGATGCCCCGCAGCGGGCGTGTGCCGGCGTCGGCTCCGGGCTTTCGGCGCCGTGGCCCTTGGGGCACCGCGGACCAGGGTGCTATCTTTCGGTTTTCGTGACCAATGGCCCGGCCTCGGCACCCTGGGGTGCCGGATCTTGGCTCCTACGCCCTCGTCGCTGCAGGTTCAGATGAAGAAGACGCCCAAGCTCGCCGCCGTCCAGATGGCCAGCGGTCCAAACGTCGACGCCAATCTGCTGGAGGCGGAGCGCCTCATCCGCGATGCGGCGGTGGCCGGTGCCGGGCTGGTGGTGCTCCCGGAGAACTTCGCCTTTATGGGCAAGCGAATCCAGGACGTGATCCCGCTGGCTGAAGCGGACGGCGAGGGACCGCTTCAGTCCTTCCTCGCGCGTGCTGCCGTCAAGTATGGCGTCTGGTTGGTCGGCGGGACTCTGCCTCTGGCCGCCCGCACGCCGGACCGGGTGCGTGCCACTTGCTTGGTGTTTGACGAGCGTGGCCGCCGCGTGGCGCGCTACGACAAGATCCACCTCTTCGACGTCAGGCTGCCGGGGGCCGACGAGCGTTACGAGGAGTCCGCGGCCATCGAGCCAGGGGATGCGACTCGCGTCATCGACAGCCCCTTCGGCCGCCTCGGGGTTGCGGTCTGCTACGACTTGCGCTTCCCGGAGCAGTTTCGCCTGATGCTCGATGACGGCATGGAGCTGGCCGCCATCCCCTCGGCCTTCACGGCCATCACCGGAAAGGCGCACTGGGAGACCCTGGTGCGCGCCCGCGCCATCGAGAACCTGGTCTATGTGGTTGCGGCCGCCCAAGGGGGCTACCACATCAACGGCCGAGAGACGCACGGTCACAGCATGATCGTCGACCCTTGGGGCACCATCCTCGCCGAGGTCCCCCGGGGTACGGGCTTCATCTGCGGCCAGCTGGACGCCGATTACCTCCAGTCGGTGCGGCGCAACTTCCCGGTCATTGCCCACCGGCGTTTGAAATAGAGCCGGACAGACCCGAGTTTCCACAGCCCGAGCTTCCCGAGCCCGGCACTGGACCGCCGCTCGCCAGGCGGTGGCCCTAGCCCCTACCCGTAAGAGCCCATGTCCGACATGATGAATGACCCCGTCGCCATTGCACGCAACAGCATCCTGACGCCCGTCGGTCTCGGCGATGCCGACCTCGATCGCCTCCTGAGCGGCCTGAGCAGCTCGGCTGTGGACGCCGCCGACATCTATTTCCAGAACGGCCGGCTGGAGTCCTGGGTGCTGGAGGATGGGATCATCAAGGACGGTACCTTCAATATCGAACAGGGCGCGGGGCTGCGTGCCGTGAGCGGGGAGAAGACCGGATTTGCCTATTCCGACGAACTCCAGCTCCCTGCACTGGAGCAGGCCGCCCGGGCCGCTCGCGCCATCGCCCGCTCCGGGCAGGAGGGCCGCGTGCAGGTGGCGGGTGTCCCGGCGGTGCGCCGACTCTACGAGCCCCTCGACCCGGTGGCCAGCCTCCCCGACGCCGACAAGCTCGCCCTCCTGCACCGGGTGGACGCGGAGGCGCGCCGCCAGGACCCGCGGGTGCGCGAGGTCACGGTCAGCCTGGTGGCGGCCCTGGATACCATGCTGGTCCTGTCGGACGACGGGTCCCTGACGGCCGACGTGCGGCCCCTGGTGCGCATGAGCGTGAGCGTTATCGCCGAGGCCAACGGGCGCCGCGAGCAGGGATCGAGCGGCGGCGGGGCCCGTCGCGACCTTTCCTACTTCCTGGAAGACGACCGGGCCCTCGGGTTTGCCCGCGAGGCGGTGCGCCAGGCGTTGGTCAACCTCGATGCCGATGCCGCCCCCGCGGGGACCATGACCGTGGTGCTTGGTCCCGGCTGGCCAGGGGTCCTGCTCCACGAGGCCATCGGCCATGGCCTGGAGGGGGACTTCAACCGCAAAGGGACCTCGGCCTTCGCCGGGCGCCTGGGGCAGCGCGTGGCCGCCCGCGGGGTCACGGTGGTGGACGACGGCACCCTCATGGGGCGGCGCGGCTCGCTCAATGTGGACGACGAGGGTACCCAGACCCAGCGCACCGTGCTCATCGAGGACGGCATCCTGCGCGGTTTCATGCAGGACAAGCTCAATGCCCGCCTCATGGGGGTCCCCACCACCGGCAACGGCCGGCGCGAGTCCTACGCCCACCTGCCCATGCCGCGCATGACCAATACCTACATGCTGGCCGGCCATCAGGATCCGCAGGAGATCATTGCCTCCGTCCCCAAGGGCCTGTATGCGGTAAACTTCGGCGGCGGCCAGGTAGACATCACCTCCGGCAAATTCGTGTTCTCCGCCAGCGAGGCCTATCTCATCGAGAACGGCCGCGTCACCCGACCGGTCAAAGGGGCCACCCTCATCGGCAACGGGCCCGACGTCCTGACCCGCGTGGCCATGATCGGGAACGACCTCGCCCTCGATCAAGGCGTAGGTACTTGCGGCAAGGAGGGGCAGAGCGTGCCAGTCGGGGTCGGCCAGCCGACCCTGCGCATCGACGGGCTGACCGTCGGCGGGACCAGCGCCTGATTCGTTAGGGCGTCTGGAGCGCAGTGAAACCCGTCGTCACAGGCGGGCATGCAACGGCGCCGCGGTGCCTCAGTGCGAGGGGTGATCCGATCGCGGTGGCTGCCACCGGCAAGACCAGCATCAGCAACAACATCAACATGATGGGTTTCGCTTCGCGCTACCCATCCTACCGAACTATCCAACGACCGCGAATTGCAGACGCCGATGACCATCACCGCCACCGACGACACCCGCGAGCGGCTCGCCCGCCTGCACGCCACCATCGATGACCTCCTCAGGGAGGCGAAGCGCCGCGGGGCCACTGGCGCCGAGGCCGTGGTCAGCGGCAGCGCCGGGATTGAGATCGCGGTGCGCCTGGGTGAGGTCGAGACCGTGGAGCATACCCGCGACAACGGCCTGTCGCTCACCGTCTACTTCGGCCAATGCAAAGGCTCGGCCAGTACCTCGGATCTGAGCCCCGCCGCGGTACGCGAGGCGGTGCGCGCCGCCTGCGCCATCGCCAGCCACACCCAGTCAGACCCCTGCGCCGGCCTGGCCGACCCCGAGCGCCTCGCCACCCAGCTTCCGGACCTGGACCTCTACCACCCTTGGGATCTGTCCGTGGAGGAGGCCATCCGGCTTGCGGTGGTGTGTGAGGACGCCGCCCGCGCCGCCGACCCGCGCATCACCAACTCCGAAGGGGCCAGCCTGTCGAGCCATTTCGGGGTTCAGGTCTACGGCAACAGCCATGGCTTCATCGGCGGCTACCCCAGCACCCGCCACGGCCTGAGCTGCGCCGTCATCGGCCAGGACGGCGAGTCCATGCAGCGCGACTATTGGTGGACGAGCGCCCGTTCTGCGGCCGACCTGGAGGCCCCCGAGGCCGTCGGCCGACGCGCCGCCGAGCGGACCCTGGCGAGGCTCGGGGCGCGCCAGATCCCGACCTGTCAGGCGTCGGTCCTGTTCCGCGCCGAGGTAGCGACCGGCCTGCTGCGCAATCTCACCGGCGCCATCAATGGGACTAGCCTGTACCGGCGGGCAAGCTTTCTGCTCGATCACCTGGGGGAGCGCATCTTCCCGGAGTTCGTGCGCATCTACGAGGAGCCGCACCTGCGGCGCGGGTTGTCCAGCGCCCCCTTCGACGGGGAGGGTGTCGCCACTGCCGCCAAGGACTTCGTGAGCGGCGGGGTCCTGCGCAGCTATGTGCTGGACACCTACTCCGGCTGCCGGCTGGGGATGCCGACCACCGGCAACGCCGGGGGAGTGCGCAACCTGCACATCGAGATGGGCCCCCTGGACCTCCCCGGCCTGCTGCGGGAAATGGGCACCGGGCTGCTGGTCACCGAGCTCATGGGCAGCGGCATCAATCCGGTCACGGGGGACTACTCCCGCGGCGCCGCCGGCTTCTGGGTCGAGGGCGGCGAGATCGCCTTCCCGGTGGAGGAGATCACCATCGCGGGTAACCTCAAGCGCATGTACCAGGGGTTGGTGGCGGTGGGCAACGACTGCGACTTCCCCGGCAGCACGCGCACGGGGTCCTGGCTCATCGACGAGATGACCATCGCTGGCCAGTGAGGTCCCCTCAGGTCCCGTGGCGCTTGCGGAAACCGTCCAGGAACCGCGCGATGCGTCCCAAGGCCTCCTGAAGGTCGTCGGTGTTGGGCAGGAAGACCAACCGGAAGTGGTCGGGATGCGGCCAGTTGAAGCCGGTGCCCTGGACGACCAGCACCTTCTCTTCGAGCAGCAACTCCAGGACGAAGTGCTGGTCGTTGACGATGGGATAGACCTTGGGGTCCAGCCGGGGGAACAGGTACATAGCCGCCTGGGGCTTGGGACAAGTCACCCCGGGGATGGAGGTGAGGAGGTCGTAGGCAAGGTCCCGCTGGCGATAAAGGCGCCCGGTGGGGGCCACCAGGTCGTCGATGCTCTGATAGCCGCCGAGTGCGGTCTGGACGGCGTATTGGGCCGGGACGTTGGAGCACAGGCGCATGGAAGCCAGCATGTCCAGCCCCTCGATGTAGTCGCGGGCGTGGCGCTTCTCCCCGGACACCACCACCCAGCCCGCGCGGTAGCCGCAGGCCCGGTAGTTCTTCGATAGGCCGTTGAAGGTCAGGAACAACACATCCTCGGCCAGGGAGGCGATGGAGGTGTGGGTCGCCCCGTCGTAAAGCACCTTGTCGTAGATCTCGTCGGCGTAGACGATCAACTGATGCTGCCGGGCGATCTCGACGATCTCCCGCAGCAGGTCCACAGGGTAAAGCGCCCCGGTGGGGTTGTTGGGGTTGATCACCACAATGGCGCGGGTCGACGGGCTGATCTTGGCGCGGATGTCGTTCAGGTCCGGCAGCCACCCCGCGCCCTCGTCGCACAGGTAATGGCAGGGGGTACCGCCGGCCAGGCTCACCGCCGCGGTCCACAGGGGGTAGTCCGGGGTCGGTACCAGGACCTCGTCGCCGGTGTCGAGCAGCGCCTGCATGGTCATCACGATCAGCTCGGAGACCCCGTTGCCCATGTAGATATCGCCGACATCGACCCCAGGGATCTGCTTGGCCTGGGTGTAGTGCATCACGGCCTTGCGGGCGGCGAACAGCCCCCTGGACTCGGCATAGCCCGACGCGTTTGGCAGGTTGTGGATCACGTCCCGCACGATCTCGTCCGGCGCCTCGAAGCCGAAGGCCGCCGGGTTGCCGATGTTGAGCTTGATGATGCGGTGCCCCTCTTCCTCCATCTGCCGGGCGCGGGCCATCACCGGACCGCGGATGTCGTAACAGACACTGGCCAGCTTGACGGACTTGAGGACGGGCTGCATGAACGGGCTTCCGGGTGGGGGCTAGGGGGCGACCACGGCGGACGCGCAGGACCGCGGTCAGGGTCGGTGCAAACGAGCAACGCTACTCGATCCCGGTAGGTGCTCGCAATCGGACGATGGCCGCCGAGCGGCGGAAGGGGAACGATCATAAGGTCTCGCGGATAGGGCCTTCAACCGGCGCTTGGGTCGGGCGTCCGAATCCTGGGACCGGGCGTTTAGGCATCGGGATCAGCCCGGGCCATCGCCTTTGCTTGCGGCGGCGCGGATCTCCGCCCCCAGATCGCGAATGCGCCCCCGCAGGCGCGAGATGTCCCGCTCCCTTTCCGCCAGGGTCTCGCGCAGGCGATGCAGGCGTCGCTCGGGGGTGCGGTGGACGACACGTTCCAGCAGGTCCACAGCGACCATCCCCCGCCAGCCGCGCATCCATAGCCCGCGTACCCGATAGACCTTCAGCGTCTTGACCGCCTTGCCAAGCCCCTTGCCCAACCAGAGCACCCGTCCGACCTTAAGGCCGCGCAGGAAGGCTAGGAAGGGCATGACGATGATGGCCAGGTTGATCCAATTGCGCGCCAGGTAGACGAGCTTCTTCGGCGCCAGCGTGGACATGACGATGAACTCCACGCAGAAGGCGAGCCAGATCACCGCGGTCCCGAGATCGAGGGCGAGCCGTACGCCCGCATGGCCGGCCACCTCTTCGGCCCAGAAGAGCTCGGCCGCTAGGATCGGCAGGATCAGGATGGCCATGAACAGCATCGGGATGCTGAAGGCCCGCTCCAAGCGCTCGTAGAGGTCCTGGTCCGCCCGCTGCCAGCCGAACGCCGGCAGCCAGACACAGGACTCTGCCGCGTAGGGCGACTGGGCGATGCGGAAGGGGGGGGATCAACCAGAGCAGGAGCAGGCGCCGCGCCCCCGGCCAGGTGAAGTCCGCCCGGCGCCAATAGCCCACCAGGGCGTCGATAAACAGGGGCAGCCACAGGGAAAGGAGCAACGTGACCAACAGTTCGGCCGTGCCGGTGTCCTGCGGGGAGCGCTCGACGTGGCGGAGCGAGACGGCGGCGAGGATCAGGAACACCAGGGCCAGGCCGGACATGACCTGCTCGCGGGCGGTGACCTCCAGGTGGATCCGGTCGAGGCAGTCAGGGGCGGCGGCTGGCATGTCAGGGTCGCTGCCCCTACGCGTGGAGGGCGCACCCAAGGCGGCGGGAAAAGCCCCAGGCGCAGGGCCCCCGGAGTTGCGAGGTCATCATGGGGAGCCCTGCCGATCCCCATCGATGGCCACCAGCAGGACAGAGCCGCGGGGCGAGCAGGTCACGCCGGGCAGGCCCCTCAGATCGCGCTCCAACTGTGTCCTCGGCGATGCGAACTCCTGCACAGTGGCGGGAATCGCGAAGAGGTTGAGGACGAGGTCCTTGCGCTGGGCCGTGACGTTGCCGACCCACAGGGGTGTCCCCCCGAGGATGTAGCGCGTGGCCCATAGGCGCAGCACCAAGCGCCCGCCATCGGGGAGCCGCTTGGCCAGGGCCAGGGTCTCGTGGCGCCCGGCATGGACCTGGGGCGGGACCGGCAGATCTTGTAGCGGCAGTTCGGGGGAGAAAAGGTTCAGCGCGGTGGCCCAGTCCAACTTTAAAGCCGGCTCCCAGCCTCGGGCCGCGAGGGTCGCCGCCAGCGCCTCCGGCGTGCCGGCATACTGGATGTCCAGCGGCTGGTTCGCGCGTTGCCAGATGTCCTCGCGCCGCAGCGGCAGCGTTTGCCAGAGCTGCGTCTGCCACTGCGTCGCGCTCGCGGCGATGGGAGTTGGGGGCGGGTGGCGCGCAGCCAGATCCTGGTCGTGCCGCACCCAGGTCTGGAGGGAGACGGCCAGGGCCAGGGTGGTCATGGTCACTGGCCAGAGCCCGGCGAGCAGGGGTTCGTCTGCGGTGTGCCGGCGGAAGGCCAGACCCAGCGCGGCGACCCAGACCAGGCCCAGGGCGACGGTCGCCAGCACCCCGCTCAGCCATTCGAAGCCGAGGTAGACCCGCGCCACCGCAACCGCGGTCACCAGGGTCGCTGCGGCGATATAGGGCAGGCTGCGCCAGGCTGGGGCCAGAGTTCGGGCCAGTGCCACCGCGAGGAAGCCGAAGACCACGGTCGCGCGCAGGACGTGCCCGCTGGGGAAGGCCCAGGGGGTCAGGGGGCTGAACGTCGTCGCCAGTGCGGCGCCGGCCTCGGCCGCCAGTTCCAGGTCCGGACGGGGCACCCGGAGCAGGGCCTGGAGCAGGGGTGGGGCGATCAGGGCGAAGCCCCCGGCGGCCAGCCAGTAGTTGGCCTGCCGCCCGCCGCGGCGCAGCCGCTCGTAGCTGTAGATGGCCAGGATGAGCGTGAGGATGACGGGGAGGTCGGCCAGGCGGCTCAAGGCGAGCATGAGATGGTCGGCGACCGGGGAGCTGAGGCTTTGAGCCAGTTCCAGGGCTGCCAGGTTCAGGCGCAGCTCCCCAGCCCCCAAGACGGTCAGCCCGGTGGCGAACCCGAACAGGGCCACCCCCAGGGTCAGGACCCCAGCGAGCGCCGTGAGGGTGCGGGCGTCCGGGTGGCCGGGATCGGCCAGGGCGCGGGCCACCTCGCCGATCTTGGGGTGGATCTCGCCCCAGCGGAGCAGTGCCTGGACCCAGGCGCTGGCGCGGGGGCTGATCAGGCGGAAGGCCCCCCCAACCAGCCAGGCAGCCAACCAGACGGCACCGAGCAGGCCGAGCAGGACGATGGCCAGGCGGATGGTCGTCTCCGCGGCGAGTTTGACCGACGCCCCCACCAGAATACCTGGGAGAATGTAGGCGGGCGCCCACAGCAGGGCCGAGACGACGTTGGCTACGGTGAAGCGGGCCGGGGTCATGCCCATCATTCCGGCCACCACAGGGATCACCGGGCGCACCGGCCCCACGAAGCGCCCGAAGATGATGCTCAGCGACCCGTACTTGTCGAAAAATCGCACCCCGAAATTCAGGGTCTCCGGGTAGCGGCGGAACGGCCAGAAGCGCCGGATGTCGTCCTTGAAGTAGTGCCCCAGCCAGTAACTCAGCCCGTCCCCGACGATGGCGCCCAGCACGGCGGCGGCCACCACCGGCCAGAAGCCGATGGCCCCAGCGGCGATCAGGGCCCCCATGGTCCCCATCATCAGGACCCCCGGTACGACGAGCCCGATGACGGCCAGAGACTCGGAGACGGAAATCACAAAGACGGCGATCAGGGACCAGTTGGGGTTGGCCTTGACCCATTCGATCACCTGTGCGATCAGGGCTTCCATGGGGCTCTGCCGCGCGATGGGTCAAGCGGCGATCTCGGCGAAGGTCCTCTCGGCTGCCGCCAGGGTGGCGCCAATATCTTCGGGGGTGTGGGCCGCCGAGACGAAGCCGGCCTCGAAGGCGGAGGGGGCCAGATAGACCCCGCGGTCCAACATGCCGTGGAAGAAGGCGCGGAAGCTTGTCTGGTCGCAGGCGGTGGCGCCGGCGTAGTCGGTGACTGGGCCCTGGTCGGTGAAGAAGATGCCGAACATGCCCCCGACCTGGTTGGTGCTAAAGCTCACCCCCGCTGCTGCGGCACGTTCCACCAGTCCATCGGTCAGCGTCGCGGTCTTGGCCGACAGGTCGTCGAAGAAACCCGGGGCCGAGATCAGCTCCAGCGTCTTGAGCCCGGCGGCCATGGCGATGGGGTTCCCGGACAGGGTCCCGGCCTGGTAGACGGGGCCCAGGGGTGCGATGCGCTCCATGATGTCCCGCCGTCCGCCAAAGGCCCCCACCGGCATGCCTCCGCCGATGACCTTGCCCAGGGTGGTGAGGTCCGGGGTCACGCCGTAGACCGCCTGGGCCCCGCCGAGGGCGACCCGGAACCCCGTCATGACCTCGTCGAAGATGAGTACGGCGCCGTACTGATCGCAAAGCTCCCGCAGCCCCTCCAGGAAGCCGGGGAGCGGCGGAATGCAGTTCATGTTGCCGGCCACCGGCTCCACGATGATGCACGCGATCTGGTCGCCGATTTGGGCAAAGGTGTCGCGGACCTGATCGACGTCGTTGTAGGTTAGGGTAACGGTCAGCTCCGCCAGGGCGGCGGGGACCCCGGGGGAGCTCGGCTCGCCCAGGGTCAGGGCCCCGGACCCGGCCTTGACTAGCAGGGAGTCGGAGTGGCCGTGGTAGCACCCCTCGAACTTGATCAGTTTGTCCCGCCCGGTGTAGCCGCGGGCCAGACGGATGGCGCTCATGGTCGCCTCCGTCCCGGAGCTGACCATGCGCACCAGGTCCATGGAGGGGACCAGGCCGCACACCAGGTCTGCCATGCGGGTCTCCAACTCCGTCGGTGCGCCGAAAGAGAGCCCTCCGCGGATGCGGTCGCTGACGGCTCCGATGACCTCCGGGTGGGCGTGGCCCAGGACCATGGGCCCCCAGGAGCCGACATAATCGATGTAGCGCTGGCCATCTGCGTCGAAGAGGTAAGGCCCGGCCGCACGCTCGACGAAGACGGGGTCTCCGCCCACGCCGCGGAAGGCCCGCACCGGAGAGTTCACACCGCCTGGGATGTGGCGCTGGGCCGCGGCGAAGAGGTCATGGGAGCGGGTCATGGGCGCATCCTTAGGTCGGGTGTATCGAAGAGCCGGGCATAGGCCTGGGCTGCGGCCCTGGGGTCGGGTCCGCCGAAGACTCCGCTGACCACCGCCAGCAGGTCGGCACCGGCTGCGATCAGGGCGGCGCCATTCTCTGGAGTTATGCCCCCGATGGCAACCAGGGGCACGCGGATGTGCTGACGGGCGCGACGCAGCAGGTCCGGTTCCGCCCGCACCGCAAGGGGCTTGGTCTGGGAGGGGAAAAAGCTGCCGAAGGCGACGTAGTCGGCGCCGGCAGACTGGGCGGCCTCGGCCAGATCCAGGCGGTCGTAGCACGAGACCCCGATGATGGACGACGGTCCCAGCAGGCGTCTGGCCTCGGCCGGCGGGGTGTCATCGTGCCCGAGGTGGACGCCGTCCGCTGAGACGGCACCAGCCAGCGCCACATCGTCGTTGATGATGAGCGGAACCCCGGCGGCCCGGCAGACCCCACGCAGCGCGTGCGCCTGCGCGAGACGCCGCTCCCGGTCCTCCGCCCGGTCTCTGGCCTTGTCGCGGTACTGGATAAGCCGGGCCCCGCCGGCGATGGCCAGATCGACCTGCCGTGCCAAGGACAACCCCGGCCCGGGAAGCTCCGGCGTGACGGCATAGAGGCCGCGCAGCGCGTTCATGCGGCGGCCCCAGGATCCAGGGCGAACAGGCGGTTGGGGTTGAGCTGACAACGCCCGGTACAGCGCGCCCTTTCCAGGGTCTTCCACGTGTAGTCCTGCGCGTCGGCCACCGCGTCCGCGACGTCCTGACCCAGCGCGAGGCGCGCGGCGATGGCGCTTGCCAGGGTGCAGCCGGAGCCGTGGTATTCCCCAGGCAGCCGGGGCCAGTCCCAGGAGACGCCGGTCCCGTTACGGCCGTACAGGCGGTTGGTGACTGCACCGCCCGGGGCGTGTGTCCCGGTGATCAGGACCCACAGGCAGCCCAGGCGCAGGAGGCGCTCGGCGCAGTCGTCCGGCCCGACGGCACCACTCAGGGTCTGAGCCTCAGGGACATTCGGCGTAAGCAGGGTGACGGCCGGGAAGAGCCGCTGGCGCATCTGGTTGCACAGGGCTGCGTCGGCGACGGATTGGCCGGACCCGGAGGCCAGGACTGGGTCCAGAACCACGGGCAGGTCCGGGTGATCCTGCATGATCCCGGCCAGGACCCTCACCATGGCAGCACTCCCGAGTAGTCCGATCTTGATGGCTGCCACCCGGGCGTCCTCCAAGACCAAGCGGCACTGTTCCTCCACCTGTACCGGGGGCTGGGGCCAGAGGCGCCGCAGCCCGCAAGTGTCCTGGGCGGTGAGGCAGGTGATGACCCCCAGCGGATGGGCGCCGGCGGCGCGTACGGCCTCGCCGTCGGCGGTAATGCCGGCTCCTCCGCTGGGGTCGTGTCCGGCGGCGCAGAGGACGGCCGGGATTCTCTGGTCTGGCTGCATGGGATGATCCGTCGGGGTTGGTTGCGTGGCGCCGGGTCGGCAACCGGCCCCATCATAGGGATAGAATGGGCGGCCGGACCCTGGCCACCGTCGGTGGAGTCTCCGGGGCGATGTTAGCCGAACTGAGGAACCGCCTGATGAAGACCTATCTGTGTGTGATTTGCGGCTTCGTCTACGACGAGGCCAAGGGCCTCCCCGACGAGGGCATCGCCCCAGGGACGAAGTGGGAAGACGTGCCCTTGAACTGGCGTTGCCCGGAATGCGGGGCGGGTAAGGACGACTTTGAGATGGTCGAGGTCTGAGGCGTGCACAGGCCGGGTCGCCGGAAACCTGTGACAACTCGTCTACACTGATGGGCATGTTTGACCTCAGCCCCACGGCATCAGCGACCGGCCCTCGATCCGGCAGCGCGATCGCGGACTTGGCGAGCGCCTATTGCCGCCTCATCGAGGCGTCCGGCGCGGCCTCGACGTCTTGGCTGGTCGAGGTCGCCGATCTGCTGCCGCGGTTGCATGCGGCCGTCCTGTCGCTCGGTCGGGAGGGCGGAGAGGACGAGGATCCATTGACCCCCGACCTCGATGCCCGCTTCGAGCTCTACACCCACCTGCGGGAAATCCTCGGTGACCGGGACGGATACTGGCTGGAGTTCGACCGCGTCGGCGAGCACCGTACCATGACCGGCAGCCTCGCGGACGACCTGACCGACATCTACTGCGAGCTGAAACATGCGCTGCGCGTTCACGAGCGGCACCCGCAGCCCGCGGACTGCGGCTGGTACCGGGGTTTCGCCGCCCATTGGGGACAGCACCTCGTCGACGCTGTGCGCCACCTCTCCGCCCTGGAGACTCAGGGCCGCCTCGACTAGGCGCGCCGGCTGCCGCGCGGGGCTCTGGCATCGAAACCTACCTCCGGGCTATACTATTCGCCTTTTCGAGCCTTCTGGAGATCACCCATGTTGACAGCCCTCACCGATAATGACCTCACCCTGACGCCCCCCGCCCAGAGCAAGATGGGCGAGCTCTTCGATCAGGTCGACGATAGCGTCCAGGGGGTGCGTGTCTTCGCCACCCCCGGGGGTTGCAGCGGCATCAGCTTCGGCATGACCTTTGCGGACGCCATCAACGGCAACGACGGCGTGCGCGAGTTCGCCGGCTTTAAGGTGATCGTGGACGACGGCACCCTGCAGTACCTGCGCGGGGTCGAGATCGACTTCGTCGACCGCGGCGACGGCAACGCTACTTTCGTCTTCAACAACCTGCCGCCCGTTGGCGGAGGCGGTGGATGCGGCTCCTGCGGCTCCTCAGGGGGCGGCTGCTCTTGATGGGCGGCTGTGCCTCGGCACAGTCTAATGCTGACCAACGTAACAGCGGCCAAGGCCGCTGTTTTTCTTGCAGGCCCTCGCAGCGGTGCGACGCACATCTGGCGCGGGCGGGGGTGAAGGGCAGACCATGACTCGCGTTGGCATCGTTGGCGGCACCGGATATACCGGCTCAGAGTTGCTGCGCCTCCTGGCGCGACATCCCGGTGCCCAGGTCGCGGCGATTACCTCTCGTGGCGAGGCTGGCACGGCGGTGGCCGACCTGTTTCCGCATCTGCGCGGGCGGGTCGATCTAAGGTTTCGTGACCCGGACCCCGGGGTCTTGGCCGAATGCGACCTGGTCTTCTTCGCCACGCCGAACGGAACCGCCATGAAGATGGTCCCCGAGCTGCTGGCACGGGGCACCAAGGTCATCGACCTGGCCGCGGACTTTCGGCTGAAGGACGCCGCAGAATGGGAGCGCTGGTACGGCATGCCCCACGCCTGCCCCGACCTGCTGGCGGAGGCGGTCTACGGTCTGCCGGAGGTCAACCGCGATCAGCTTCGCTCGGCGCGCCTGGTTGCCAACCCCGGCTGTTACCCAACGGCGACCACCCTCGGCCTGCTGCCGCTGCTCGAGGCCGGCGTGGTCGATCCCTCCTGGCTGATTGCCGATGCCAAGTCCGGGGTCAGCGGGGCCGGGCGCAAGGCCGAGGTCGGGATCCTGATGGCAGAGGTCGGGGAGAGCTTCAAGGCGTATGCAGTGGCCGGGCACCGACACCAGCCGGAGATCCGCCAGAACCTCGCGGCCGCGGCTCGCGGGCCGCTGCGTTTGACCTTTGTCCCGCACCTGGTACCAATGATCCGCGGGATAGAGGCGACCCTCTATGCACGGCTGACCGACCGTGACTGCGATCTTCAGCGGCTGTTCGAGGCCCGCTATGCGGGTGAGCCCTTCGTCGATGTCCTGCCGCCGCGATCCCATCCGGAGACGCGCTCGGTCCGCGGCACCAATGTCTGCCGTATCGCCGTCACCGAGCCCTTGGGAGATGGGGTGGTCGTGGTTCAGTCCGTGATCGACAACTTGGTCAAGGGGGCCGCCGGCCAGGCCTTGCAGAACATGAACCTCATGTTCGGCTACGCGGAGGCCGCGGGGCTCGACGAGCTCGCTCTACTTCCCTGAGGGGCAAGGCCGTGGAAGCGCCCGACGCGACCCCAGCGGCGACCGGTCACCGGCAGCATGGGGTTTGGGCGGGCCTGTCGCTTGGCGCCGTCGTCATCTCTGTGGCTGCCGGGGCCTTCTGGGGTGGATTTGTTCTGGGGGTCCGTTCCCTGCGCACGGAATCCATCCAGGCCAGCGAGGCCCTACAGGCCCTCCAGCGCGAGTGCGACGCTCTGACTTTGGAGTTGGCTCGCCTAAGGCAGGAGAACATCGCCTGCGACCGCACCCGGCAGATCGAGCAGGAGCGGGACCGCTCGGTCCAGGAGCAGTTGAAGGCGTCGCAGGATGAGCGTCTCGCCCTCGCAAGAGAGGTCGCGTCCTTAAAGAAACTGATACGCGCCGGCGGGCGCAGTGTCGTGGCGGTGCAGGGACTGCGCCTGACCGCCGGCGAGGCGATGCGGGAGTTCACGTACCGCTTTACTGTGAGCCAGCCGATCGAGGATGTGGGCCAGACCTCGGGGTCTATCGACATCAAGCTGACTGGCAGGCAGAACCGCAAAGACAAGACGTTGACTCTCAAGCAGTTGAAGGGATCCCAGCCAACCAAGCTGGCGATGCGCTTCGACCACTTTCAAACCTTCGAGGGGCGTCTGGTGCTGCCCACGGGGTTTGAGCCGCAGGCCCTGACCGTCGTGATCGATCCCAAGGGCGACAAACTCATCGCCAGCGCGGAGACTTTTCCCTGGCAGCTAACGGAGTGACGGGCCAGAGGGGCCGGCGCCAGGAGTGACAGCCCCGCTCTGTGCCCGCCCCCAGTACTTGATCAAGTGCCTGATCAAACCCATAGTAGACTTCTGGTGTTATTCCCATTCCCCGATCCGTGCAGGTGGCCCATGAACGCAGAAACCCTTTCCGACCCAGATCTGGTCTTTACGGCTGCCGCCGCTGCTAAAGTGGCCGAGCTGATCAAGGATGAAGGTAATCCCGGTCTGATGTTGCGCGTATACATCCAGGGAGGCGGCTGCTCCGGCTTCCAGTACGGCTTCACGTTCGACGAGGCGGCGCAGGAGGGCGACGCCGAGGTCGTGACCGACGGGGTAAAGCTGCTCATCGACCCCATGAGCATGCAGTATCTCAGCGGCGCCGAGATCGACTACACCGAGGGGCTGCAAGGCGCCCAGTTCGTGATCCGCAATCCCAACGCGGCGACCACCTGCGGTTGCGGCTCGTCTTTCTCCGTTTAGGGCCGCGCAACCAGCAAACAAATCCGCAGAGGCCGGCGTGCTGCGCGGACAACGTAATGGCGGCGGCACGCAAAACTGAATCCGTCTGCGAGGCTCCGGGCGCGTCGTCTTCTTCGGCAAACGCGAGCACGGTGTCGGCCCTCTAAATGGTCCGGCCGGTGTCTGGGGGACGTCGGGCTTGCTGCCAGCGGCCGACCGGGCACCGGCTGTTGGCCCTGCACCCTCGATCTTCGTGGTGCGTCGACCCGAGGGGGGAGCGCCAGCCTCCTCACCGGGGAGCGCCAGCCTCCTCACCGGGGAGCGGCGGGCGCCTCATTGGGGCTGCGTGGCGGAAGCGTCAATGGAATGATGTTGGGGTCCGTTGCGCCGGCCTTTGGGGTTGTCGCCCCGGCCGGGCTGACCTCTGGAGCCGGAGCGTGCTGCCCGAACTGAAACCAGGCGGCCGCGGCTGCCGCCGCAATGATCAGAAACACACCGACCTTTAACCAACTCCGGCCGCCGCGCCGTTGCGGCTCCCCATAGATGTCGCGGCTACGCAGGTTGTAATCTTTCATAGCAATTCACCGTCTGAGGGTGATGGGTTGAGGCTGGTTTCAGCGAGGGTGCAGTGTAGTCCAGGGTCGTTACCGTCGGAAAGGCGGCGGCTGGCGCCGCCGGCGCGCCGGAGGAACACCCCGCTGCCCAAGGCTCTACGGCAGTTCTGCCGCCAAGGGGCCTGGACTGCAACATTCGAGGTTTCAAAGCGATGACTTCAGTTGAGGAGGCGCTCGCCATCATCCGGCGAGGAACGCAAGAGATCCTCGTCGAGGAGGGCCTTGTCAAGAAGCTGGCCCAGGGACGACCGTTGCGCGTCAAGGCGGGGTTCGATCCTACGGCCCCGGATCTGCACCTCGGGCACACGGTGCTGATCAACAAGCTGCGTCAGTTTCAGGATCTTGGGCACGAAGTGCTGTTCTTGATCGGCGACTTCACCGGCATGATCGGCGACCCGACCGGCAAGAGCGTGACGCGTAAACCGCTCACACGGGAAGAGGTGCTCGCGAACGCGGCGACGTACGAGCAGCAAATCTTTCACATCCTCGACCCGGAACGCACCTTAGTGGTGTTCAACTCGAGCTGGATGGGTGAACTGCGGGCATCCGACCTGATCGGGCTTGCGGCCAAGCACACCGTGGCCCGAATGCTCGAGCGTGACGACTTCTCCAAGCGCTTCAAGGCCGGGCAGCCGATCGCGATCCATGAGTTCCTCTACCCCTTGGTCCAAGGCTACGACTCCGTCGCCCTAAAGGCCGACATCGAGCTCGGCGGCACCGACCAGAAATTTAACCTCCTGGTGGGGCGCCAGCTACAGGAGGCGTTCGGGCAGGACCCCCAGGTTGTCATTACCTTGCCTATCCTGGAGGGCCTCGACGGCGTGCAGAAGATGTCCAAGTCCTTGGGCAACTACATCGCCATGGCCGATCCGCCCGAGGAGATGTTTGGCAAGCTGATGTCCGTCTCCGACGAGCTGATGTGGCGGTACTTCGAGCTGCTGAGCTTCCGCCCGGCCAGCGAGGTGGATGGCTGGCGGGCGGCTGCCGCTGCCGGGGCCAACCCGCGGGATATCAAGTTCCGTCTGGCCGAGGAGTTGGTGGGCCGCTTCCACGGGCCGCGGCGCGCACAGCAGGCGCTCGACACATTCGTCGCCCGCTTCCAGCGGGGCGCCCTGCCCGAACATATCCCAGAGTTCGACGCGCTGACGGGGGGCGCGGGCCTGCTCATCGCCAATCTGCTACGCGATGCGGGATTGGCGAGCAGCACCTCGGAGGCGATCCGCCTGATCGGCCAGGGGGCCGTGCGCATCGACGGCGAAAGGCTGGAGGACCCTCGGCTCTACTGCGCCCCAGGCTCGACCCACATCTACCAGGTCGGCAAGCGGCGGTTCGCCCGGGTCAAGGTGACATGAGCCCCCGCATGGGGCGGATCCGTCGGCCTTCCGAAGCCCTCCCGGCCCTGGGGCGAGCTAGTTGACGTTCCGATTTTTCCCTGTATAGTGGCGCCTCCCTCGGGGCAGGCAGGTTCGCCCGCCGCCCCGGGCTGGGGCTCCCAACCAAGCTTGACACCTGCGACCCAGTCGGTAGAATGGTCGGTCTCGCTTGAGGGAAGTGGCAGAGCAGTTCTTTAACAATTCGTTCAGGTAACTTGTGTGGGTGCTCCGTCGTGCCGAAAGGCTCGAAGCATAAGCGACGGAGTACCTTTGTAAGAGAAGATACCCTGTCGAGCAAGGATAGGCCGCTTCGGTGGCCGAAAGAGATGAACTGAAGAGTTTGATCCTGGCTCAGATTGAACGCTGGCGGCATGCCTAACACATGCAAGTCGAACGCGAAAGTCCTTCGGGGCGAGTAGAGTGGCGGACGGGTGAGTAATACGTGGGAATCTACCTGGTAGTGGGGGACAACCCGGGGAAACTCGGGCTAATACCGCATACGTTCTACGGAAGAAAGGGGGCCTCTGCTTGCAAGCTCTCGCTACCAGATGAGCCCACGTCCGATTAGCTAGTTGGTAGGGTAAAGGCCTACCAAGGCGACGATCGGTAGCTGGTCTGAGAGGATGACCAGC
>JBFZCW010000184.1:0-7248 GCA_041307765.1 Chromatiaceae bacterium
GCGAATCGAGTTTCCCGGTGCTGTCTACCACGTCACGGCCCGCGGTCATGCGCGGGAGCCGAGCTACGCCGATGATCGGGATCGTCGGCGATTCATCGACAGCTTCGCCCTGGAGGTCGCCCAGCAGCAGTGGCTTTGCTATGCGTGGTGCCTGATGGACAACCACTACCACCTGCTTTTCGAAACGCCGGAGCCCAACCTGGTCGCCGGGATGCGACGGTTGAACCAAGTCTATACCCAGTCCTACAACCGCCGACATGGACGCACCGGCCATGTGCTGCAGGGCCGTTACAAGGCCATCATGGTCGAAAAGCAGTGCCACTTGTTGGAGCTATGTCGCTACGTTGTCCTGAATCCCGTGCGCGCTGGCCTGGTGGCCAGGGCGCAGGATTGGCCGTGGAGCAGCTATGGCGCGACGGCGGGCGTCGCCCCTGCGCCGGGATGGCTGCAGGTGGATTGGGTGCTGCGCAACTTCTCGGCGGACCCGAACGCCGGCCGGACGGACTATCGGCGGTTCGTAGCCGAGGGCATGGATGCGGCGTCGCCCTGGGAAGCGTTGCGCGGGCAGATCTGGCTTGGTGGTGAGGCGTTCCGGCAGCGCATGTCCGGGCTGGTCGCGCAGCAGAACCTCGATGCGGTGCCCAAGATGCAGACTCACCCCGAACGTCCCCTGGCCGAGGACGTGGTGGGCACCGTGGCGCGCGCGTTCGAGATCCCGCCGGAGGTGGTGCTCGATCGGTCTCATCAGGCGGCCTTCAAGACGGCTGTTTATCTGCTACGCCGGGTCTGCAATCTGCCGCTCACGGACGTGGCGCGCCTTGGGGGCGTCAGTGCGTCAAGGATTTCGCGGATCCAGGCCGAGATGGAAAAGGGCGGGATACCCGACGGCGCTGCGGGCCTGTTGGCGGGGTATAAAGACAAGCACTGACCCCGAGAGGCGCATAAAGACAAGCACTGACCCCGAGAGGCGCAAGCCCGACGCTGCTCGATCGTCAGGCTGGCGCCCTCTCGCGGGTTAGGTCCTGGAGCCTTTCGCGACAGTAGTCGCCGCGAATCAGGTCGGGGATCTCCTCCGGTGGCAACGGGGCGCTGAACCAGTTGCCCTGGACGGCATAACAGCCGGCCTCGATGAGGAAGCGCATCTGGGCGTCGGTCTCCACCCCCTCTGCCACGGCCCGCTTTCCCAGGATCTTGGCCATGGCGATGACGGTGCGCACGATGGAACGGTCGCCTTGGTCGATTTCGAGGTCGCGTACAAAGCCGCGGTCGATCTTGAGGGTCGAGACGGGTAGTTCCTTGAGCCGGGCCAGGGACGATTCCCCTGTGCCGAAGTCGTCGAGGGACAGCTCGAAGCCGTGAGCCACCAGGCGTCCCCAGAGCCCATGGGTGAGGGTCTCCCTCAAAATGCTCGTCTCGAGGACCTCCAATTCCAGGTCCGCCGGCGTGATACCTGCCTCTGCGACTGCTTTCAACAACATCGCCTCGAGTGTCCCTGGTTGAAAGATGCTGGCGTCGATGTTGCAGGAGATGCGCCCGACCACCAGCCCGTCGGCGCACCAGCGGGCACATTGCCGGCTGGCCTCCCCCAGCACCCATTGGGTCAAGGGCTGCATCAGACCGTTTTCCGCTGCGATCGAGAGGAACCGGGCCGGTCGCAACAGCCCTTCGCGCGGGTGTTGCCAGCGCACCAGGGCCTCCAGTCCGAGCAGTCGCCCATCGTCCAGCGCGATCTTGGGCTGGTACTCCAGCCGCATTTGGCCCGTCTTGAGGGCTAGGCGCAGTTCGGTCTCCAGCTCGAAGCGGGCTTCTGCCTCCCTGGCCATGGTGGCGGTGAAGTAGCGACAGGCGTCGCGGCCGCTTTGCTTGGCCAGGTACATCGCAGCGTCGGCGTTCTTGAACAGCGTCGCCGGGCTGTCGCCGTCCTCCGGGTAGACGCAGATGCCGATGCTCGAGGTGACATGGAGCGGCTTGCCATCGACGGCCAGCGGGGCGCGGATGCGTTCGAGCAAGGCGTGCGCGACGCGCGCCGGGGTCGCCTGTTGGTCGATGTCCTCCAGGAGCACCACGAACTCGTCGCCGCCGAGTCGGGCCGCCTCGTCTTGAGCGCGCAGCGTCTTGCGGATGCGCTGGGCGATCTTCCGCAGCAGGGCGTCGCCGATGACGTGCCCCAGGGTGTCGTTGATGCGCTTGAAGCGGTCGATGTCGAGGTAGAGCAGGGCCAGGCGCGTGCCGCGGTCCCGGGCGCGGTGCAGGGCATGCTCGACGATCTGCATGAAGGCGCTGCGGTTGTAAAGCCCGGTGAGCTGGTCGCGGTAGGCGAGGTGGCGCAGCCGTTCCTCCTTGGCGCGAAACTCCGCGATGTCGGTGAAGACGCTGACGAAGCCGACGATGCGCTTCTCCGCGTCGCGCACCGCGGTGATCTTCAGGACCTCGGGATAGACCTCCCCGTTCTTGCGCTTGTTCCAGATCTCGCCTTCCCAGTACCCCAGGTTGCGGATGGCGTGCCACATGCGCTCGTAGAAGGTGTGGTCGTGGCGCCCAGACGCCAGGACGCGGGGGTTCTTGCCGCGGACCTCCTCCTCCGCATAGCCCGTGATCTGGGTGAACGCCGGATTGACCACCTGGATGTTGCCCTCCGCGTCGGTGACCACGACCGCCTCGGCGAGGTGGCTGAAGGCGATCTCGGCCTGGCGCAGGCGCATCCGCGCCTCGTATTCGGCACTGATGTCGCGGAACAGGGCCACAGTCCCGACCACCTCACCCTGCTCGCGCAGCGGCCAGCTGACCACGCTGACCCGCAACAGGGTGCCGTCCTTGCGGCGGAAGACCTCCTGGTCGCTGCGGTAGACCTCGCCGCGCTCGGCGTGTTGGCGTAGGGGAGAGCCCTCGGTCGGGTCCCCTTCGACTGGCTCGCTGGGGTGAATCACCAGGTGCGCCGGTTGGCCGACCAGCTCCTGGCTGGCATAGCCCAGGAGCTGGTTGGCTGCGACGTTGGTATAGAGGGTGGTGCCGGCGGAGTCGATGACGCAGAGCCCCTCCGCCATGTGCTCGCTGATGGACCTCAGGCGCTGGTTGGCGGCCAAGGTGCGGCGCAGGGTGACGCCGGCCCCTAGGATCATCAGGCTACCGGCGACAAAGGCGAGGAGCAGTCTGTTGCGCGTCTCGACGATGCCGGGCGCCGGGCTGTAGGCGTTGAGAAAGCCAGCCACCCGCTGGGTGCTGTCGAGGATGGGGAGCAGGGCGACCGTGTAGCAGTCCTCGAGGTTGGTGCAAGCCAGCGCCATGTGGGGCCTCCCCGCGGCGATAGCCCCCTGCACGCGGGCGGCCTGCGCGAGTTGCCGCTCGAGGGCGTCCACCCAGGGCAGGAGCGAGAGGACGGGCCCGGTGTCGCCCAGGCTGGACTCCTCGTCCTCTGCAACGAAGTCCGGATGGAGGGGGGTCGGGCGAAACAGGGCTCGGGTGCTGGGGTGGCCGACCTCGTCAAGCAGCCCGCCGCGCAGAATGAAGCGGCCGGCAACCCCATGGGGTTCGCTGGACTTCTGGAGTAAGCGGCGTATGGCCGCGAAGGAGACGCCGTAGTCGGCTACGCCGATCAGGCGACGCCCCGGGCCGGCGTCCTCATACAGTGGGTAGGCGAAATGATAGCCCGGGTGGACGCGATCCATCTCAAAGGAGTCCCCGGGCTCGCCTCGGTCAAGGACGGCCCGCAGCATGGGGCGGTCTGCGGCGATGGGGTCGTCGAACAGGTCGGGGCGGTGGAATCGCAGGAAAGAGCGCCCGTTGGGCAGCACGAACTGAAAGTCGCGCAGCTCGTGATCGCGCAGGACGCTGTAGGTGGGGTAAAGCAGGCGGTAGAGGCGCCCGCGCAGGTGGCGTGCCTGTTCGGGGTCCGCGCCGGCGGCCTCGGCCAACAAGGCGCGTACCTCGGGGCGGTCGACGCTGGTGCGGGTGACCACATCGACCGTGTGCCCATAACCGTCGATCAGACTGCGCAAAGTGACATCAAGGTCTGCCTGTTGATGGTCCAGCGCAAGTCGAAGCTCGGCCTGATAGACCCCCCGTAGGGACCAGGCCCACAGTGCCTCGGCGCACACGAACGCGACCAAGGCGAGCAGGGTCGCACGCCTCACGGACCCGCCTCGGGGATCGGAAAGGGGAGGTCGGCCACGGCTGCGGCGACACCGGAGAAGTCACAGCGGCCATGGGGGACTGTGCCGTTTCGGATCTGCTCGCCCCAGGTTTGCATGCGCCCCGCGAGCTCCGGGTGCCGGGCCCGGTCGAGGCGCAGCACGACCTCTTGCAGGCGCTCAACCGTCGGCGCGTCCAGGGTTGCCGCGTTGGCGACCAGGGAGAAGCCAGGGTAGCTGGGGCTTGTGGCGATGACGTCCAGCCCCAAGTGCCGGTAACGCCCGGCGATGGAGGTCTTGACCCCGGCCACGTCGTATTTGCCCTGGGCAACGCCGAGGGCGGCCGCAGAGTGGTTGCCGGCATAACTGTAGCTGTTGCCGTCTCCAGTCAGGCTGAGACCGGCGGCGGCCAACATCTGGGAGCTGGCCAGATAACCGCAGGTGGAATAGGGCTGGGTCAGCCCGAAGCGCACCCCCTTAAGCCGCTCCAGGCTGAGCCCGCGTTCCCCGACCGCGATCAGGGAGCAGGTGTAGGCAGTCTCGCCGTCGGCCTCGCGAAAGCAGCAAAGCGGGCGTGCCGCTGGATGGTCGCGGGCCAGGATGACATAGGGCAGCGGCCCGAGGTAGGCGAGGTCGATGGCGCCGGTGCGGAATTGGCGGACGATTTCCGCATTGTCGCTCAGGGGCACCCAGCGGATCTCGAATCCGGTCTGCTCCTGGAGATAGCTGACCAGGCCATCGAACTGTTCATGGACAATCTTGGGCTCTTCGAGCGGCAGGGGCGCGAAGCGGATAACCGGCCCCGCTTGGGCCGTCGGGGCGCAGAGGTTAAGCGCCAGGCCCAAGGCCAGATCGAGAAGGGCAGTCAGGAGCGGCGCCCGCTGACAGGACCTTGTGAGCACGTCGCCAGGTGGCGCGCCCATGCCGAATACTCCCCAGGGTTGGTCGGTGTCCGCATTTGTCGTCTTGAGGCCCCGGCGGCTGCGGTCCGCCGGGGCCGATGGTCGTGTCGTCTGTTGCCGAGCGCGGGTCAGGTGATGACGTCTGGCTCGGCCCGCCCGGTGCGCGGCTCGATCTGCGCCAGCTCCCGGGCGATCAGGATCAGGGGCCGCAGGGCCTCCTGGGTGTCCTGATCGTGCTTGGCGGGATCGGGCTCGTAAAACTCCAGGTAGACGCGCAGGGTCGCCCCCTGGGTGCCGGTCCCGGACAGGCGCAGCACTATGCGCGACCCACCCTCGAACCCGATACGCACGCCTTGGCGTTCCGAACGGCTGCCATCGATCGGGTCGGTGTAGGCGAAGTCGTCGGCGTACGCGACCTTGAGCCCGCCCAGTTCCTGCCCAGGCAGTTCCGGCAACAGGATGCGCAGGTGGTCCATCAGCGCCTCGGCGGCGTCGCTGTCCACTGCCTCGTAGTCGTGACGGGTGTAATAGTTCCGACCGAAGCGGCGCCAATGCTCCCGCACGATCTCCGCGACCGACTGGCGGCGCTTGGCCACCAGGTTGAGCCAGAAGAGCACGGCCCAGAGTCCGTCCTTCTCGCGCACATGGTCGGAGCCGGTGCCGAAGCTCTCCTCGCCGCACAGGGTGATGCGGCGCGCGTCGAGCAGGTTGCCGAAGAACTTCCAGCCGGTGGGGGTCTCGAAGCACTCCACGCCGAGCTGTTCGGCGACCCGGTCGGCCGCCTGGCTGGTGGGCATGGAGCGGGCAACCCCGGAGATCCCGCCTTGGTAGCCGGGTACCAGGTGGGCATTGGCGGCGAGGACCGCCAGGCTGTCGCTGGGGGTCACGAAGAAGTCCTTGCCGAGGATCATGTTGCGGTCGCCGTCGCCGTCGGAGGCGGCACCGAAGTCCAGGGCGTCGTGCCCCTGGGTCATGGTCACCAGCTCTTGGGCGTGGGCCAGGTTGGGGTCGGGATGGTGGCCGCCGAAGTCGGGCAGGGGCGTGCCGTTGATCACGGTGCCGGGCTCGGCGCCAAGGCGCCGTTCGAGGATCTCGACCGCATAGGGGCCGGTGACGGCGTGCATGGCGTCGAAGCGCATGCGGAACTGCCCGGTGTTGAAGAGCTGGTGGATGGCGTTGAAGTCGAACAGGGCCTCCATCAACGCCGCGTAGTCCGTGACCGGATCGATCACCTCGACCGTCATGTCGCCGAGGCGGGTGAGGCCGTCCAGGTCCAGTTCGAGGTCCGGCGCCTCCAGGGTCAGGTAGCGGTCGATGGTCTGGGTGCGGGCATACATCGCCTCGGTCATGGTCTCGGAGGCCGGGCCGCCGGCGGCGCCGTTGAACTTGATGCCGAAGTCCTCGTCCGGGCCGCCGGGGTTGTGGCTGGCCGAGAGGATGATGCCGCCTTGGGCCTTGTACTTGCGGATGATGCAGGAGGCGGCGGGAGTGGAGAGGATGCCGCCGCGTCCAACCAGGGCCTTGGCCACCCCGTTGGCTGCGGCCATGCGCAGAATGAGCTGGATGGCCTCGCGGTTGTAGAAACGCCCATCCCCTCCGACCACCAGGGTGCCGCCCCGCAGCTCCGGCTGGGTATCGAAGATGGCCTGGACGAAGTTCTCGAGATAGTGGGGTTGCTGGAAGACCTTGACCTTCTTGCGCAGGCCGGAGGTGCCGGGGCGCTGGCCTAGGAACGGCTGGGTGCTGACGACGCTGGGGTCCATCTCGAAAAGCCCTTGATTCGCGTGGAAGTTGCCTACATTCTGCCACGCGCCTGAAAAGACCGTGGCCCGCAGGGCATTTTAGCCCCGCCACGGCGACGCCCATCATGATTTTTGTTGCGAACCATCGAGTGGATTCACCTATGACTGTTGACGCGCATAAAGAAACCCTGGAATTCAAGGCCGAGGTCAGCCAGGTGCTCGACCTGGTCATTCGCTCGCTCTACTCGAACAAGGAGATCTTCCTGCGGGAGCTGGTCTCCAACGCCTCCGATGCGGCCGAGAAGTTGCGCTTCGAGGCCCTCACCGACGAGGGGTTGTACGAGAACGAGGGGGACCTGCGGATCCGCATCGATGTCGACAAAGACGCCGGCACCCTCACCGTGACCGACAACGGCATCGGCATGAGCCGCCAGGAGGTGGTGGACACCATCGGCAGCATCGCCAGCTCCGGCACGC
>JBFZCW010000185.1:0-5367 GCA_041307765.1 Chromatiaceae bacterium
TGCACTGGTCGATGACCGCCGGGAGCATCGTGTGGAGGCGCGTGTGCCTGCGCTATCGGGTCGCACACGGGATTGAGCGCGGGACGATCCTCCGCGTAGCGCCTCGACATCAGCAACGTCTCCGATAGGCGGCGAGTCAGGCTCTGTCGGCGAGCGAGGCAACTGGCGACTGCCGCTCCCCTGGGCGGCCGTTGGCGGTCGCCTCGGGGCATTCCGGCGGGCCGATCGAACACCCCACCCCGCGATCGGACTGCATCCGGCAGGCACCAGTGGGGCAGAGCCTCGCTAGTGCATCGCGGTGAGCATCCGGCTGCGCCAACGGCTGACAAGGTCCCCGCTTCCGCCGAGAAGGTCGAAGATCATCAGCATCCCCTTGCGCCCGGCGTCGTCGCCGTAGCCGCGGTCGCGCCTCATCAGGCCGAAGAGCAGCTCCAAGGCCCCCTCGTAGTCGCCGCGGGAGACTCTGTGGGCGGCGAGCTGGTAGCTGGCCTCGCTGTCGGCGGGGTCGCCCGCGAGGCGCGCGCGCAGCTCGGGCTCCGGCGGTGCCCCGGACAACACGTTGGCGAAGCGCAGCTGACCGCTCAGGGCCACCACATCTGGGTCACCCAGGAGGTCGACCGGCAGCGCATTGATGAGCGCTTCGGCCCCCTGGGTGTCCCCTCCGGCGGCCGCGAGCCGGATCTCGGCGATGCGGACCCGGGGGTGATCGGGCTCCGCCGACCGCGCCTGGGCGATGAGTGCCGCTGCATCGGTCAGGTTACCGGCGCCAATCAGTGCCTCGGCGCGGGCGACCAGAAGATCGGCCTCGCGCGGTATGTGGCGGTCGAGGAAGGCGCGCACCTGGTCCTCGGGCAGGGCCCCCATGAACTGGTCCACCGGCTTGCCGTCCTTGAAGAGCTGCACCGTCGGCAGGCTGCGGATGCCAAACTGGGCAGCCAGCTCTCGCTCCGCCTCCGTGTCCAGTTTGCCCAGCAGAAATTTGCCATCGTAGGCGTCTGCGAGCTTGGCCAGGACTGGCATCAGGGCGCGGCAGGGGGCGCACCAGTCGGCCCAGAAGTCAACCAGGACCGGGCGCTGTAAGGAGCCTTCGATGACGACCTGTCGGAAGTTCTTGGCGGTGAGGGTAACGACGAACGGTGAGTCAGCCATGGTCTTGAATGCTCCGGTATCTGTCCCCGCGGTGTTGCATCGACAAACTTAAATGGCTGTCAGGGGCTAGGGATTCAAGGCGGCGCGCCGGTCCTCGCCTCGGATGGCGCCGCGCCCGCGTGGACAGCCCCAGCGGGCTCCTCTAAAATCCAGCAGCTACCCCGCTGCACACCCGCCCTCGGGGCGCCCGCCCCGCGCCTGCGGCGCATTGCCCGGCCGACTGGCCAAGCGCGGATCGAAACGGAGAGACCCTTGAGCAATCCCGCTATTCTGGTCCTGGAAGACGGTTCGGTCTTCCGGGGGGAATCCATCGGCGCGCCTGGTCTGAGCGTCGGCGAGGTGGTGTTCAATACCGCCATGACGGGTTACCAGGAAATCCTGACGGACCCCTCCTATCTGCGCCAGATCGTCACCCTGACCTATCCGCACATCGGCAACACGGGCGCCAACTCGGAGGATGAGGAGTCGCCCCGGGTACAGGCGGCTGGCCTGGTCATCCGCGACCTGCCGATTCTTGCCAGCAATTGGCGCAGCCGCGAGCCGCTCGACGCCTACCTGCAGCGCAACGGGGTGGTTGCCATCGCCGGGATCGATACCCGCCGCCTGACCAGGATCCTGCGGGAGAAGGGGGCGCAGAACGGGTGCCTGCAGGCAGGCCAGCGGGCAGGCGAGGGTGTGGATGAGGGGGCGGCGCTGGCGGCGGCGCGGGCTTTCCCGGGCCTGGTCGGCATGGACCTGGCAAAGGAAGCGACCACCGCAGAGCCCTACCCCTGGACTCATGGGACTTGGAGGCTGGACCAGGGGCTGCCGGAGGCGACTGACCCGCAGCAGCTTACCCACCACGTCGTGGCCTACGACTTCGGCATCAAGCGAAACATCCTGCGCATGCTGGTGGACCGCGGCTGCAGGGTCACGGTGGTCCCGGCGCAAACCCCGGCGGCCGAGGTCCTGGCCCTGGCGCCGGACGGGGTCTTCCTGTCCAACGGGCCGGGCGACCCGGAGCCCTGCGACTACGCTATCTCGGCCATCCGGGCCCTGCTGGAGACCGGCATCCCCATCTTCGGGATTTGTCTCGGCCATCAGCTTCTTGGCCTCGCATGCGGCGCGCAGACCCGCAAGATGAAGTTCGGTCACCACGGCGCCAACCATCCGGTGCAAGACCTGCGCACCGGGGCCGTCATGATATCGAGTCAGAACCACGGCTTTGCGGTGGACGAGGCGAGCCTGCCGGAGTCCCTGGAGGCGACCCACCGCTCTCTCTTCGACCGCTCGCTGCAGGGGATCGCCCACCGCGAGCGCCCCGCGTTCAGCTTCCAGGGTCACCCAGAGGCAAGCCCGGGGCCGCACGACGTGGCGCCGGTCTTCGACCGCTTCATCGCGCTGATGAAGGAGCGAGGAGTTGTGTCCGCAAATGAACGCGAATGAACGCGAATGGGGGAGGAGCAGGACCTCTGAATGCGTCGATCTCCAGGCGCGTCATTCGGGTGCGCATTCACGGTCGCGAATACCCTGGGGGCGGGGTTTCTTGAGTCGGTTTATGAGAACGCCCTGTGTATCGAGATGACTGAGCAGGGCATCGCCTTCGAGCGTCAAGCCGCGCTTCAGTTCGTGTACAAGGATCGGATCGTTGGGAATTTCGTCGCGACTCTCGTTTTGGAAGGCGCTTTGCTGGTCGAGTTGAAGGCGCTGCGGCAACTGACGACCGACCACGACGCGCAGGTCATGAATTATCTACGGGCGTGCGGCCTGGGTGTCGGGCTCCTGCTCAATTTCGGCGCGCCTAGGCTGGAGATTCGGCGGGTCGTCTAGCGGCATGATGACGCCGAGCGGATCTGAAGCCCCGCACCGGTAGGGTCGAGCGCGATAGCCGCGGACCCATCTCCCCCTATTTGCGTTCATTTGCGTTCATTTGCGGACAAGACCTCCAGCATGCCAAAGCGTACCGACATCCACAGCATCCTCATCATCGGCGCCGGGCCCATCGTCATCGGCCAGGCCTGCGAGTTCGACTACTCCGGGGCACAGGCCTGTAAGGCCCTGCGCGAGGAGGGCTTCCGCGTCGTCCTGGTCAACTCCAACCCGGCCACCATCATGACCGACCCGGAGATGGCCGACGCCACCTACATCGAGCCGGTCACCTGGCGGGCGCTTGCGCGGATCATCGAGACCGAGCGCCCGGACGCCCTGCTGCCGACCATGGGCGGCCAGACGGCGCTCAACTGCGCCCTGGACCTGGTCCGCGAGGGGGTGCTGGAGCGCTTCGGGGTGGAGCTGATCGGGGCCTCGCGGGAGGCCATCGACAAGGCCGAGGACCGCGACCGCTTTCGCAAGGCCATGCGCCGCATCGGCCTGGACATGCCGCGCTCGGCCATGGCCCACAGCCTGGAGGAGGCGATCCAGGTCCAGGCCTCCATCGGCTTCCCCTCGATCATCCGCCCGTCCTTCACCATGGGCGGCAGCGGCGGGGGTATCGCCTACAACCAGGAGGAGTTCGAGGAGATCTGTCGGCGCGGCCTGGCGCTTTCGCCCACCAGCGAGCTGCTGATCGAGGAGTCGGTGATCGGTTGGAAGGAGTTCGAGATGGAGGTGGTCCGCGATCATGCGGACAACTGCATCATCGTCTGCTCCATCGAGAATCTGGACGCCATGGGGGTGCACACCGGCGACTCCATCACCGTGGCCCCGGCGCAGACCCTGACGGACAAGGAATACCAGATCATGCGCGACGCCTCCATCGCGGTGCTGCGCGAGATCGGGGTGGATACGGGCGGCTCCAACGTCCAGTTCGCCATCAACCCGGCCGACGGGCGCATGATCATCATCGAGATGAACCCCCGTGTCTCGCGTTCCTCGGCGCTGGCCTCCAAGGCGACGGGTTTCCCCATCGCCAAGGTCGCGGCCAAGTTGGCGGTGGGCTATACGCTGGATGAGCTGCGCAACGAGATCACCGGCGGGGCCACGCCGGCCTCCTTCGAGCCCACCATCGACTATGTGGTGACCAAGGTTCCGCGCTTCGCCTTCGAGAAGTTCCCCCAGGCCGATGCCCGCCTCACCACCCAGATGAAGTCCGTGGGTGAGGTCATGGCCATCGGCAGGACCTTTCAGGAGTCTCTGCAGAAGGCCCTGCGCGGGCTCGAGATCGACAAGTATGGGCTGTGCGGCATGCTCGACCTGAAGGCCCCGGACGCCCGCGACACGGTGCGCCGCGAGGTCCGGCAGGTGGGCGCCGAGCGGATCTTTTATCTGGCCGACGCCTTCCGCCTGGGGATGACGGAGGCGGAGGCCCAATCCTTGAGCGGCATCGACCCTTGGTTCCTGGCCCAGATCGCCGAGTTGGTCCAGATTGAGGGCGAGGTCGCTGCCGCCGGGCACAGCGGCCTGAGCCCAGAGCGGATGCGTGCCCTCAAGCGCAAGGGCTTCTCCGACCGGCGGCTGGCCATGCTCACGGGGATCAGCGAGCAGGAGGTGCGGGCTCTGCGCCATGCCCAGGGCATCCGCCCCGTCTTCAAGCGCGTGGACACCTGCGCCGCGGAGTTTGCCTCCGCTACCGCCTACCTCTACTCCACCTATGAGGAGGAGTGCGAGGCGGCGCCCAGCGACCGCAAGAAGGTCATGGTCCTGGGCGGCGGGCCAAACCGCATCGGTCAGGGGATCGAGTTCGACTACTGCTGCGTCCATGCCGCCTTTGCCCTGCGCGAGGACGGCTACGAGACCATCATGGTCAACTGCAACCCCGAGACCGTCTCGACCGATTACGATACCTCTGACCGACTCTATTTCGAGCCGCTGACCCTGGAGGACGTGCTGGAGATCGTCCACAAGGAGCAGCCCTTCGGGGTCATCGTCCAGTACGGTGGTCAGACCCCGTTGAAGCTTGCGCGCGCCCTGGAGGCGGCTGGGGTGCCAATCATCGGCACCAGTCCGGAGTCCATCGACCTGGCCGAGGACCGCGAGCGCTTCCAGCAGATCGTCAACCAGCTCGGCCTGCGCCAGCCGCCCAACACCACGGCCCGCAGCGAGTCCGAGGCGGTGGCCCTGGCGGCCACCATCGGTTATCCGCTGGTGGTGCGTCCGTCCTATGTGCTGGGCGGGCGGGCCATGGAGATCGTCTACGAGGAGGCCGACCTGGAACGGTACATGCGCCACGCGGTTCGGGTGTCCAATGACTCCCCCGTCCTGCTGGACCGCTTTCTCGACGATGCCATCGAGGTGGACGTC
>JBFZCW010000186.1:0-3795 GCA_041307765.1 Chromatiaceae bacterium
TGGCCCGCTATGGGTTTCTGGATAGGCACTATCGGATCTTCGACTACGGGTGCGGGCGGGGTGACGATCTGCGAGGGCTCGCGGAGAACGGCCTGGAGGCGGCGCGGTGGATCGTCGCCAATACGCCCTTCGACAGGCTCTATTTCTACGGGCCGGATCTGCCCATCCACGTCAGCTTCGGCCCGGACCACAGCCGCCAGGTCGTGCGGATGGTGGCGGGAAAAAGGCGGCAGGCTGGTGCCGCGGGTCACTTCCGCTGAAGATCTCGCGGCCCTGGGCTGAACGGCGTGCACGAAGTCTGACGCGTCGGTGCGCATTAAGCTGGGGGGCGAGGGCACCAATTAGCGGGCAGTGGTTAAGTTGAACAGATACCTACGCCGGTTGCGTCAGGCGCCGCGTCATGTGGAGCCGGGCGTCCGCACCGTCAGTGATGGAGTGGAACAGGTGGTGCCGGCTCGTCGCGCTGAGGTCCGGCCGGACCTCAGCGTAGAGATCGAGCAGCTGGCCGTCTAAACGGCGCAGGGCGGCGGTCAGCGGGTCCTTGCGCTGGCGGGCGAGGATCCGCTCGCCGCCGTCCCAGTGGCGGTCGCCGAGGCAGGTGTGGACGGCTGAGAACAGGGTCGCCCAGCCGTTCGCCCAGAACATCGGGTCGGTATCGAAGCCCTCGCCGGGCGGCACCCTTCCTTTCGGGACCTCGTGCAGCAGATCGGGATCCCTGACCGTCGATCCCGGGTCCAGGATGGCGGCGCGGCCGTACGCGTGGATGGTGGAGCTGGTGAACAGGATCGGGCGCTCCGGGTCGCAGGCGGACGAAGCCGGCGCCGTGCGGGATGGTACCCTTCTCGTCTGGATGCAGGGGGTGGCGCTTGAGGTGCGGGGAAGGTGTCGAGGTCAGGATCCGGATTGGATGCCCGCGCCGGCCGAGCTCTTGGGCGAGCAGGCAAAGACGCCGCGCCGAAAGACGTCCGCCGAAAAACATCAATGGAGAAGCGCAGGGCGTTTTGCTTGTGCAGCAGGCGGAGTTGGATCCGCGGATGGCGGGGTGCGCGTTCCACCGCTGGTGTTTCCCCATGACCGCGATGCCACACCGTCTCTATTATGTCCATGACCCCATGTGCAGTTGGTGCTGGGGCTTTCGGCCGGCCCTGGAGACGCTGCTGGCGGGCCTTCCCTCGGACCTCGCGGTCGAGCGGCTGCTGGGCGGGCTGGCCCCGGATTCGCAGGAGCCGATGCCCGCGGCCATGCGTGAGCAGTTGCAGCAGACCTGGCGGCGAATTCAAGACCGTATTCCGGGCACGCCGTTCAACTTCGATTTCTGGACCCGCTGCTCGCCCCGGCGCAGCACCTGGCCGGCCTGTCGCGCTGTGATCGCCGCGCGCCGCCAGGACCCTGCCTTCGACTTGGCCATGACGGATGCCATCCAGCGCGCCTATTACCTGGATGCGCGCAACCCATCGGACGCGGAGACCCTGATCGCGCTGGCGGGCGAGATCGGCGCCGACAGGATCGCCTTCGCCCGGGACCTGGACGGCGCCGAGACACGCCAGACGCTGGAGCAGGAGATGGCGCGGGCGCGGGGCATGGGCGTGGACTCCTTTCCCGCCCTGGTGCTCGACTGCTCCGGAAGCCGCTGGCGTATCCCGGTGGAGTATACGGACCCGGCGGCGATGCTCGAGACGATCGGTCTCCTTCGGTGAGGGAGCGGGCGGACCGGCCGGACTCGCACCAGCAGGTGAGGTGCAGGGCGGCGACGATGTGGGCGTACTCTTGTTGCAGCCTAGTCAGCGGTCCCAGACACGGGTGACTGCAAGAAGACTCAGACCCCCTCGCCAGTCCTCGTGTCCAGACGCCGATGGAGCTCCGCGGGCGTGATGATCGGAACCGCCGACGTGTCGGCCAGCACCAACAGATCCCCGTCGCCCGTGACCAGCGCATCCGCGGCGGCGGCCAGGGCAAGGTCGATGAACATCTGGTCGTCCTCGTCGCGGCATGGCGGTGAATCGGTGCCTTCTTGGATGCCGGACACGGTGTCTGCATAAGGCAGGAAGTCCCCCAAGAGGTCTCGGATCTCAGGTTCGCCAAGGCGAAACCGCGGGTACGACAGGACGCGCAGCAGTTCAGACACGGTTCGGTTGCAGACCAATGGGATCAGATTTCCACGTTGCCACGCCAGGCGCAGCCAGCTCAAGCGACCATTGCGGAAGAGCAGGGCGGAAACGAGGGTGTTGGTGTCAAGGAAGACGCGCAGGGTCACTTTTCGCGCGCCCAGCGTACGGCGGCCTCAACGTCGGCTTCGGTGATGCCGATTTCTTCGAGCTTGTCCCGCACCTCGTCGGCTCGATTGGGCCGCAAGGGCACGAGCACGATACGGCCACGCTCTTCGCCGACTTCGAAATAGTCGACGTCGGGAAAATGCTCGACGATGGCTTTTGGCAGGGTGAGTTGGTTCTTCGAGGTCTTCTTGGCAAGCATGGCGGCATCAAGATCGTAAGGAGAAAGGATTACCTATCTCTAGGCGATCTCCGACGCTTTTCAAGTCGGTCGCACGGGACGCCCGCGCCAGCGTCGCATCCGTCCTCTCCCGGAGCCTTCGGATCCAGTGCCTCCTGCTCCAGGAGTCCCAGCCCCTGGGCGATCCACGCCTCGGCCAATCGGCCCGCCGCGCCTCCCTGGGCCATCATCTGCTCCAGGGAGCGGCACTGGTCCCCGGTCCAGCCGCCGGTGCCAGGGTCCGGGACCGTCATGAGGTGGGGCGAGACGGCGTGGGCGGGGCAGGCCGTTGCGACCTTGGCGTAGATGCGCAGCCCCCCGGGGTCGCGGTCGCCCCAGTGGTAGAACCGGCAGTCGGCCGGCAGCCCCCGGTCCAGTTGCCCGAGGACCCGGACCAGCGCCGGGGCGGGAAAGCCGGCGGTGTAGATCACGACGCCGGGGTCCTGGATCTCACGGACGTGGCGCTGGAAGCTGGCCAGGTTTTCGATGGTGAGCAGGTAGGGGACTGGCGTGGTCGGCTTGATGTCGGCGACGGCATCCGGGGACAGGGCGACATAGGGGTGCAAGGGGGTGAGGTCCCATTGGATGCCGCCGTAGTCCAGGGAGAGAGGTCCCTTGATGAACAACGGCGGCGGGAACTTCTCCAGCCCCAGAGATCGGAACAGGCCGGCGTCGTCTTCCCATTGGGCCCAGTCGGGATTGCGGCGCAGCAGTGCGCCCAGCCGGCCCAGCAGGGACTCGACCGCCTTCGAGTCGCCCAGGACTTGGACACTAAAGCGGCGCAAGTCGAGCCCCTCCTGCTTGCCCGCAGCGACGGCGCGTGCGGTGCGAAACAGCCTGACGGCGGCGGCAGCATCCGCGGCCGGGACGCGAAAGGGGCTGCCGCCCAGCCGCCACTGGTCCAGGGCCTCGACGCAGGCGTCCCGGAGCCACCCGGGGGTATCCGCCATAAGTGGCGCGAGCTGCTGCTCGATGGCACCGGCCTGCGCGGATGCCCGGGAGACGCCCAGCCAGGCGGCGAGGCGGTCCGGGTCCTTAATGCGGATCCGCTGCAGATCCTGGGCGGCGGCCCTTCGGCCCCACTCCAGGGTCACCCCGCCGACGGCCTCGGCGTTCTCGAAATAGGCATGGATGGCATCGCGCCCGGCAAGCTCGGTAACCTGAAAGTAGGCCTGGGCGGATCGCTCCCCGATAGGCAGGGTGTCCCTGCCGCCCCGGTCGACCTGGGCCAGGAGCTTGAGCAGGAGTTCACGGGCGACCTGGCTCACAGGGGGTCAGAGGTCACCAGAGGGCCGTCCGGGCGGA
>JBFZCW010000187.1:0-4112 GCA_041307765.1 Chromatiaceae bacterium
GACTTCCCTCGGGCTCAACGCCCATGCCCGCAGGCTCTGGGTCGAGCACATCATGCGCGACAAGACCGACATCCTGGCCGTGCAGACCATGCGCAACTGGACCATGGCAGCGACCTTCCTGGCCTCGACCGCCATCATCCTGGGGCTCGGGTTCCTCAACTTCGCTCTGACCTCCGAGGGCCTCAATGAGCTGGCAATGACCTTCAACCGAATCGGCGTGACGGATCACGCTTTTGCCATCGTTAAGGCGCTCGCCGTGACAGCGATCTTCCTCTTTGCCTTCGTCCAGTTCATGCTGGCCGTACGTTTCTACAACCACTGCGCCTTTCTGATCAATGTCCCGCAGAGTCCCGAGTGCGAGATCACCCCAGCGCTGGTGGGCGACACCATCAACCGGGGCGCCCGCCACTACAGCATGGGTATGCGCTCTTACTATGTCGCCATCCCCACGGTGCTGTGGCTGCTCGGTCCCCTCTGGCTGTTCCTGGCGACCTTGGTCATGACCCGCCTGTCCTGGAGGCTTGATCGTGGCCTCGGCTGACAGTCGGCGCGGGCAGCGCCCGATGCGATGCCAGGCGGCGCTCGCCCTGCTCAGCGCCGTCCTGGGCCTGCCGGGACTGTCATTGGCCGCCCCCCTGCCCGCCCCCATCGCCGGCGAGATGCGCGAGAACAAGCTCCCGGAGGCGAACGCCAGTCTCTATGTCCTTAAGGTCGGGGAGGCCACGCCGCGCCTGGCCCTCAACGCGGCTACGCCCCGCCTGCCGGCCTCTGTCATCAAGCTCCTGACCACGGCCGCGGCTCTGGACGCCCTCGGGCCGACCTTTACCTTCAACACCGAGGCCTACGCCAACGGAACACTTAACAAAGGGCGACTCTCCGGGGACCTCGTCATCAAGGGTTACGGCAACCCTGAGCTGTCCACCAAGGACCTGTGGAGCCTGCTCGATGCCCTGCGCCGGCGTGGCATCGAGACCGTGGCCGGGGACATCGTCCTCGACTCGAGCTACTTCAGTCCCCCAGAGGAGGAGCGCGGAGATTTCGACGGCAAGCCCACCGCCGCCTACAACGCACTTCCCCAGGGACTCAGCGTCAACGAGCAGCTCACCGAGATCGGGATGGAGGTCGCCCCGGACCGGACCATCCGCGCCCACACCGACCCGCCGCTGGCCAGCGTGGAACTGCGCAACGAACTCAGGCTGGTGCAGGCGCCTTGCCTGCGCAAGCACCACAGTCCGACGGTGACCGTCTTTCAGGAGGACGGTCGCGATGTAATCCGCCTGTCCGGACCCTTCGCGGCCCAGTGCAAGGCGGACCAGGCGGGGCTCCTGGTCCTCGATCCACAGCGCCATGCTGCCGGGGCCGTCGAGGCCCTGTGGCGCGATCTGGGCGGGAAGATCGAAGGTCAGGTGCGCGTCGGCATCGCGTCGCCGGGAGCGAGCCTCGTGCACGAGGCCCGCTCACGGCCGCTGGGCGAGCTGGTCCGCGACATCAACAAACCAAGCAACAACCTCATGACCCGGACTCTGCTGCTGACCCTCGGCGCCAAGCGCCTGGGCGCCCCAGGGACCCCCGCCAAAGGGCAAACGGCGGTGCGGGAATGGCTGGCTGAGGCCGGCCTCGACTTCCCCGAACTGGCACTGGACAACGGCTCCGGGCTGTCGCGGGAAGCTGCAGTCTCGGCTCAAAGCCTCGGGAAGCTCCTGGACTACATGTACCACCGCCCGACCATGCCGGAATACCTGGCGTCACTTTCCGTGGTCGGCGTGGACGGCACGATGCGCAAGCGGCTGCGCGGCAGCCCCGTCAAGGGCCATGCCCACATCAAGACCGGGACTGTGCGGGGGGCGAGCGGGATCGCAGGGTATGTGTTGGACCGCAACGGGGATCGGTGGGTCGTAGTCGCGCTCATGGACGGCAAGACCCTCAACACCTGGTCGGCCCACGCCGTCCAGGACGCTCTGCTGACCTGGGTCTACAAGGGGGCCGAGGGTACGGTCGCCGCGACGCCAACGACCGGGGTCGGGTCTGACCTCGCAGGGCGCGTCCCTTGAGCTACAGGTCGAAGGTTGCCCACACCGGACAGTGGTCCGAAGGCCGGTCCATAGCCCGTATCTCGTAGTCGATCCCGGCCTCGCGCAGGCGCTCACGCAACGGGGCTGTGACCAGCATCAGGTCGATGCGAAGCCCACGCCGCGGCTCCCGCTCGAACCCCCGGCTTCGGTAGTCGAACCAGGAGAAGCGGTCGTCCACCTCGGGGTAGACAGCCCGATAGGCGTCGTAGAGCCCCCAGTCCCTTAGAGTCTGCAACCAGCCGCGCTCCTCGGGCAGAAAGCTGCATTTACCCTCGCGCAGCCAGCGTTTGGCGTTGTCCGCCCCGATGCCGATGTCGAGGTCCAGGGGGGCGACGTTCATATCCCCCACGAGGACAAGATTCTGGTCTGGGGAGAAGTTCGACCTCACCCAGGCGGCCAGATCCGCGTAGAACCGCTCCTTGGCGGGAAACTTGACCGGGTGATCCCGCCCCTCCCCCTGGGGGAAGTAGGCGTTGATCACCGTCACCTCACCCCCGCCGGGTAGGGCATAGCGCCCGGTGATGAGGCGACGTTGGGCATCCGGCGGATCGGCCGGAAGACCCCGGGTCACGGCAAGAGGCGGGTTCCGACTCAGCAGCGCGACCCCGTAGTGTCCCTTCTGGCCAAAATACTCCGGAACCAGCCCGAGGGTCTCCACCACCTCTCGCGGAAACTCCTCGTCCGCGACCTTGCACTCCTGTATCCCCAGAATGTCCGGGTCGTGGCGCGCCTTGATCGCCTCCAGTTGGTGAGGGCGGGCACGGATGCCGTTGATGTTGAAGGAGACGATCTTGAGCAAGGGGGAGTCCTCGGACGCAGGGGGCCGGGCGCCGTAAACGCCGCCGGGCGGAAGCGGCGAGGATGCGTCAGGGGGCGGCAATGATCAAGCCGCCGGCCGGGTCCCAGGCTCCGGCCGTGCAATAGCACCCCATGGATACGGACCTGCTTCGCCCCGCTCCGGGCGCTTCGCCAGCGTGCGGACACACCCCAGCGGGCGCCCATGGCCCAGCCCGCATCGCTTGGTGAGCAATGCGGGCTAGTCCCTCCCCCGCCGGGACTTTCACCCAGCCAGATTCGCCAGCCCGTCACCTCGTGCGCACGAAATCGCAACATGCTCGGGGTATCGTGCCTGGAAACTGAAACAGGCGCGTCGGAGGTTTCGACTTCCGAGGGCGAGTTCGACCTGGGCGGAATCCCCAGCCTACTCGGGCGTCTCCTAGAGGTCCGCCGCACCTGCATCGCCCCTCGGTACCGGCAAGGGTCGACCATCGCCGCGCTGTGGTCGGGGCTGCCGGGTTCATCTACCTGCACGGCATCGATTTCGACTACTTCTACCTGCGCGGTCCGCGGTTGGTGTTGGCGATGGCGCAGTGGCGTCGGGGCTGACCCGCAACCTCCGCCCCGCGGCGAACTCCCTCAACTCGCCGCGACGGGGCCCGACCGCCCGATGGCGTTCAGCCGGTCCTGGAGCTTGAGCCGGTCGAGGGAGGCGAAGGGCAGGTTGACGAAGATGCCCACGCGATGCTCCAGCTCGCGTAAGGCTTGACGGAAAGCCATCATCCGCGTGACCTCGTCCCCCTCCACGGCTGCCGGGTCAGCGATCCCCCAGTGGGCGGTCATCGGCTGCCCAGGCCAAACCGGGCAGACCTCCGCCGCGGCGTTGTCGCACACGGTGAAGACGAAATCCATGGGGGGCGCCCCGGGTGCGGCAAACTCGGCCCAGTCCTTGCTCCGCAACTTGTCGGTCACGAAATTGTTTCGACGCAGCACCTCGATGGCCAAGGGATGTACCTCTCCCTTGGGGTGGCTGCCCGCGCTAAAGCCGCGGAACCTGCCCCGCCCGAGGCGCTCGATCAGGCACTCCCCGATGATGCTGCGTGCAGAGTTGCCAGTGCACAGAAACAGGACGTTGAAAATGCGCTCGACCAAGTTGAAATCCTCACAGTTTGATGGAAAGAGGGCGGCGTGGGATCGCCCGAGGGAGCTGGGCTGGCCCCATCGGGTTAGGGTCAAGGCCCAGACGGGTTCATGTCCACAGGA
>JBFZCW010000188.1:0-12693 GCA_041307765.1 Chromatiaceae bacterium
GTACGAGTTGGGGCCGGGATGGAGGCACTGCGTACCTGTACCGCCACCCCAGAGGCGTTGGACCTACAGCTTGCCTTCGATCTTCTTCATCTCCGCCTTGACCTTCTGCCAGAAAGATTCCTTAGGTGCCTTTTGGCATTCCTGCACGACGAAGGGAACGACCGTCTCCACACCCTCCACGTCCACGACCTCCGCCTCGGGCTGGCCGCCCTTGCCGTAGGCGACGGCCCAGTAGACGGCCTTGGGCTGGAAGCTCTCGTCGAGACCGACGAAGTCCTCGCAGGTCATCTTGGCAATGGGCTTCTTGGCCGCCGCCTGGTGGGTTGGGGACTTGTGAGCGGCCGCCGCGGTGCTGGCGCCGACGGCCCCAACCGCCAGCTTCTGGCCGGCCTCGACTTCGTTTGACGTCAGCTTGTTGTGCGCCTTCAGGGTGTCAACCGGGATCGCGAAGCGCTCGCCGATGGCGAACAGGTCGTCGCCCTCGACCACCACATAGGTGGCGGTAACGGTGTCGTACTTGCCCTGGGCATGGGCGCGCGCTCCGGTGTCGGCGGCCTGGGCGCTGCCGGCAGCCAGGCAGGCGGTCAGGGCCAGGGCGGCGCAGAGGCCCGGCCGGGTGTGAATAGGCAAGGTCAGGGACGCGTTTCTATCGAACGGCATGGGCGATTTCCTGGTCTGGTTGCATTGGGTGGCCGTGGCGCCGAAGCCAGTTGCGGGGCCCCAGTCGCCGGATCTGTGGACTACCGCAAGTAGCCTTAGCCACTGCGGGAGCAAGGGGATGCCGACGCGGCGGACGATCGTCCGGACGGCGCCCTGGGGCTACTGGCCAAAGGGGCAAGACGCTTTGCCCGAATGGGCAAACGAGGGGAAGCGCTCGGGGCGGACGGGGGGGCTGCCCCGTCCGCCCAGTCGCTCTACTTCTTTCCGGACTCGGCCGCCTTGGCCTTCGCCGCCGCCTTCTCTTCCATGTCGCCCGCGAGCCCGGCGGCACCGACGGCCTCCTTGGTCTTCACCTCCGCGGCATGCTTATTGGCTTCCGTGGGATCGGCCTTGGCCTTAGCCCGAGCCGCGGCAGCCTCTTTCTCCAACGTGTCCGCCTGGCCCTGGAGCTTGTTTGCCTCATTCTGTTCCGCCGTTGCGGCGCTCTCGGCTTGGTCGGCCTTGACGGCCCCGGCGATGGCCGCCTTTTCCTTGGCGGATTCCGCCATGACGCCCCCGGCCAGCGCCAGTGCCATGGCGGCGGCGATGCCAACGGTAAAGTGCTTCAGTGTCATGTGCCTTGTCTCCGAAATGCCTATTGGTGGGGGCGCGGCTTTGCCGGTGCCCAATTGGGAAGCGCTGGAACGAACCTTGTCGACCGTCTCAGCATGGGGAACAGGTGGCCGGATCGCAGGGGTCACCGACGAGCCGATGGCTCCCTGGAGTCGGGCCAGCCTCGCCTTGGTCGGCCAGCGAACCGAATCATCGCTGCGGGTTGGCCACAGGACCAGCGGACAAAGGGGCGAGCTGGATTGCCCGAAGGGGCAAGTGACCGCCCCGACGCGGTTGGGATCAGTCGGGCAGGTGGTGCAGGCGCTCGGCCAGCCGGCCTAGCTCGGCGGCCGAGCCGACCCCCAGCTTGGCCATCACCTGGGCACGCTCCATTTTCACCGTCCGCTCCGAGATGCCCAGCTCGTCGGCGATCTGCTTGTTGAGCCTGCCGGCAACGATGCGGTCGAAGACCTCGCGCTCCCGCGGCCTGAGCGACTCGAAGCGCGCCCGCAACGCCTGCGCCTCGCCGCCCACCAGGCGTTGGGCCGAATCCCGCGCCAAGGCGCGGTGGAGGGCATCGAACAGGGCGTCGCGCTCCACGGGCTTGGTGAGAAAGTCCACCGCCCCCGCCTTCATCGCCCGCACGCTGGACGCCACGTCGCCATAGCCGGTCATGAAGACGACCGGCAGGTCAATCCCCTGGCGCTGGAGGGCCGTTTGCAGGTCGACGCCCGACGGCCCCGGCATGCGCAGGTCCAGCAGCAGGCAACCGGGGCCCTCGGGGGGCGGTTGTAGCAGGAAATCTCCCGCCGAGGCGTAGCCCCGTGCCTCGAATCCGGCCGCGCCGATCAGGCGCAGCAGGGCGGCCCGCAGGGAATCGTCGTCGTCCACGACGTGGATCACGGGCGCGGTGCTCATGCCGGCCCCCGCGACGACATGCCCGTCCCGCTGGCCGCAGGCAACTCGACATGGAACATCGCCCCTCGGCCAGGGGCGTTCTCCGCCCAAATGCGCCCGCCGTGGGCCTCGCAGACGCTGCGCGCGATCGCCAGCCCCAGTCCCATGCCCGTGCGCTTGGTGCTGAAGAACGAGTCGAAGAGCTGCGGGAGGTGCTCGGGCGCGATGCCGTTACCCTGATCGCGCACGGTCATGGCGATGCTGCCCGCCGTTCGCTCCAGGGACACGACGACCGCGCGCCGGTCCTCCGGCATGTCGCCCATGGCGTCCATGGCGTTGAGCACCAGATTGATCAGCACCTGCTGGATCTGGACCCGATCGCCGACCACAGTCGCGGCAGTCGTCCCGGGTCGAATGTCGAGGGTCATTCGCCGCCGCTGCGCCTCGGTGCGCAGCACCGCCGCCGCGTCGATCACGGCCTCGATGAGGTCGAACGGCCGGCGCTCGACCGCCTGTTTGGCAAGCAGCGCCCGCAGGCGCTGGATCACCGCGCTGGCGCGCAGGTCGTCGCGGCGGATGTCGCCGAGGATCTCCCGCAGCTCCCCGCGCCGATCCCCAGCGCATTCGGGGCCGGCCTTGAGGATCAGATCGGCGGCATCGGCGTTGCTCAGGATGGCACCCAGCGGCTGGTTGATCTCGTGGGCGATGGAGGCCGTCAGCTCGCCGGCGACCGCCAGCCGCGAGGCATGAACGAGCTCGTAGCGCTGCTTCTGTACCGCAAGCTCCGCCAGGCGCCGGCGGCGGCGCTCGATCAGGAGCCAGGCGATCAGCCCGCTTTGGAGCAGGCCCACGACGGCGCCGAAGGCGGCCTCCTCCGGGTGCGCTTCCAGGAACCCTGGCTCCCGAAAGTGCAGGGCGGCGTCGCCCGGGATCGCGTCCGGGTCTATACCCCAGCGCACGATCTGGCGCCAGTCCAGGTTCAGGGTCGATGGGATGACCGCGGGCAGGCGCAAGGCCGCCGGCGGTGTGCCGGCGAGCAGGGCGCTCACCGCCTGCCCACCCTGCCGGCCCATGGCCGCGAAGGTCGGCATGTAGCCCCCCACGGTGCCGGTGCCGATGAAGGTGTCGAAGGCCGAGTACACCGGCACCTGGGCAGCGGCGGCCATGTCCATGACGGTGTCGCGCGGGAGGAACTGGGCGCCCTCGCCGTCCTGAAAATAGCCCGTAGTGAACACCTGGGACCCCTCGCGCAGCTCCGCGAGCCGCGCCAGCACGGTGGCGGTGGGCACACCCGAGAGAAACTCGAGCCGGACGCGCCCATGGAAGCGGGGCGCATCGTTGCGAAGGGCCTCCTCGAAGGCACGATCCTCTGCGGCTGCACCCGTCACCAAGACCAGATGCTTGGTCCGCGGATGCCAGCGCAGGGACTGGTCGATGGTGGCGGCGAAATCGAGCTGGAAGGGGACGCCGACCACGTCGGCGGGGAACGGCGGCAGCGAGGCCAAGGAGGACCTGAGGACGCCCATGTGGACCACTGGAACCCCCGGGAACAGCTCCCCCCGATGGGCCAACAAAAAGGCGAGGGCCTGCGTGCCCCCCGCGACGACGACCGCGGGCGGACGGGCCGCGTACTTCTCCCGCAGGAACTGGGTGAAGACGCCTAGATGGACGCCGCCGTCAAACCGCGGGGAATCGAGAAACTCGGTGCTCAGATCGACCGAATCGGGCAGGGTCTCCCGCAGGCCGCGGTCTGCCTCGACGTTGGCCGGCAGCAGGCGGTCATTGGAGTAGAGTACGAGGACGTGCGGGGCCTCCGCGGCACCGGCGGCTGCGGCGAGCAGAGCCCACCCGGCCACCAGGGCCCAGATCAGGCCGAACGCGGCATTTGGCCCTCTGGTGTGCGGTATAGCGGTCAGGGCCTGGTACCTCCGTGTCGAGGGCGCAGGGGATTGTTGGCGATCGGACCCCGATGTTCGCCCAGGCCACGCGACCAGGGCGCGGGGGCCGGTAGGTTATGCCGGGTCTTGTGGGCATTTTAGCGTCGCTCGAGCCGCGGATGACAACCGCGGCTGGTGGTCCGTGCCCAAGGCGCTGAACAATGCCAACGTCGCTCTTTGCCCCAAGCCCGCGACAGCCCGCCCCGGCCCGGCGACAATGGCAGCATTCGACTCCCCAGACGAATCACCCATGGACATCGATATCTCACAGGCCCGCTCGCCAGGCCTCCTGCGGCGCCTGGCCGCCCTGCTCTACGACGGCGTACTGCTGTTCGGCGTCCTGCTGCTGGCCGCCGGGCTGGTGATTGTCCCCTACATGAGCCTGATCGCCGGGGACTTCCCCAGCACGGCCTGGTGGTTCCGCGCCTGGCTGACGGCGGTCATCGCAGGTTTCTACGCCTATTTCTGGACCCACGGGGGCCAGACCTTGGGCATGCGCGCCTGGCGCCTGCGCCTGGTGCGGGCCGACGGCGGCAGGCCCCGGCTGGCGGATGCCCTGTGGCGCCTGGCCTGCGCGGCGGTCTCCCTGGCCCCGGCTGGGCTGGGTCTGCTGTGGATTCTGATCGATCGGGGCGGGCTTGCCTGGCACGACCGCTGGTCGCGGACCCGCCTGGTCCTGGTGGCCAGACAATGACCGGCGGGGGCGGACACGGCCGCCCTACCCTACCCGCCTCAGCACCAACAGGGCCGCTGCCAGGAAGAGCAGGGGCGGGGTGAAGGCGGCCACCACCGGACTCAGGCCGTAGAGCAGGGACAGGTAGGAAAAGGTCCGGCTGATGAGGTAGAAGGCGATCCCGGCCAGGATACCGATGAAGATCCGCACCCCGGTCCCGCTGGTGCGCGACGATCCCAACAGCAACGGGATCGAGACGAAGATCATGGCCAGGATCAGGAAGGGCTGGACCACCTTGCCCCAGAAGGCAACCTCGTAGGACCCGGCGTCCTGGTCGTTGGCCTGCATGTAGCGGATGTAGCGGTGCAGACCCCAGATCGGGAGCATCTGCGGCTGCACCGCTACCACCTCCAGCAGGCTCGGGCTGATGCGCGAGACCCAGGCCTCCCGCGGCAGGTGCTCGACCTCGACACCCTCAGGGGAGATCCGGCTGCGGGCGACGTCCTCCAGGACCCAGCCGCTGGAAACAAAGCGGGCGCGGGCCGCGCTCGTGGCGATGGTCAGGTGTCGGTCTTCGTCGATCTCGTAGATGGAGATGTCGCGCAGGTCGGCGCCGGGGAGGATCTGCCGGATGTTGACGAAGGTACGGCCATCCCGCGCCCAGAAGCCGTAGGGAGTGGCCAGAGTGACCTGGCCCGACAGGGCCTCGGACTTCATCCGCAAGCCCTCCTGGTCAGAGATGGGCGCCAGCCCCTCGCCCACCGCGACCGCCACCACCGCCAGCAGCAGCCCGCCCAGCATCGAGGCGCCGACGATGCGGGCGATGGAAACGCCGGCGGCGCGCATGGCTACCAACTGGGAGCTGCTGGCCAGAGAACCCAGCCCAACCAGGGCGCCGATCAGGGTGGCAATGGGGAAGAGCTGGTAGGCGAAGCGCGGCAGGGCCAGGGCCACGTAGAGCATGGCGTCCCCTAGCTGGTAGCCCTCGTCCTTCACCGCATCCATCTCATCGGCCAGCATGAAGAAGGCGATCAGAGGCAGTAGGACGGCCAGGGTGACCACAGAGCCCCCGATGACGGCGCGGGCAAGGTAGCGGTCGATGATCTTCACATCAGGCCCCCGTGGAACGTCCCAGTGACAGGCCCGGAGTCGGGAGCCAGCCCTCAGCGCTTGTGAGCACAGGGACGGCGCGACGGGATCGCGATGGGTCTTTCACAACCACTCAGCCGAAAGTGCAGCGCCACTTTGGAATCCTGTAGACTCGCGGGCCGGGTATGTTACACCGGCGCGGCCGCTGCACGCAGGGCTGCGACGCCACCATAAGACGAGGCAGACCGATGGAATTCAAGATCAAGAGCGGCGACCTGGCGCGACAGAAGACCCCTTGCCTGATCCTCGGGGTGTTCGAGAAGCGCAAGCTCTCAGGGCCTGCCGAAGCCATCGACAAGGCGAGCTTCGGCCACCTCGCGGAGGTCTTGAGCAAGGGCGACATGGACGGTGACAAGGGCCGGACACTGATGCTCTACGGTGTCCCCGGGATCGAGGCAGAGCGTGTCCTGCTAGTGGGGTGCGGCAAGCGCAAAGAGCTGACCCGCGCCGTCTACAATCAGGCGATGGCCGCCGCGGCGACACTGCTCAACCAGACCCGGACCGGCGAGGCCCTCTGTGCCCTGGCGGAGCTGGCCCCCGAGGGCATGGACCCCTACCAGGCGGTGCGCGACCTGGTGGCTACCGCCGCCGATCAGGGCTACCGCTACACCGCTACGAAGTCAGAGAAACAGCCGATCAAGCACCCGCTCAAGCGTCTGACCCTATGGGTTTCGAAGAAGCATGATCTCGGCGCTGCAGAGCGTGCGGTGAACCACGGAGCCGCCATCGCGGGCGGTGTGGCCCTGGCCAAGGAACTGGGCGACCTGCCCGGCAACATCTGCACCCCGAGCTACCTCGCCGAGCGCGCCCGGACCCTGGCCACGGACTACCCGAGGCTGCGCGTCGAGATCCTGGAGGAGCACGACATGCAGGAGCTGGGCATGGGGGCCCTGCTGTCGGTCTCACGCGGCAGCCGCCAGCCGGCCAAGCTCATCGTCATGCGCTACGACGGCGCCAAGGAGGGCGACAAGCCGGTGGTCCTGGTGGGCAAGGGCCTGACCTTCGATGCCGGCGGCATCTCCATCAAGCCGGCTGCGGACATGGACGAGATGAAGTACGACATGTGTGGGGGGGCCAGCGTCATTGGGGCCATGCAGGCCACCCTGGCTCTGGAGCTGCCGATCAACCTGGTCGGCGTGGTTCCGGCCTCGGAGAACCTCCCGGACGGTGAGGCCAACAAGCCAGGCGACATCGTCACCAGCCTGTCCGGCCAGACCATCGAGATCCTCAACACCGACGCCGAGGGGCGCCTGATCCTGTGCGACGCCCTCACCTATAGCGAGCGCTTCGAACCCGCCGTGGTCATCGACCTGGCCACCCTCACCGGGGCCTGCGTCGTCGCCCTGGGCAAGCACCCCGCCGGCCTCTTCACCGCCGACGACAAGCTCGCCGCTGAGGTCCTGGCCGCCGGAGACTATGCGGGCGACCGCGCCTGGCGCCTGCCGCTGTGGGAGGACTACCAGTCGCAGCTCGACAGCAACTTCGCAGACATGGCCAACATCGGCGGGCGCGACGCCGGGGCCATCACCGCCGCCTGCTTCCTCTCCCGCTACACCAAGAAGTACCCCTGGGCCCATCTCGACATCGCCGGCATCGCCTGGCGCAGCGGGAAGGAAAAGGGGGCGACTGGACGTCCGGTGGCCCTGCTGACCCAGTTCCTGCTGGGCCGGAGCGGCGAGGCGATGCGCTGATTGGCGGCATGACCCGCATCGACTTCTACACCCTGGCGGAGGACAGCCCTGGGGACCGCCTGCTGCTGACGTGCCGCCTGGCCCAACGCGCCCATGATGAGGGTCTGCGCGTCTTCATCGAGACCCCGGACGACCAGACCGCCAGGGCGTTGGACCGCCTGCTGTGGACCTTCCGTGACGAAAGCTTCCTGCCCCATGGTCTAGTGGGCGAAACCGACCCCGACCTGACGCCGATCCTCATCGGGCGGGGTCCGACGCCCGCCCCCGCTCAAATGGGCCAGGTGCTGATCAACCTGGGCTTCGAGGCCCCCGGCTCCCTGGACCGGTTCGACCGGCTCATCGAACCCATCGATCATGACCCCGCCGTGCGGGCCGCCGGCCGGCGTCGCTACGCCCATTACAAGGGGCTCGGCCATCCCCTAGGCCACCATGCGATCCGGCTCTAGACGCATCGCGGCCGCTCGGACTGCAACCGGTCGAAACCCCACCTTGAACAGCAGATTGAGGCGCCGGGAGGGTCTATAGTCCATTGGGCCACAGACAAACCCTGGAGAACAACGAGATGCAGGCCACGGCCACCCCCCTCGGCCCACACAGACACCCGGAGCTCGCGTTCGACGGCGACGGGTTTCTCGCCGAGCCCTCCCAGTGGAACGAGCAGCTCGCCCGCCGAATTGCCGAAGTCGACGGTGTCGGCCTGCTCACGCCGGATCACTGGGCCATCATCCATTACCTGCGCGAGCACCACTTCACCTACGGATCCATCCCACCGATGGCCCAGGCCTGCCACTCCCACGGCATGGACAAGCACGCCGTTCAGCATCTCTTCGGCGGCTGCCGCACCGCCTGGCGTGTTGCCGGACTTCCAAATCCCGGTGAAGAGGCGCTCAGCTATATGACCTGAGACGGCTTCCTCACGTCAGTCTGGGCTGTGTCGCTGCCCGGTACTGCCCGCGAAGCAGCACCGCCCCCCAGGCCAGGGCCGCGAGCATGATAACGCAGCCCAGAGCGAAGCTCGCCCGCGCCAGGGTGTAGTCCATACCCAGCAGGCCGGTCTCGGTGAGGAGGTACTCCCAGTCGTGGAAGCCGTAGGGAGCGGAGTGTCCAAGGTTTCCGCCGAGCAGCGGCAGGACCCCGGCACGGGCGTCGGCAATGTAGGGGGCGATGTCCAGGAAGTTCTCGCCGAACCACCACAGGGCCACCGAGGCCCCAAAGGGATCTCGCGTCTGGACCAAGAGGACGCCGCAGCAAACCGCCGGCATCAGGAGCTGCCCCAGGGTCCCGCCGAGGGACTGCATGAAGTTGCCGAAGGGACGAAAGAAGAGGTGTCCAGCCTCGTGGAAAGGGAGATTGACGAGGTGGAGAAAGGACTGGCCCACCGCGTTTTCCGCAATGGTCGAGGACATCAGCCGGATGCCCCAGATCAGCAGCACCAGGAAGATCGCCGCCCGGGCCGCGACGGTCACCCAATCTGCCTTGGGCTCGGGCGGCAGCAGCAGCGACCGCAGCCCGCTCCCCGACTCGGGCCCCGCCCTGCGCCGGTGCCCGGTCACAGGCAAGGGCGGCGGCGCTGGCTCACCCGGACGGGGGTGATACCGGAAATACTTCTCGAAGACGATCCCGCAACGCTCGCAGATGGTCGCGCCCTCTGCGTTCTCGGCCTCGCATTTGGGGCATTGCATGGATTGACACTCCCACCCGATCCGACCCTTGACGGGCGATCTTACCCACCCGAGGGTCCCCGGTCCCGCGGCGAGAAGGCGTAGACCAGCAGCCCGAGCAGCATGGTGGCGAAGCCGGCCAGGGACTCGGCGGGTTTCAGGGCGACCGCGTACACCGTCATCAGCACGCTTGCGGCAAAAAAGATCAGCGGGGGCCAAGGGTAGAGCCAAACCCGATAGGGCCGCGGCAGATCGGGCTCGCGCCAGCGCAACACGATCACGCCCAGGACGGTGAGCATGCCGCACAGCTGGAGCGTGAACTGGATGTACTGAACCACGCTCTCGAACCGCGCCCAGAGGAAAGTCAGCGCCAAGCCGCTCTGGAGCAGCATGGCCGCCTGCGGAATGCCGGCGGGGTTGGAGCGAGCCAGCCACTGCAGCGCCCGCAGATCCTGCCCCATGGTTTGCGCAACCCGAGGGCCGATCCACACGTTGGTGCTGACCAGCGAGACCAAGCCCACGGAGATAATCAAGGCCATCACGCGGCCACCAGTGGGGCCAAAGATCCATTCCGCCGCCACGAAGGCCACCTCGGGCTTGCCAGCCATCTCGGACATCGGGGCGCAGAGCAGGAAGACTGCGTTGACGCTCAGGTAGAGTACCCCCACCAGGATGGTGCCGAAGAGCATCGCCAGCGGCACGTTGCGCGGGGCGTCGCGCACCTCGTTCATCATGTAGGTGGGGGAATTCCAGCCATTGTAGGCATACATCACCCAGTACAGCGACAGGATGAACGGACCGCCGAACATCGCCCCGACATCCTCCGGCCCAGGGGCGAAGGTGATCGGCTGCCACTGGCTGGCCAGGAACCCAGCGGCGATCAGCAGCCCTAGTACCCCGAGTTTCAAGACCGTAAAGAAGTTCTGGAAGGCGCTCGCCATGCCCAGCGACCAGAGGTGGAAGAGGGTGACCGCGCCGATCAGCCCGGTGGCTACCAGGCGCGGGTCGCCCCCCGGCAGTACCTTTGAGAAATACTGTGCGAATGCCAGGGAACCGACCGCGACGGGCCCGGCAAAGGCGACCGTCACAGAGACCCAGCCGGCCACGAACCCGACCGCCGGATGGTAGATGCGGGAAAGAAAATGGTACTCGCCGCCGGAGCGGGGGATCGCGGCGGCCAACTCGGAATAGCAGAGCGCGCCGCACAAGGCGCAGATCCCCCCAACCACCCAGAGCACCGCAATGGCGAAAGGCGACGGGATGCTTTCGACCTGGAAGCCCAAGCTGGTGAAGATCCCGGTGCCGACCATCCCGCCGACCACCAGGGAGGCAGCCGTCCAGACCGATACTCCCCTCTGTCCGCCGTTGGTCGCGCTACTCATCGTTGGCCCCTGCTCCTGAACGAGCTGACCCGATACTGGTCGAAGGCCGCGGGTTTGACAACCGCCGCCGCATCAGCCGAACTCCCAGGCCCGGGCATACCGCTTGCCCTGCATCGCCTCTGCTGGGCCTTGTGGTAGCATGCGCGGCCTCAGTCAGGCCGGTCCCGAGGGCGGGACCGATGTCAACACAAATTCTCCGGGGGTTACGCGGTGAGCTGGCGTCTGTATTCAGTCTTGGTGGGTCTGACGGTGGTGACCCTGTTCTCCGGCTGCGCGAGCCAGCCCCGCACCAGCGGCGTGGACATGGGAGATGGGGTCGAGACGATAACCGGCCCCTCTACCGTCATTGCCGGCGCCCGGGTTGACGAGGTGAGGTCCGTGGCCCTGGGCCTAGCCCGTTCCAAGGGCTGGACCGTCGTCAGCGCGTCCGACCAGAAGGTGGTCCTGCGTCGACCTGTGAGCCCCGATGCCCCGCAGGCGGTCGAGCTTGGCCTCGCCGAGAACGGTGCTCCGCCGAGCGTGGAGGTGACCAGCGTGTTCCGCCAGGCCCCCGGGGGCGTCAACGTCACTGTCAACGCCCAGCTCCTCGCCAGGGTACAGGGGCAGGAGAAGGACGCCGGGGAGCCCGCGGAACAGCGCATCGACTACACCGAGTCCTATCGTGACAGTCTGCTGCGCTCGTTGGAGACCCTACGTTCGACCTGGGCGGCAAACCACCAGCGCGTCGCGCGCGCCCTGCCCCCGATTGCCGCCGCGGGCCAGGCGGCCGCAGAGACCGCCGCCGAGTTGAATCAAGACGACACCGCGACCGGGACGACCCCCGAGGCCGCGCCGCTGCAATCGCCTCTGCCCCCAACAGCCGCCCCCACCGCCTGGGGCGCGGGCACCGACGAAGAGGCCGAACCCATAGTCCAGGCAGCGGCCCCGGTCACGGCATCGGCCCGTGCTCCGACCCCGCCTCCAGCGCAGGGCAAGACCGCGGGCCAGCCCAAGCCACAAGGCGCTGCCCCGGCGAAGCCGCTGGCCACGACGCCGGCCAAGGCCCAGCCTGCCACGGCAGCCAAGGCCAAGGCGGCCGCCCCGACCACACCACAAAACGCCACCGCCAGCAAACCCAAAGCCGCTGCCGCCACCCAGGCTGCGGCCAAGCCCGCCGGGTCTCTCCCCGCCCCGGCGCGGGGCGCGAGCTCCCAGAAGACAAAGCCGCCTGCCGCCGCGGTCCCCGTCGCCAGCTCCAACAACATGCTGACCCTGAATCGTGCCAAGACCGGCAGTCAGGTGGGCAGCGCCGAGCGATATGCGGCACAGCGCGGGTGCAAGGTTCGATCCGGCCGTACCGACGTGTTCCGGCGCGATGGCGCGTCGGAGTACCTGCGGGTGTTCTGCACCGGCGACCCCGCGTTCGTGCTCAAGTGCACGAGCGGCGCATGCAAGGTGCTGGAATAGCCGGGATGAAGCGGCCGGCGCCGGGTGTTGACACCGGACCCCCGCTACCTCGGCGCGCAAGACCCTGGCCAATCCGAATTGGCCTCACCGCTCTCATCCTTATCGCGGCTCTCGGGCCCAGGGTCCACGCGCTCACCGAGCCCGGCGCCGCGCCGAGTACGCTGTTGCTGCACGCCGGGATCCCCGAGGCCCTGGAATTCGCGGCTGAGACAGCGCGCCAGCGGGGTTGGACCATCCTGCACAGCGGGCCGGATTCGGTCACTTTCGAGCAAGCCATCGATGCCGACGGGACCGGAGCCTCAGCCCTCTCGCGCATCGAGGCATCCTTCACCAAGTCCCCCGCCGGCGTCACCGTCACCCTGCGGGCTCAGGAGATCCATGCCTCAGAGGGCGGCGCGGCCGAAACGCGCGACGTCACGCAGCGCTATCGTGAAAACCTGCTCAAGGCGCTGGATTCTCTAGCCTCCAAGTGGGGCCTGAGACCCGCAGCAGCAGAGCCGGCACCGCGGACTCCGACCGGGTCCGAGCCCGCACCGGCCCCACCGCCGGCAGCTGCCCCCCGCGGCCTCGCGGTGCAGGGCGAACCCGCCCCAGAGGTGGCGCTTG
>JBFZCW010000189.1:0-12716 GCA_041307765.1 Chromatiaceae bacterium
AGTGGCTGACCGCAAGATGCTCGAGATCGACGTCGACAACTTCGACGACCGCCTCAAGTCCATGAAGCCGCGAGTCGCCTTCCAGGTGCCGAACACCCTGACCGGCGAGGGCAACCTCAACGTCGAGCTGACCTTCGAGAGCATGGACGACTTCTCCCCTGCCGCCGTGGCGCGCAAGGTGGACTCCCTGAACAAGCTGCTGCAGGCACGCTCCCAACTCTCCAATCTGCTCACCTACATGGACGGCAAGAGCGGGGCGGAGGAATTGATCGCCAACGCGCTGAAGGACCCGACGCTCCTGCAGGCCCTGGCGGCCGCACCCAAGCCCGCAGACCAGTCCGGTGGAACTCAGGGGGAGGATAAGTAACATGGCCGAGACCGAAACCCAGAAGGCCGCAGAGGCCCAAGTCCAGACCTTCGAGCCCGGCGGCTTCGCCGCCCTGCTGCAGCAGGAGTTCAAGCCGCGGACCGATCGCGCCCGTGAGGCCGTGGAGTCGGCCGTCGCCACCCTGGCGTCCCAAGCCCTGCAGCAAACCGCCCTGATCTCCGATGATGCGGTCCGCACCATCGAGTCCATGATCGCCGAGATCGACCGCAAACTCACCGAGCAGGTCAACCAGATTCTGCACCACGCGGACTTCCAGAAGCTCGAAGGGGCCTGGCGCGGCCTGCATCACCTGGTCAACAACACCGAAACCGACGAGATGCTCAAGATCCGGGTTATGAACATCTCCAAACAGGAGCTGCACAAGACCCTGAAGAAGTTCAAGGGCACCGCTTGGGACCAGAGCCCCGTTTTCAAGAAGCTCTACGAGGAAGAGTACGGTCAGTTCGGCGGCGAGCCCTTCGGCTGCCTGGTGGGCGATTACTACTTCGACCACAGTCCGCAGGACGTGGAGCTGCTCGGGGAAGTCGCCAAGATCTCCGCATCCATCCATGCACCCTTCATCTCTGCCGTTGCGCCCACCGTCATGCAGATGGAAAGCTGGCAGGAGCTGGCCAACCCGCGCGACCTGACCAAGATCTTCCAGACCCCGGAACACGCTGCGTGGAAGTCCCTGCGCGAGTCGGAAGATTCCCGCTACCTCGGCCTGACCATGCCGCGCTTCCTCGCCCGGCTGCCTTACGGCGCTAAGACCGACCCGGTCGAGGCGTTCGATTTCGAGGAAGACACCGCGGGAGCCAGGCACGACAAATACACCTGGGCCAACTCGGCCTATGCCATGGCGGCCAACATCAACCGGTCCTTCAAGCTGTACGGCTGGTGCTCGCGCATCCGCGGCGTGGAGTCCGGCGGCTCTGTGGAGGGGCTGCCTACCCACACCTTCCCCACGGACGACGGCGGTGTCGACATGAAATGCCCGACCGAGATCGCCATCAGCGACCGGCGCGAGGCGGAGCTAGCGAAGAACGGCTTCATGCCGCTGATTCACAAGAAGAACACCGACTTCGCCGCCTTCATCGGCGCCCAATCCCTGCAGAAGCCGTTCGAGTACGACGATCCGGACGCCACCGCCAACGCCAATCTCGCGGCCCGCCTTCCCTATCTGTTCGCGACCTGCCGCTTCGCGCACTATCTGAAATGCATCGTGCGCGACAAGATCGGCTCCTTCAAGGAACGCGCGGATATGGAGCGCTGGCTCAATAAATGGATCCTCAAGTATGTCGACGGGGACCCGGCCCATTCGAGCGAAATCACCAAGGCCAAGCTGCCTCTGGCCGCGGCGGAGGTCGTGGTCGAGGAGGTGGAGGGCAACCCGGGCTACTACACATCCAGGTTCTACCTACGCCCGCACTATCAGCTCGAAGGCCTCACCGTGTCGTTGCGTCTGGTCTCCAAGCTGCCGTCGGCGAAGGGCGGGGGTTAGGCGTCCCCGGCCATCGGTGTGCTCGGTGCGATGGCGCACAGCACTTGTCAGCGTACTCGCCGCCAGCGAGTGAGCGTTTCCCTTAAGCAACCGCACAATGGTGCGAGGAGTTGAAGAATGGCTGTCGACATGTTTATCAAAATCGACGACGTCAAAGGCGAGTCCCAAGACAAGACCCACGGGGGCGAGATCGACGTCCTCGCCTGGTCCTGGGGTGTGAGCCAGTCAGGCACCTTCCATGCCGGCGGTGGGGGCGGTGCCGGCAAGGTCAACGTGCAGGACCTGTCCGTCACCAAGTGGATCGACAAATCCTCCCCAGTCCTGATGCTGTACTGCTCCAACGGCGACCAGTACAAAGAGGCCAAGCTGACCATCCGCAAGGCCGGCGGCAAGGAGCCCCTGGAATACCTCATTATCACCATGAAGGACGTGATCGTGTCGTCCGTAAGCACCGGCGGCTCGGGGGGCGAGGACCGGCTGACCGAGAACGTCTCGCTCAACTTCCGCGAGGTCCACGTGGACTACCAGCCGCAGAAACCCGATGGCACCGCCGACGGTGGCCTGATCAAGTACGGCTGGAACGTCGCGGAAAACGCAGAGGCTAAATAGCGGGGCGCCGCATGCTCCACAACGCGGTCCAGTCCGCGTCCGCGGGGTTCCGCGGATGCGGTTGGGCGGGTCGCGGACACACGCTCCGGGAGAATGGCCCATGCTAGCCGAAGACAGATTGCGTGAGGGCGACCTGGAAGAATCCTTGCGCCAGCTCCAGGAGCAGGTGCGACGGGACCCCTCCAACGCGAAGTACCGCGTCTTCCTCTTTCAGCTCCTGGCCCTCATGGGGCAGTGGGGGCGCGCGATGAACCAACTCAATGTGGCCGGGGAACTCGACGCCGGAACCCTGGCCATGGTGCAGACCTACCGCGAGGCGCTGCGCTGCGAGGTGCTGCGTGGCGAGATCTTCGCCGGGAGGCGCTCGCCGTTGGTTTTCGGCACGCCCGACGAATGGCTCGCCCTCTTGATGGAAGCCCAAAGTCTGCTAGCAAAGGGAGCCAGCGACCAGGCAAGGGCGATGCGCGAGCGCGCCCTCGATGCGGCTCCGCCCACCCCCGGAACCATCGACGGGACCCCATTCGCTTGGATCATGGACGGCGACAACCGCCTGGGTCCGGTCCTGGAGGCCATCGTCAACGGACGTTATTACTGGATCCCGTTCCAACGCATCCGGTCCATTCAGATCGAAGAACCCGCGGACCTGCGCGACCTGGTCTGGATGCCGGCGTTCTTCACCTGGGGCAACGGCGGCGAGTCGGCTGGCCTGATCCCAACCCGCTACCCAAGCTCGGAGGCCTCCCCAGACCCAGAGGTTCGACGCGGCCGCAGAACCGAGTGGCTGGAGCAGCCGGGCGGGGCCTATGTGGGCCAAGGGCAACGCATGTTCTTCACCGATAGCGGAGAGTATCCGCTGATGGAGGTACGCCGCATCGCATTGGCAACGGACGCGGACGAGGCTGGCGCCGCGTCTGCAGCCGGAGCCGAGTCAGGCGAAGCCCTTGGCTGAGCTGACGACCAAGGAGCGACTGCAACCCTCGCTTCTTGACCGGCTCATGGACAACGAGCCCGAGAAGACTCAGGAGTCGCGGGAACAGCGTGTTTTCTCCCTGACCCGCCTGCGTGACGCCGCCTTGCGCGACTTGGCCTGGCTGCTCAATACCACCAATCTGGCGGCGGGACAGGATCTCGGTGCGTACCCCCAGGTCGCCACCTCCGTGGTGAACTACGGGATTCCGGACCTGTCCGGCATGACGGTCTCCGGAACCGACGTGGCGGTGCTCGAGCGCGCGCTGCGTCAGGCGATCATGGACTTCGAGCCGCGTATCCTGCGCCAGACGCTCGCCGTGCGGCTGGAGATCAATGACAGCCAGATGAGCCACAACGCCATGACCTTCCTGATCGAGGGCGAGCTGTGGGCCCAGCCGGTGCCCCTGCGTCTCTACCTCAAGACCGAGATCGACCTCGACATCGGCGACGTCAGGGTCACCGGACAGACGGGCTAGGGACGGGGGCGATGGATCCACGTCTGCTCGAGTACTACAACCGCGAGCTTCGCTTCGTGCGCGAGATGGGCGGGGAGTTTGCCCGCGAGTTCCCCAAGATCGCCGGACGCCTCGGGCTGGAGAGCTTCGAGTGCGCCGACCCTTACGTCGAGCGGCTCCTGGAGGGCTTCGCCTTCCTCGCCGCCCGGGTCCAGCTCAAGATCGACGCCGAGTTTCCCACCTTCACCCAGCACATGCTGGAGATGGTCTATCCGCACTACCTGGCGCCGACCCCATCGATGGCGGTGGTCGAGCTGCATCCTGTCCTGGACGAGGGGGCCCTCGCCGAGGGCTTCGACATCCCCCGGGACACGGTGCTGCGCGGCACCCTCGGCAAGGGCGAGCAAACCCCCTGCGAGTACCGCACGGGGCACGCGGTCCGGCTCTGGCCCCTGAAGCTGACTGCGGCCGAGTATTTCAGGCACACAGGGCCCGTCGCCAAGGCGGACCTCGCGATCCTCAAGCGCAGCAAGGCGGGTATCCGGCTGCGGCTGAACACCACGGCAAATCTGACCTTCGCCCAGCTCGCCCCCGGCCGACCGGAACGGTTCCAGCCAGTGCTGTTCCTCCAGGGGGCGGATCAACTGCCCTTCGAGCTCTACGCCCAGCTCCTGGGTAACACGGTCGGTGTACTGGTTCAGCCCGTCGCAAGGCCCGTGCCCTGGATCGAGGTCCTCCCGGCATCCGTGATCAGCCCGTTGGGCTTCGCGGCAGAAGAGGCCCTGCTGCCCTACGCCCAGGCATCCTTTCAGGGCTACCGGAACCTGCACGAGTACTTCGCCTTTCCTCAGCGGCTCCTGTTCGTCGCCGTCGGCGGGCTGGGACCGGCCCTGCAGCGTCTCGCCGCCCCCGAGGTGGATCTGATCCTGCTCCTGGGTCAGCCGGCACCCGCGCTTGAGGGGGTTTTGGATGCAGGCAACTTCACGCTCCACTGCACGCCGGCCATCAACCTCTTCCCCAAACGCTTCGACCGCATCCATCTAAACGATGTCGGCCCCGATTATCACGTCGTCCCGGACCGCACCCGACCCATGGACTTCGAGGTCTACCAGGTAGACAGCGTCACGGGCTATGGAACAGGCGCGACCGAGGCGCGGGAATTTCGGCCCTTTTACGCCCCCGCCCGCCTTGGCCTGGGGGACCAGTCACCCGCCTGCTACAGCATCCACCGAGTCCCGCGGCGCCAGTCGTCCCGACAGCAGCGCCAGGGGTACCGGTCGAGCTATGTGGGCAGTGAGGTTTTCGTGAACCTCGTGGATACGGCCGACGCCCCCTGGTCCGGCCACTTGCGCCAGCTCGCCGTGACCGGACTCTGCACCAATCGGGACCTGCCGCTGCAGATGCCGGTGGGTACAGGCAAGACCGATTTCACCCTGGAGTCCGGGGCGCCGGTCCAGGCAGTGCGGGTTCGCGCCGGACCGACCCCGCCGAGGCCATCCTCCGCTCACGGAGACACCGCCTGGCGGCTGATCGATCACCTCTCGCTGAACTATCTGTCCATTGCCGACACGGACGGCGGCAAGGGCGCTGCGGCCCTGCGGGAGCTTCTGACCCTATACGGCGACCTCGCCAGTGCCAATGTGCGCAAACAGGTGGAGGGCATCCGCCAGGTGTCGTCCCGGCCCATCGTCCGCCGGCTGCCAGGGGTGCGTCCCGTGACCTATGCTCGGGGCTTGGAGATCACGGTCGACTGCGACGAGACTGCCTTCGAAGGCACCGGCGCCTTCGTGCTGGGCGCCGTACTGGAGCGCTTCTTTGCGCGCTACTGCACGGTCAATGGATTCACAGAAACGGTGCTCAAGTCCGACCGCGGGGAGCTCATGCGATGGCCAGCGACCATCGGCCGCCGTCCGACCCTGTGACGGCACCGGCGATCATGCCGGCCGATCAGGCGACCGAGCCCCTGACCGCAGCAGGCGAGGCACCCTGGCGCGCGCGGCAGCGGGCGGAACTGCTTGAGGACCTCAGACGCGCGCCCTGGCGCTTCGGGTTCTGTCACACCCTGCGCCGGCTCGATTGCCTACAGCCGGAGCGGCCTCGGATCGGCGCCTCGCCTCGCCCCGCCGACGATCCGGTGCGCCTGGGCCAGCAGCCGTCCATGCGTTTCGCGCCTGCGGAGCTCGCCGCCCTGGAGCAGTCAGCCGGCGGCCGGCCCGCCCGTCTTCTGGTCTATTTCCTGGGTCTGCTGGGGCCCAACGGGCCCCTGCCCCTGCACCTGACGGAATTCGCGCGGGACAGACTGCGGCATGCCTCGGACCCCACCTTCGCCCGCTTTCTGGACCTCTTCAATCACCGGATGCTCTCCCTGCTCTTTCGGGGCTGGGCCCAGGCCCAGCCGGCGGTCAGCTTCGACCGGCCGGCGCAGGACCGCTTCGGCATCTACCTCGCAAGCCTGAGCGGCACCGGCATGCCCGCCTTCCAGCAGCGCGACGCCATGCCGGATCTGGCCAAGCGCCATTACGCGGGCCACCTGTCCTGCCAGACCCGCCATGCGGAGGGTCTCAAGTCGATCCTCGGCGGCCTACTGGGTCTGCCGGTGCGCATCGAATAATTCGTCGGGCACTGGCTGGTGCTGCCGCCCGATTGCCGGCTGCGGCTGGGGGAGACGCCGGAAAGCGGGGCACTGGGACAGACCACGACCCTCGGGGGGCGCATCTGGGACCATCAGTCCAAGTTCCGCGTCCGCATCGGCCCGCTTCGCCTCGCCGATTACCTGCCACTGCTGCCCGGCGGCGAGGCCCTGGCGCGGGTCAAGGCGGTGGTCCGCAACTATGTGGGCGACCAGCTCGACTGGGACCTGCGTCCGATCCTCGCGCAGACCGAAGTGCCGGGCCTTCGCCTCGGCGGGGGCGGCAGGCTGGGCTGGACGACCTGGCTCGCGAGCGGGCCCCTGGGGCGCGACGGCGACGACCTCAAGCTCGACCCGGGCCGCTAAGCCCGCAGACTGTGCGAACTGTGAGATAAGGATCCGAAGGAGAACGGTCCGCGCTGCGGACCCAATGTTGACTGGAACTGCTCGTTCGACAAGCATCACTGGGAGCCATTCATGACCGAGATCAGCCGTGCCGCCCTGTTCGGCAAGCTCAATCCCCTGGCCTACAGGGCCATCGAGAGCGCCACCGTCTTCTGCAAGATGCGCGGTAATCCATACGTGGAGCTGGTGCACTGGCTCAATCAGATTCTCCAGAACCAGGACTCGGACCTGCACCGCATTGTCCGCCAGTTCGGCCTGGACCCGGCGGGGTTGGCCCGGGACTTCACCGACAGCCTGGACCGCCTGCCCAGGGGCTCCCGATCGATCTCGGACCTGTCCTCGGACGTCGAAGAGGCGGTAGAGCGGGGCTGGACCTACGGCACCCTGATGTTCGGGGAGTCCCAGGTGCGGACCGGCCACCTGATGGTCGGCATCCTGAAGACCCGGGGCCTGCGCAGCGGGCTGCTCGGTATCTCCCGGCAGTTCGACAAGGTCGTCACCGACACCCTGACCGACCGCTTCGCCGAGATCGTCGCCGGATCCCCGGAGGACCGGATGATTGCAAGCGACGGATTCCACCTGGGCGCCGGCGCGGCCCCTGGCGAGGCGAGCGGGGCCATGGCCCCGGCCCAGATGGGCAAGCAGGAGGCACTCAAGCAGTTTTCCATCGACCTCACCGAGCGCGCGCGCAAGGGCGAGTTGGACCCCATCGTGGGGCGCGACGAGGAAATCCGCCAGCTCGTGGACATCCTCATGCGTCGGCGCCAGAACAACCCCATCCTCACCGGCGAGGCGGGTGTGGGCAAGACCGCCGTCGTCGAAGGCTTTGCGCTCCGGATCGCCGCCGGGGACGTCCCGCCGCCGCTGAAGGAGGTGTCCCTTCGCACCCTGGATGTGGGGCTGCTCCAGGCAGGCGCCAGCATGAAGGGTGAGTTCGAGAACCGGCTGCGCCAGGTTATTGAGGAGGTCCAGGCTTCACCCAAGCCCATCATCCTTTTTATCGACGAGGCCCACACCCTGATCGGCGCCGGCGGGGCCGCCGGCACCGGGGACGCGGCCAATCTGCTGAAACCCGCTCTGGCCCGCGGGACGCTCCGCACCGTCGCCGCCACCACCTGGAGCGAGTACAAAAAGTACATCGAGAAGGACCCGGCGCTCACCCGCCGCTTCCAGGTGGTTCAGGTGGACGAGCCGAGCGAGGAGAAGGCCATCCTGATGGTGCGGGGCATCGCATCCACCCTGGAGAACCACCACAAGGTCCAGCTCCTGGACGAGGGGCTGGAGTCGGCGGTGCGTCTCTCACATCGCTACATCCCGGCGCGCCAGCTCCCGGACAAGGCGGTGAGCCTGCTGGATACCGCCTGCGCCCGGGTCGCCATCAGCCAGTCCGCGGAGCCCCCGGAGGTGGAGGACTGCCGCCGCCGCATCGAGGGCCTGACCACGGAGCTTGCCATCATCGGCCGGGAGACCGCCGTGGGCGTCGAGACGGTGGAGCGCGCGCGCTCGGCCAGCGAGAAGCTTGCCACCGAACAGGAGCGCCTGGTGGGGCTCAAGGCCCGCTGGGAGTCCGAGCAGGGAGTGGTGCAACAGATCCTGGACCTGCGCGCGCAACTACGCGGAGGCGCGGCCCCGGTCGAGGGGACCGGGAGCCGCTTGGAGCAGGCAGCCAGCACCGCGGCGAGCAGCCCGGCAACCCCGTCGGAGGCTACCGCCGGCGCGGCGGCCCCTGAGACTGCCGCTGCCGTCCCAGGCCTGTCTGAGGCGGAGCGCGCCGCAACCCTGGAGAAGCTCCGCACCCTCCAGACCGAGCTCGCAGCACTGCAAGGCGAGCGCCCCCTGATCCTGCCGAGTGTCGATGCCCAGGCGGTCGCCTCAGTCGTCGCCGACTGGACCGGGATCCCGCTGGGCCGCATGGTCAAAGACGAGGTCAAGGCCGTGCTCGACCTGGCCGAGACCCTTAACAAGCGGGTCATCGGCCAGCGCCATGCGCTCGAAGCCATTGCCGCTCGCATCCAGACCTCCCGCGCCAAGCTCGACAACCCGAACAAGCCCATCGGAGTCTTCATGCTCGCCGGCCCCTCCGGTGTGGGCAAGACCGAGACCGGGCTGGCACTCGCCGAGGCGCTTTACGGGGGCGAGCAGAACATCATCACCATCAATATGAGCGAGTTTCAGGAGGCCCACACGGTCTCCACCCTCAAGGGCGCACCGCCCGGCTATGTGGGCTATGGGGAGGGCGGCCTTCTCACCGAGGCGGTACGCCGCAAACCTTATAGCGTGGTCCTGCTCGACGAGGTGGAAAAGGCCCACCCGGACGTCCACGAGATCTTCTTCCAGGTCTTCGACAAGGGCTGGATGGAGGACGCCGAGGGGCGCTATATCGACTTCCACAACACCGTCATCCTGCTCACCACCAACGTGGGCACGGATCTCATCATGAGCATGTGCAAGGATCCGGAATTGCTGCCGGATGTGGAGGGGCTCTCCCAGGCATTGCGTGCGCCGCTCCTGAAGACCTTCCCGCCCGCACTCCTGGGGCGCATCGTCACCATCCCCTATTACCCTTTGAGCGATGAGATGCTGGCGACCATCATCCGGCTCCAACTCAACCGCATCGTGCGACGCATCGCCGACAACCACCGCGCCGCACTCAGTTACGACGACGCGGTGGTCGACCTGATCGCCAAACGCTGCGCCGAGGTGGAGAGCGGCGCGCGGGTGGTGGATGCGATACTGACCAATACGGTGCTACCGGCTATCAGTCGGGAGTTTTTGAACCGTACGATGGAGGGGAAGACGGTCGAGCGGGTCACCGTTGGCGTGGATGAATCAGGGTTCACCTACGGATTTGACGATTGAATACCCGCGCCGGTGACACCGAGTCGCGTCCGCTCCTTCCAATGTCCTTCTCGCGCCTACCGGTGCACCGGCACGCGGAGGGGCAGCAGGGACAAGTCCTCGCTGGTGTCGGCGCAGGCGCATCTGCTCAGGAATCGTCTGAGTCGGCGTCCGCCGCAGCGCCCTCGTCTATACTGACCGGAGTCCACAACCAGGCACGCCCATGCCCTCAACCCAACGCCATCGGTCCCTTTCGGTCAACACGGCCCTCGGAGAGGACGTCCTGTTGCTGCGCAGCATGGAGGCCACGGAGCGCCTCGGCGCCCCGTTCGAGTACGAGGTGACGCTCCTCAGCGACCGCATCGATGTCCCTGCGGACGAGCTGTTGGGCACGCCGGCAACCGTGGCGCTGGAGTTGCCGGACGATGAGCGACGATTCTTCAACGGCTACGTCAGCCGCTTCTCCCACACCGGATTCGATGGGTCCTATGCCGTGTACCAGGCCACCCTGGTCCCCTGGCTCTGGTTTCTGTCGCGCACTGCCGACTGCCGGGCCTATCAGGACAAGACAGCCCCCGATATCGTCAAAGAGATCTTCCGCGAGCACGGCTTCACCGACTTCGACGAGCGGCTCTCCGGCAGCTACCGGAATCGGACCTATTGCGTCCAGTATCGGGAGACCGACCTCAACTTCGTCAACCGCCTGCTCGAACACGAGGGCATCTACTACTTTTTCGAGCACGTGGATGGGAAGCATACCCTGGTGCTCGCGGACAGCCGTAGCGCGCATTCGCCGGTCCCCGGCTACGAGAGCGTTCCCTATTACCCTCAAGGCTCAACGGCCCTGCGCAACGTCGATCACATCGACGACTGGACCCTGGACAAGGAGGTCCGTCCGGGGGCCTTCGCCCATAACGCCTACGACTTCACCGCACCGCGTAAAAGCCTGCTTGCCCGGCGTAGTGCCCCGAAAGGACACGCGCTGGCCGACATGGAAGTCTTCGACTTCCAGGGTGACTATACCGAGGCCGCCGATGGGGACGGGTATGCGCGAACCCGCCTCGAGGAGGTCCAGGCGAACCATGAGATCGCCCGCGCCGCAGGTAATGCGCGAGGCCTAGCCTGCGGGGCCCTTTTCACCCTGAACGGATACCAACGAGGGGACCAGAACCGCGAGTATCTCATCGTCTCCGCGAGCTATTCGCTGCAATCGGACGAATTCAAGACTACGGGCTCGCTGGGCGGAGCACCGCTTTTTCGATGTACCCTCAGCGCCATCGACGCACAAGTCCCCTACCGGCCGCCTTACCTCACCATTAAGCCAGTTGTTAAGGGTCCCCAGACCGCCATCGTCGTCGGCAAGTCTGGCGAGGAGATCTGGACGGACAAGTACGGCCGGGTCAAGATCCAATTCCATTGGGACCGTTACGGCAAGGCGGACGAGACCAGCTCCTGCTGGGTCAGGGTTGCCCAGGTCTGGGCCGGGAGCGGCTGGGGCGGGATCATGATCCCACGCATCGGCCAAGAGGTGATTGTCGATTTCCTGGAAGGCGATCCCGATCAGCCGATCGTCACCGGCCGGGTCTACAACGGCGAGTGCATGCCCCCCTACACCCTGCCGGGAGAAGGGACCAAGACCGCGCTGAAGACCTGCTCCAGCAAGGGAGGTGGCGGCTTCAACGAGATCCGCTTCGAAGACAAGAAGGGCTCGGAGCAGGTCTTCATCCATGCCGAGAAGAACCAGGACGTTCGCATCAAGAACGATACGTTCGAGTGGGTCGGTAACGAGCAACACCTGATCGTCAGGTCGGACCAGCTTGAGGAGGTTGGCGGCGACAAGCACCTGGCCGTCAAGGGCGACCGGAACGAAAAGGTATCGGGTACCGTCTCCCTGGATGCGGGCATGGACCTCCAGCAAAAGGTCGGAATGAAGCACGGCCTGGATGCAGGCATGGAGATCCACCTGAAGGCCGGCATGAACGTAATTATCGAGGCTGGGATGAGCATTACGCTCAAGGCCGGCGGCGGCTTCGTCGTGGTGGGTCCGGCGGGCGTCACCATCTCCGGAACGCCGGTACTGATCAATAGCGGCGGTTCCGCGGGCTCCGGCTCCGGGTGCTCCCCGGACGCACCCAAGGCGCCAAAAGAAGCCGACGAGGCCGAGCCAGGGAAGGTGTCTAGTGCCCAGGCACCCACGCCGCCAACCACCACACCCCCGCCAAAGCAGCAGGTCAAGGCCATCGCCAGCGCGCAGGCGCAGACCCTGATGGCCGCTGCCGAGGCTGGGACCCCCTTCTGCGAGAAATGCGAGGCGGCGCGACGCGCCCAATCGGGCCAGTCCTAGGGCTGAAGGCAGAACGCGACCCAGACCAACGGAGCCAGATTCGTGATCGACCAGACCCAAGTGCAAGCACTTCAGCGAACGCTGTCGGAGACCCGACAGCAGCTCTACGCCGTGCTCGACGGGGCGTCGATCCCCAATCTGCTCAGCCTGCTTTCCGAGCACGGGCTGTCCGGCGTCTGCCTACTACCCGGAGAGTTGGACCCCGAGCTCGCGCAGGCGGCGCCTTACCTGGCCCAGTTGGATGCCCAGTCGCCGTTCGCGGAGCTGTTCCTGAGTCAGGGATTGGGCAGGCATTGGGGCATCCTCGCTATGTCCAGCACGGATCTTCGCACCCTGCGCATGCATTTCCGTCAGCTCCTTTCGGTCTGGGATCCTGACGGAAAGCCGCTGTTCTTCCGCTATTACGACCCACGTGTCCTGCGCACCTACCTGCCGACCTGCAACAGTGGCGAGTTGCGGACCGTCTTCGGACCGGTCACGGCCTACTATCTAGAAGCGGAAACCGCGGGCAAGTTGCTGCGCTTCACCCTGGGGCCAGACGGGCTCGGCCAACAGCCGCTTGACCTGTCGAAATCCGCGTCCCCAGCCTAGGAGCCGAA
>JBFZCW010000190.1:0-9531 GCA_041307765.1 Chromatiaceae bacterium
CGGATGATCTTCCCTCGCGCCTTGGCAAGATCATGCTTCTGGGCGCCTGGGTGGTGGGGCTGATCATCGTGGTCCTGCTGTTCCAGGATTTCATCGAGGGGGCCCGCAACCCCAACCGCGATCTCCAGGGCGAACCCGGGGCCGACGGCGTGCTCCAGGTGGTGCTCCAACGCAACCGCGCGGGCCATTACATCGCTGGCGGGGCCATCAACGGCCATTCGGTGATGTTCCTGCTGGATACCGGAGCCACGCAAGTCGCCTTGCCTCTGCCTCTGGCACGGCGGCTTGGCCTGCCGCTTCGCCCAGGCGGTATTGGGCGTACCGCCAACGGCGACGTCGAGACCTGGTCTACTCGCCTGGACAACGTAAGCCTCGGCGGGCTGGCGGCGCATGGAGTGGCCGCCACCGTCTTGCCCGGGATGGAGGGCGAGGAGGTCCTGCTGGGGATGAGCTACCTCAAGCGCTTTGAGCTGATCCAAAAGGGCGATACCCTGACCTTGCGGCCGCAACGCCATTGACGGGGACAGGCTGAGACCTCCGTTGGTCGAACACGGCAAGGGGGCTGGAACATCGGCCTCCTGCAAGATGTGCGATCAGAGCGGTGTCCTGCCGGGGATTCGCTGTGCGACGATAGGGCGCCGAGCAGCGAAACCAATCTTACGTGGAAGGCCATGGCTGAGTTTGAGGATGAGGACAACCGAACCTCTGCGGCGCAACTGACGGAGCAGGGTCGCCAGCCAACACTCGGGCGGGCCGGGGCCAAGCAGGAGCCTATGCCGGTACACCGCCAGGCCGTGGGGGTCGAGCCTCGCACGCCGGCGGAGGCTGGCCGGGCGGCAACCGAGCGACTTGCCCTGGAGCAGGAGGTCACTGCGCTACGCCGGGCCATCGCAGGCAAGGATCGGACTCTCGACAGCATCTCTCTGGAATGTCGTCGGCTCGAAGATGCCATCGAAGACGAACACACGGAAGCCGAGGCGCTGCGTAAGGAGGCAGAGACGCTGCGACAGGAACTGGAGCGCAACACGGCGGCCTTGGCCACCGAGCGCAAGGCCGCAACCGAACTGGAACGTGATTTCCACGAGTTGCGCGTGCGGCTCCTCAATGCGCATCGCCACGGAGCCACTGGTCCTGCGGCCGGCCGCAGGACGCTGGGTTTTGTTGGCTATCTGCCCCCATTCCTCATCGGGGTCGTGGTGGGGCTCGCGGTCGCTGCCGCCGCCGGCATCGGGTACCTGGGTGTGGACGGGTTCCTTTGGCCGCTGTCTCGACCGCAGGTTGCCGCTGAGCCGGGGATCCCAACCCCCGCGGCCGTATCGGCTGCGGGCGCCGACCCGGCGGCGGTCCCCGAACCCGCCGGCATCGGAACGAACTCGGCCCTAGTCCAGGCCACTGAGCCGACGGTGCTGCGCACCCTGCGTGATCGGCTCTCAGACGGATCCATGGGTCCCCTGATGGTTGCCCTCCCAGCCGGCGGCTTCTCTATGGGCAGCGCTGGGCTTGGCGGCGAGCGCGATGAGCGTCCGGAACATCAGGTGCGTGTCGGCGGCTTCCTGATCGGAGCCAACGAGGTCACCTTTGCTGACTACGACCGATACGCGCGGGCCACGGGGAGGCGCCTTCCGGGGGACTTCGGCTGGGGGCGCGCACGTCGGCCCGTGGTCGACGTGAGTTGGGGGGACGCCCAGGCCTATGCCCAATGGCTGTCGCGGCAGACGGGTCGACACTATCGTTTGCCGAGCGAAGCGGAGTGGGAGTACGCGGCCCGCGGTGGTACCCAGTCGGCGTATTGGTGGGGTGTCGGCCCAGAGGTCGGGCGGGCCCAGTGCTTCGACTGCGGTACGACCTGGGATGACGGACGCTCGACTGCCCCGGTGGGGAGCTTCGAGCCAAATCCATATGGGCTTTACGACACCGCGGGCAATGTCCTGGAGTGGACGGCGGACTGCTATCGGCCGAGCTACGAGGGGGCGCCGACGGATGGCACCGCCTGGGACCAGGACCCCTGCGCCGCGCGCGTTGCGCGGGGTGGCGCCTTCAATAAGCCGGCCAAGTCCATGCGCAGCGCAGCGCGGGGGCAGTTCGCGCCGGACGCGCGCGTCAACATGCTCGGATTCCGTCTCGCTCGCGATGAGTGATGCGGGCGCAAGCCCCGCGGGGTGTATCCTCGGGGTCGGTATTGCGACCCTGGACATCGTCAACGCGGTGGCGACCTATCCCCAGGAGGACGCCGAGGTCCGCGCCCTGACCCAGCGCCAGGTGCGCGGAGGCAATGTCACCAACTCCCTAGTTGTCCTGAGTCAGCTTGGCCACCCTTGTGCCTGGGCCGGGACCCTGGGGGACGATCCGGCGAGCAGGCTGATCCTTGCCGATCTCGATCGTCACGCCGTCGATACCCGTCTGGTCGTGCGCCACCCCGGTCGCTGTACCCCAACCTCCTACATTGCCCTGAGCCGGTCCACGGGGACGCGAACCATCGTCCATCACCGCGACCTGCCGGAGCTGGCCCCGTCCGACCTGGCCGCCGGCCTGACCGCAATCTGGGATTGGCTAGGTGCAGGGTGCCGTTGGGTCCATTTCGAGGGGCGTAATACCGAAGAGACGGCAACCATGCTGCGCCTGGTCCGGGAACGGCTTCCAGGGGTCCCAATCTCGCTGGAGCTGGAGAAGTTACGCCCCGGGTGCGAGCAGCTACTGCAAGGGCCTGACTTGGTCCTGTTCTCCCGCTGCTTTGCTCAGGCCGCGGGCGCGGCGGACGCGGTGACATTCCTGACTGACTGGGCGCCGCGCTCGACCGCCCGCCACTGCACCCTCGCCTGGGGAGGGCAGGGTGCCTACGGCTGGACCAACGGGGTCGGCTGGGCGCATGTCCCTGCCCGGCCTCCTGAACGGCTGGTGGATACCCTAGGGGCGGGGGATGTGTTCAACGCCGCCGTCATTGATGGTCTCCTGCGCAGGCTCACCCTGCCCGCCGTGCTGGGCCGGGCTAACCACCTGGCTGGGCACAAGTGCGGGCGGCAGGGGCTTGCCGGTCTGGTGGCCAGCGCCGTCGCCGCAGGATTCGAGTGATCGGCCTGGGGTGGTGCCCACTCTGTGCCCTCAAGGAATTGGCCGATGACGCCGGTCCCGGTCCTGCTGACGGGCAGGGAGGTCCGGTTGGCAGCCGAGCCACCGTCCTAGCTGGATGGCCCCGGTCATTGACCGCGACGCGGTTGGCGTTCCGCACCTGCCGGGCTGGCGTCAGGGGGCGGGATTCGGTTGCCCGCGGTGGATCGCCTCGATGCCGGCGACCACCTCCTCGGATAGGCTGAGGTGTTCGCTGGCCAGGTTGCGTGCGAGCTGCTCCTGGGTCGTGGCTCCGATGATGTTGGAGGTGACAAAGGGGCGGCTGGTCACCCAGGCCAGGGCCATCTGGGCGGGGTCGAGCCCGTGGAGTCGGGCCAGGGCCACGTAGGCCTCGGTGGCACGCTCGGCTTCGGGGTTGGAGTAGCGGCTGAAGCGCTCGAACAGGGTTAGCCGAGCACCCGGCGGGCGGACCCCATTGAGGTACTTGCCCGACAGGACACCGAAGGCCATGGGTGAGTAGGCCAGCAGCCCGCAATGCTCGCGCAGCGCCACCTCGGCCAGCCCGACCTCGAAGGTCCGGTTGAGCAGGTTGTAAGGGTTCTGGACGCTCACGGGGCGGGGCAGCCCATGCTGCTCGGCGAGCTTGAGGCAGGTCATGAGGCCCCAGGGGGTCTCGTTGGACAGCCCGACATGGCGGACCTTACCTGCCTTGATCTGCTCAGCGAGGGCCTCCAGGCTTTCCAACAAGGGGACGCTGCGGTCCTCGGCGGGCGGCTCATAGCCGAGCTTGCCGAAGAAATTGGTCTCGCGGTCCGGCCAGTGAAGCTGGTAGAGATCCAGGTAGTCGGTCTGGAGGCGCGCGAGGCTGGCATCCAGTGCAGCGGCGATGTTGGGGCGGTCCAGTCGATTGCGTCCGTCCCGCAGGTAGCTGATCCAGGCCCCCGGTCCGGCGACCTTGCTGGCCAGCACCAGGCGATCGCGCCCCCCGCGTCTCTTGAGCCAGGTGCCGATGTAGCGCTCCGTGACGCCCTGGGTCTCGGCTCGCGGGGGAACCGGGTAGATCTCGGCAGTGTCGATGAAGTTGACGCCGGAGGCCAGGGCCATGTCCAGCTGCGCGTGCGCTTCGGCCTCGCTGTTTTGCTCGCCGAACGTCATGGTGCCCAGGCAGAGCTCGCTGATCATGAGCGCCGTGTCGCCAAGCTGTCTCTGGTGCATCTCGACCTCCTTAACGACTATCGGGCCAGTGTTGGATTCCGGGTGGCGCCGGGACTTGAGATACTTCGCCTGCTTGCGGGTTGCCGCCGGCTATCGTACAACCCTTCAGAAGCCCTACGCCTGAGTGTCCGACCCTGCCATGACCATTGATGGTGACCTGCTTTCGCCGCTGCTGATTTGGGCCGTGTCCCTGGTCTACGCGCTGGTGCTGGTTTCTGCCCTCAGGATGGCGCCCTGGGGCAGGTTTCGCAATGCCGAGCAGTTGCACGTGTACCTGGGGCTGGTCGTTGCCCTGTTGATGCTGTGGGCGATGCAGGTCAAGGTCCAGCCCGGCCTGTCATTCCACCTGTTGGGGGTGACCGCCGCGACCCTCATGTTTGGCTGGTCGCTGGCCGTGATTGCCGTCAGCCTGGCCCTGGCCGGGGTCTCCCTCAACGCTGGAGGGGGTTGGGAGGGATTTGCGGTTAACGCCATGCTCGGGGGGGTGGTGCCGATCACCCTGACGCAGCTCCTGCTGATCCTTATCCGCGCCTACCTGCCGCGGCAGTTTTTCGTCTATGTCCTGGTCAATGGTTTCCTCACCGCCGGATTCGTGGCGGTCGTCGCCGGCTACCTGGCGGCCTGGCTGCTCGTCCTGAACGGCGTCTATACCTTCGCCCAGCTCAACCAGACGGTTATGCCGTTCTTTCCCATGATGTTCCTGCCGGAGGCCATGCTCAACGGCTGGGTGATGGTGGTGTTGGTGGCCCAGCGCCCGGGTTGGGTCTACTCCTTCAACGACGAGCAATACCTCAAGGGCAAGTGAGGGGCACTCAGTCTGTGGATTGGATGGGGACATTGCTGGGGGGCGGCGCCGGTCTCGCCTTGGGCGGCCCTCTGGGTGCGTTAGTGGGGGCCGCCCTTGGGCATGGCGTGGACCGCTGGGTGCTCTTTCGGCCGCGCCCCGAAGTGCGCCGCAACGGCACCCCTCCCGGTCAGGCTTGGGCGGTGGGGGGCGGGTTCATCCATCCAACCTTTGCGGTGATGGGGCACTTGGCGAAGGTGGAAGGGCGGGTCTCGGAGCGGGAGATTGCGCTGGCCGAGTCCGTTATGGCGCGACTGCAGCTCTCGGCGGAGCAGCGCCGAGCGGCCATCGAGGCCTTCAATGAGGGAAAATCCACGGCCTTCCCGTTGGATCAGGTCCTCGCTGCCCTGCGGCGAGACTGCAGGGGGCGCGGTGTGATGCTGCGGTTGTTCTTGGACTTCCAGTTCCAGATGGCTTACGTCGACGGAGTTCCCGGGAGACAGCAGACGGCGCTGTTGTTGCACATTGCCCGCCACCTTGGCGTCTCCGATGCCGTGTTTCACGCCCTGGATCGGGCCGCGAGGTTCCAACGCGGATCCAGTGGGGTGGACAGCGCGAAGGCGAGTGGGCGGTCCGGCGGGCCGAGGAGCGGACCCGGAGCCAAGCCGAAGCCGCCTGCCGGCGACGGGTCCGGGCTGGCGGCCGCCTACGCGGTGCTGGGGGTGGCGAGCACGGCCTCGGAGGCGGAGGTCAAAAGGGCTTATCGGCGCCTGCTCAGCAAGAACCATCCGGATAAGCTGGTCTCAAAGGGCGTGCCACCGGACATGCTGAAACTGGCGGACGAGAAGACCCATCGGATCCGCCGCGCGTACGAGACCATCACACGGGCGCGGGCGGCCTGAGGCGGGTGCGAGTCGCTGGGCCATGGGGCGGCACCGTGGGTGAAAATCCGACGCGATTGCGTTAGAGTTTTGGCCTTTACGGGCAAACCGGAGGGGCAGGTGCCAAGTGCCTCGCCGCCGATGGGGCCCGAATCCAAGGGGAGACACTCCGATGGTAGAAGACCTGATCGCACCTTCCATCCTCTCGGCCGACTTTGCGAAGCTCGGCGAGGAGGTCGACAACGTCCTGGCCGCCGGGGCGGACATTGTCCACTTCGACGTGATGGACAACCACTATGTCCCCAACCTGACTATCGGCCCCCTGGTCTGTGAGGCTTTGCGCAAGCACGGGGTCACCGCACCCATCGATGTCCACCTGATGGTCAAGCCGGTTGACCGGATCGTGCCAGACTTCGCCAAGGCGGGCGCCACCTATATCACCTTCCACCCGGAGGCGAGCGAGCACGTCGACCGCACCCTCCAACTCATCCACAACGAGGGTTGCAAGGGCGGGCTGGTGTTCAACCCCGCCACCTCGCTGAGCTACCTGGACTATGTGATGGACAAGGTGGACATGATCCTGCTGATGTCCGTAAATCCGGGCTTCGGCGGCCAGAGTTTCATCCCCTCGGCCCTGGACAAGCTGCGCGCCGTGCGCAAGCTCATCGACGCCTCCGGGCGCGACATCCGCCTGGAGATCGACGGCGGTGTGAAGGACGACAACATCGCCGAGATCAAGGCGGCGGGCGCCGACACCTTCGTCTCCGGCTCGGGCATCTTCGGCAAGGCCAACCCCGCCGACCCGCACCGCTACGACAGCATCATCCGCAAGATGCGTGCGGCCATGGCGGCCGTCAGCCGCTGAAGTCGATGTCAGGGAGCCGTAACCGCATGCTGCGACCCCACACGGGATCCCACCCTGGACCCCAGATGACACCCGGGATGAGGCCAAGGATGATCCTGATCGACGTGGACGGAACCCTGGTGGACAGCGTCCCCGACCTGGGCTACTGCGTCGATGAGATGATGCAGCGTCTTGGCCGCCCACCCCACGGTGAGGCGGCCGTGCGCAACTGGGTGGGCAACGGCGTGGAGCGGCTCGTGCGCCGGGCGCTCATCGGGGAGCTCGACGGCGAGCCGGACGAAGCCGACTTCTCGCGGGCCTATCCGATCTTCCTCGACCTCTACGCCGAGAACACCTCAAAACGCTCGGTGCTTTACCCCGGCGTCCGCGAGGGGCTGGATTGGCTCAAGGCGGCCGGCTACCCGCTTGGCTGTGTCACCAACAAGGCGGCGCAGTTCACCGAGCCCCTGCTCAAGGACCTTGGGGTCTATGACCGCTTCGACATCGTCATCAGCGGCGACAGCCTGCCGAAGAGGAAGCCTGACCCGCTGCCCCTTCTGCACGCCGCGGAATATTTTGGGGTGGCGCCGGCGGACTCGCTGATGGTCGGTGACTCGGTGAGCGACGTGAGCGCGGCGCGAGCGGCTGGTTTCAGCATCGTCTGCATGAGCTACGGGTACAACCACGGCGAGGATATCCGTCTTGCCGAGCCGGATGCCGTGATCGACTCGATGGCGGAGCTCCAGGGGCTCCTGGCTGCGGCGGCCTGACGGCGGGAACGAAGGCGATGCATCTGGATCTGCGGGCGTCAGGGCGGCGATGGCGACGTTGATACGCCGCCCGATGCACCCTGCACGTCGACCTGCTCGGAGATCCAGATGACGCCCGACGAATTTTGCGCCCTGGCGGACCAGGGCTATAACCGCATCCCACTGGTGCGGGAGGTCCTCGCGGACCTCGACACCCCCCTGAGCGCCTACCTCAAGCTGGCCGAGGGCCCTTACTCCTACCTCTTCGAGTCCGTCCAGGGCGGCGAGAAGTGGGGCCGCTATTCCATCATCGGCCTGCCCTGCCGCTGCCTGGTCCGCGTGAGCGGCCAGCGGGTCACCGTGGAGCGGGACGGAACTCTCGTCGAGGAGGTCGAGAGCGCCGACCCTCTGGCCTGGATCGAGTCTTTTCAGGCCCGGTTCCGCGTCGCCGATCACCCCGGGATGCCGCGCTTTACCGGCGGTCTGGTGGGCTATTTCGGCTACGACACCGTCCGCTACATAGAACGGCGCCTGGGGACCTGTCCCAACCCGGACCAGATCGGGACCCCGGACATCCTGCTCATGGTCTCCGACGAGGTGGTCGTCTTCGACAACCTGAGCGGGCGCATGTACATCATCGTCCACCTCGACCCTAGCGCCGGTGACACCCTAGCCAAGGGCGAGACCCGCGTCGCCGAGCTGGCCGGGCTCATGCAGCGCGGCGCTCCCAGGCGCCCGCGCGGGACCGGACGCACCGTGGGCGAGTCCGACTTCGTCTCCGGCTTCACCCAGGAGGGGTTTGAGGCGGCGGTGGACCGCATCAAGCAATACATCCTGGAGGGCGACTGCATGCAGGTGGTCCTCTCCCAGCGTCTGTCCATCCCCTTTGGCGCACCGCCGCTGGACCTCTACCGAGCGCTTCGCGGGCTGAACCCCTCGCCCTACATGTACTACCTCGACCTAGGGGCCTTCCAGATCGTCGGCTCCTCCCCCGAGATCCTGACCAGGCTCGAGGACGGCATCGTAACGGTGCGCCCCATCGCCGGGACCCGCCGGCGCGGCCACACGGAGTCCGAGGACCAGACCCTGGAGACGGAGCTCCTGGCCGATCCCAAGGAGCTGGCAGAGCACCTCATGCTTATCGACCTGGGGCGCAACGATACCGGGCGCGTGGCCCAGGTGGGTACTGTCCGGGTGACGGAGCAAATGATCGTGGAGCGTTACTCCCACGTCATGCACATCGTCTCCAACGTGGTGGGGGATCTGCGGCCGGGCATGACGGCCATCGACGTCCTGCGCGCCACCTTTCCCGCTGGGACCGTCTCCGGCGCCCCCAAGATCCGCGCCATGGAGATCATCGACGAGCTGGAGCCGGTCAAGCGCGGTGTCTATTCGGGGGCCGTCGGCTATCTGTCCTGGAACGGCAACATGGACACCGCCATCGCTATCCGTACCGCGGTCATCCGGGACGGCACCCTGCACATCCAGGCCGGGGCCGGTGTCGTCGCTGACTCTGTCCCCGCCCTCGAGTGGGCCGAGACGATGAACAAGGGCCGCGCCATCTTCCGTGCCGTGGCCCTGGCGGAGGCCGGGCTCGATCGTGCGGTGGGGCCGGTGGGGGGCTGACCATGGTGCTCATGATCGACAACTACGACTCCTTCACCTACAACCTGGTCCAGTACCTGGGCGAGCTTGGGGTGGAGGTGCAGGTGGTGCGTAACGACGAGCTCAGCGTGGCCGAGGCGGCCGCCCTCAACCCGGATCGGGTGGTGATCTCCCCTGGCCCCTGCACTCCGAACGAGGCCGGGATCTCGGTCCCTCTGATCCAGGCCCTGGCGGGCAAGGTTCCGATCCTGGGGGTCTGCCTGGGGCACCAGTCCATCGGCCAGGCCTTCGGCGGCCGGATCGTCAAGGCGCGCAACGTGATGCACGGCAAGACCTCGCCGGTGCACCAAACCGGGCAGGGCGAGTTTGCCGGGCTACCGGAGCCCT
>JBFZCW010000191.1:0-8753 GCA_041307765.1 Chromatiaceae bacterium
CAAGGCCCACGATGTCATGCACGGCAAGACCTCGCCGGTGCACCACGCTGGCAAGGGGGTCTTCGCCGGGCTGCCGGCCCCCTTTCAGGCGACCCGCTACCACTCCCTGGTGATCGAGTGGGCGAGCCTGCCCCCGGATCTCGAGGTGACCGCCTGGACCCAAACAGAGAACGGCGCCCCGGACGAGATCATGGGGGTCCGCCATCGTAACCTGCCGGTGCAGGGGGTCCAGTTCCACCCCGAGTCGATCCTCACGGAGCACGGGCACGCCCTGCTGCGTAACTTTCTGGAGCACGGCTAGCGATGGACATCAAAGACGCCATCGCCCGCCTCATCGAGGGCCACGACCTGGCGGCGGAGGACATGACCTCGGCCATGCTCGCGATCATGACCGGGGGCGCCACCCCCGCCCAGATTGCAGGTTTTCTGGTGGCCCTGCGGATGAAGGGGGAGTCGGTCGCAGAGATCGCCGCCGCCGCCGAGGTGATGCGGTCCCTGGCCAGCGGGGTCGATGTCGGTGATCTGCCCAATACCGTGGATATCGTGGGCACGGGCGGCGATGCCTCGGGGACCTTCAACGTCTCCTCCGCCAGCATGTTTGTCGCCGCCGCCGCCGGGTGCCACGTCGCCAAGCATGGCAATCGCTCGGTCTCCAGCAAGTCCGGCAGCGCCGACGTCCTGGAGGCCGCGGGGGTGCGCCTGGACCTGACCCCCAAGGAGGTCGCGCGCTGTGTGGCGGAGGTGGGAGTGGGCTTTATGTTTGCCCCGAGCCACCACGGGGCCATGAAACACGCCGTAGGCCCGCGCCGGGAGCTGGGCGTGCGCACCATCTTCAACATCCTGGGCCCGCTCACCAATCCGGCGCGCGTGCCGAACCAGGTCCTGGGGGTCTTCAGCGACGCCTTGGTGGGGCCCCTCGCCCAGGTCCTGCAGCGTCTGGGGAGCCGCCACGTCCTGGTGGTGCATGCCCGGGACGGGCTTGACGAGATCAGTATCGGCGACCGTACCGAGGTCGCCGAGCTCAAGGGGGGCGAGGTCCTTCGCTACTCGATCCAGCCAGAGGATTTCGGGCTGCGCCGCAGCTCCATTGCGGCCATCCGGGTTGCCGGGCCCGGCGAAAGCCTGGCCATGCTGCTGGGCGTGCTGGAAGACAAGCCGGGGCCGGCCCGGGACATCGTGGTGCTCAATGCCGGCGCCGCCATCTATGCCGCCGGGGTCGCCGAGACGCTGGCCGAAGGTGTCGTACGGGCGGACGCTGCGATCGCCACGGGCGAGGCGCGCAACCGGCTGGACCGGTTGGTGGTCCTGAGCCAAAGCCTCGACTGACGGCACTCCGCCGCAACCCAACGCTGAAGAGGCGCCTTTGCCCATGGCCGAGATCCCGGACATCCTGAAGAAGATCATGCACCGCAAGGCAGAGGAGGTAATCGCCCGAGCCGAGCGTCTGCCGCTGCGGGAACTTGCCGCAGGCCTCGCGGATGCCCCGCCGGCTCGCGGCTTCGCGGATGTCCTGGCGGCTAGGGTAGCGGCGGGCGGGCCCGCGGTGATCGCCGAGATTAAGAAGGCATCCCCGAGCAAGGGTGTGCTGCGGGAGGACTTCCGACCCGCCGAGATCGCGGCGAGTTACGCCCGGGGTGGGGCAACCTGCCTATCGGTCCTGACGGATCGGGACTTTTTCCAAGGCAGCGAGGCGCATCTGGTGGAGGCCCGCGAAGCCTGCGCCCTGCCAGTTATCCGCAAGGACTTCATCGTCGATCCGTATCAGGTCTACGAGGCACGGGCCATGGGGGCCGACTGCATCCTGCTCATCGTCGCCTGCCTGGATGACCCCCAGCTTGCGAACCTTAGCGCGCTCGCGGAAGAGCTCGGTATGGATGTCCTGGTGGAGGCGCACGACGCCGACGAACTGGAACGGGCCGTGGCCGTACCTGGCCGGCTCCTGGGCATCAACAACCGGAATCTCCGGACTTTCGAGGTCAGCCTGGAGACCACCATAGGGCTTCTCGACCGGGTCCCCCCCGGGAGGATCCTGGTCACCGAGAGCGGTATCCTAGCCCCAGAGGACGTGGGACGTATGCGTCGCCATGGGGTGCATGCCTTCCTGGTTGGGGAGGCCTTCATGCGCACCCCGGACCCCGGGGCGGAGCTGCAAAGGCTCTTCGCGACCTGACTGTCTCGGTCCGTACGGATGCACTATGATCCCAGCCTCCACTCATAAGATGGCAGGATGGACATGGGGTCGAGTACGCAGGTCCACTACAAGCAGAACCGCCTGAAGCAGCTACGGGCCTTCTGCCACGCCGCGCGCACGGGCAGCGTCAGTGCCGCCGCCGATAAGATCTTCCTCAGTCAGCCCACCGTCTCGCTCCAGATCCAGGCCCTGGAGCGCGAGTTCAGCACCATCCTGTTCGAGCGGCGGGGGCCCAAGATCCGCCTGACCCCGGAGGGCGAACTCCTCTACCAGTTGGCAGAGCCACTGGTGGAGGGCATGGACAAGCTCCACGAGACCTTCGCGGTGCAGTGCGGGCGGGTGGACCACGGGACCCTGGACATCGCCGCGGGGGAGTCCACCATCCTCTACATCCTGCCTGAGGCGGTGCGCCGCTTCGCCGACCAGTACCCCGGCATCGAGCTCAAGCTCCACAACGTCACCGGGCGGGACGGCCTGGCCATGCTGCGGGCGGATCAGGCGGACTTTGCGGTGGGCTCCCTGCTCGAGGTCCCGGACGACGTCAGCTACCGCCCAGTGGTGACCTACAGTCCGACCCTGATCACCCCCCTGGACCACCCCCTGGCCGGCAAGCGCGACATCACCCTGGAGGACATCGCCCCCTACGGCCTGATACTGCCGCCGCGGCATCTGAGCACCTGGCGCATGGTCGATCTAGTCTTCCGCCAGCACAACCTGAGCTACCGGGTCGCCCTGGAGGCGGGGGGCTGGGAGGTGATCAAGGCCTACGTCGAGCGAGGGCTTGGGGTCTCCATCGTCACCGACGTCTGCCTGACGGGGGTCGAGCGCCTGGCCCGCATCCCGCTGGACCGCTTTTTCCCCAAGCGAAGTTACGGCCTGGTTCTGCGCCGCGGCAAGTTTATGTCCGCGCAGGCCAAGTGCTTCATTAAGGTAATCGAGGCAAGCTTCGCCAATCGCGTCGTCGAACCTCAGCCCCAGCCTGCGGGCGAGGCACCCTGGGACGACGCCTATCTGGGTTGAACCCGAGGTCTGGCGCCTCCCGTCGCTGCCGGACAGGCGTAACGGCGCGAGCACTGGAGACCGCACTCCCCGCCCGGCAGAGTCGGGTTGCCGCGGGATTTGGGGCGGCCCGGCATGCCCCGCCAAATGATCGCTCGCGTCCGGACCGCCACGGCAAGGTAAGCGGCTCGCCGGTCGTCCTCTATACTGCCCCCGGTCACACACAGCGCAGGGGGCCACATGATTCAAGTCAACATCGGGGATCACACCAGCTCCCAAGCGGGCGACATCGCTTTTCCCAACAACAGGCTCGCCACGATCCGATGGGCGCGGACCAGGCCATCTGTATCGCGGCCAACATCGCCATGGCGAATCCGTACTACCGGGGCCTGCCTGGCGGCCGCTCACTCACGGATCTCTTGGCCGACCGCTCGATCTGGATCAATTACCATCCGACCATGGTCGATTTCGGCGAGACCAATTGGGCGGGCGGCAAGGAAATTGCCAGATCAAATTCGGTCGTGTTCTTGTCCTCGTAGTTCTGGCCTTTGTCGCGGACCAGGCACTGGCCCGCCGCTGCCTCGAACCCGCCTCGACCGCCGATGCTTACGGGAGGGCTCATGTCGTCGTACGGGCGACGGTGCTTTCCGTCGATGGCGTGGGCGACAGTCCGGGCGGCGCACGTGCCCGACTGCGGGTCGAGGAGGCGTGGAAGGCCGACGTGGCCAGCGAGATCGTGGTGAGCACGTCCACGACCTGCGCCTTCGATTTCCAGGCGGGTAACGCCTATCTGCTTTACCTGTACCCAGGCGCAGAGCCCGGCGAATTCAGTACCCGCATCTGCGTTGGCAACTGCCTTGCCGCGAATGCCGAAGGTGCATTGCGCTGGCTGCGAGCTCAGGGCCACGGCTCCCAGGTGACGATGCCGCGCTAGCGGCCCGTTACTTTGCCGCCTTTGGTCTTTCCGGGCGGCGTGCCGGGGGGAAACGTCGCAGGACTGTCTTGGCCTTTGGCCCCGGGGGCGAGACGCCCACGGCAAGCGACGCAATAGTAGGTCTGCCCGGCCTGGGCTCGGTAATGGCGGGTACTGGTCAAGTGGTGGTTGCGGCAGGCGCAGTGGTAGTCGAAGCGGCGCAGGTGCCGGGTGGGGAGGTCTTCCACCGCGAAGCTGTGACAGCGCCTAGGCTCGGCACCGAAGTAGCGCATGATCCCTTGCCACTCTTGCCCGTGGGGCCGGATGCCCCGGCCGAAGAGGGCGAAGGCAACCAAGTGCGCGCACTCGTGGGGGACCGTCTGGGCGAGGAATGCCTCCGGCTCCCGGGCCAGAAGCACGACGTTGTAACGAACCTGCCAGACCCGCCCGGGGGCCTGGCGCACCTGGCCCGCCGCCTGACCGCGCAGGTCAAAGCGCACGTCTGGGGCCGGGATGTGCACCTTGAAGTGCCGCTGTGCCTGCTCCAGCAGGGCCTCGGTGCGGCGTCGGGCCTCCGGCATCAGGGAGCGCAGGGACGCGGCGTGGAGTTGTGAGGGCATGAGGGCAGGACGAGACTTGGCGACACGAGAATGGCTCAGGGACTCGGGGACGATTCCGGCCTTGCCGGACCCTGCAGGGACCAAGTCCGGGGACCTAAGCGGGGCTGCTGGACGCTCTGGCATACCGGCTCCAAGCGGGTGGGCCGCCTCGGGCAATTAGACCTGTCCGCCGGCTGCCTTGTCTACGCCGGCAGCGCACTCGGCGCCGCCAACAGCGGCACCATCAGGTCCCCCACCCGGATCTCCGCCCGCAGGTGGCTGAACAGGAGGTAGAGCCCGCCCAGTTTGCGGTGCAGGAAGAGCATCGCCGGCGGCGGCAGGCGGCCGAACCGCTCCTTCATCCTCAGGTCCATGGCCTTCTCGCCGATGCGCCGGGCCAGGTCGGAGCGCCCGAAGTGGTAGCCCCCCTCGGTCCTGGCGGGCTCCATGGCGTCGCGCACCATCTCGACCATGGCCGCACGGTAGGTCGCGGGGTCATTGGCCCCGAGATATCCCACCGCGATGGCGGCCCGCTCGATCCCCGCGGCGTCCCCGGCTATGGCGGCGAGCAACAGGTCGCGAAAGGCGGTGCGGGAGGCCTGCGGGTAGTCCCGGGTGGCGCCGAAGTCCAGGAGCTGGATGCGCCCGTCCCGGTCCCCATCCCCGGCCGCATAGAGGTAGTTGGCAAAGTTGGGATCCGTCTGGACCAGTCCCCAGTCGAGAACCTCCCGCAGGGCCAGTTCCAGCAGGGCGGTGCCGACCCGATTACGCTCCGCCGCGGGCGCCTCCCTGAGGGTGTCGATGGGCCGGCCGCCCAGGAAGGTCATCGCCAGCACCTCCGGGGTCGTCAGTTCGGGCAGGACCCGCGGGACCTCGAACCCGGGGTGGTCACCCAGGTGGCCGGCGAAACGGGCGAGCAGCGCCGCCTCCTGCTCATAGTCCGCCTCCCGGTGGAGCTGGCCCTTGGCCTCCGCGAGCAGGGGGGCGAAGTCGATCTCCTGGGGGATCAGGCGGACGAGACTCAGCAGGGCGGCGACGTTATCCACGTCGCTGTCGATGCTGCGCCTTATCCCGGGGTACTGGACCTTGATGGCCAGGTGCTGGCCTTCGCGGGTGACCGCCTCGTGGACCTGTCCGATGGAGGCGGCAGCAAGGGGGGTGAAGGAGAAGCGTTTGAAGCGACGCTCCCAGCCGGTCCCCCAGGCCCGATTCAGGACCTCCGCCACCTGCCCCAGCGGCATGGTGTGGGCGTCGCCGCGCAGGCGCTCCAAGATGCGGCTGAGTTCCGGCGGCAGAAATTCGCCGGCCTCCATGGACAGGAGTTGGCCGACCTTCATGGCCGCACCGCGCATCTCCGAGAGGCGCTCGGCCAGCCGGTGGGCGTTGGCGGGGGTGAGCAGCAGGTCGCCCACGGAGGGGCGCCGGCCCTGGGCGAGCTGGCGTGCCCCTTCGCCCAGGGCGCTGCCCGCAATGCCCCCGGCGAGTCGGCCCAGGTGCATCAGGCGCTCCAGACGCGACTCGGGGATACGGCGTTCGGTGGGCATGGATCGGGGTCCGGCGGCTCTGTGTTCCGTCAAGCTGGGGGCGGCGCGTCCGGATAAAACCATCGCCCGGATCGGGGCATTGGCCGTTTCGGTCAGACCTCCACCCTCGGCCACCCCAGCCGCTCGGCCAGGGCGGAGCTGCGCTGCACCCGGGCCCGGCACCCCAGGACGAAGCTCCCCGGGTTACCCTGGACGACGACGCTGTGCCTGGCCCTGGTGATGCCGGTGTAGATCAGCTCGCGGGTCACCACCGGGCTCGGGTCCCGGGGCAGGACTAGGTAGACGGCGTCGAGCTCAGACCCCTGGCTCTTGTGCACCGTCAGGGCATAGGCAGGGACGTGCTGGGGCAGTTGGCGCAGGGAGACGCTGCGCGGCGCTCCCTCCGCCAGAGGGAACCAGGCCCGCAGGGCCCCGTGCGCGTCTGGCCACAGCAACCCGATGTCCCCGTTGAAGAGCCCGACCTCGTAGTCGTTGACCGTCACCATCACCGGTTTGCCGGGGTATTCCTCGCCCCCGTCGATGTGGCCGTGGGCCTGGAGCCGCTCGGCGATGCGGCGATTGAGCGTCTCGACGCCGAAGGGGCCCCGCTGCAGGGCGGCCAGGACCCGGCTCCGGGCAAGGCACTCCAGAGCGGCGGCGACGTCCGTCTCGGCCAGGTAGCCCGCGTAGCGCTCCAGGGCCCAGTCGATGCACGCCGGGGACAGGTTGCCGTCGGCGGTGTCCTGCCAGGCGATGTCGCCGCCCGCGCGCAGCAGGTCCAGGGCCTCCTCGCCCAGGCCCGCATTCACCGCCCGCGCCAGGGCCCCGATGCCCCCTTCGGCGGTGAAGCGGTAGCTCACACGCAGCAGCCCGGCCGAGTCGGCAGCCGGGGGCGGCACGGCGCTGGCCGGGGCCACCGCCAGCGTCCTTTCCAGCGCCCCGGCGGGCGCGGCACGGATCTGCTCCAACAGTGCGATCTGGTCCTGGGAGTAGGCGATCTCGCGCCCGTGCCCGGTGATGTCGCCGAGCACATTGCCCGCCTCCACCGAGGCCAGTTGGTCTCGGTCACCCAGAAGGATCAGGCGGGTGGTGGCGGGCAGGGCGTCGAGCAGCCGGGCCATGAGGGGCAGGTCGATCATGGACGCCTCGTCCACCACCAGGCAGTCCAGGGGCAATGGGTTGGCCGCACGGTGGCGGGGCAAGTCCCCGTGGCCCATGCCCAGCAAGCGGTGGATGGTGCTCGCCTCCTCGGGGATGCGGGGCAGGATGTCCGCGAAACCGGTCACCCGGGTCTTGCCCCCGCGCACCGCCTCCCCAAGGCGGGCCGCCGCCTTGCCGGTGGGGGCGGCCAGCGCGATGCGTATCCCTGTGTCCTGGCCCAGGAGCAGTGCCAGAACCTTGACGACGGTGGTGGTTTTGCCCGTTCCGGGTCCACCGGAGATCACGGCGAAACGCCGGGTCGCGGCGATGGCCGCGGCGACCCGCTGCCAGTCCAACTCGCCCGCAACCAGGGGTGGGAAGAGCCGGTCCAGCCCCTCGCCCAGGCGCTGGGCGTCCAGCCCCCCGACCTGGGTCATGCGTCCCAGCAGGGCCTGGGTGACCCGGTCCTCGTAGTGCCACAACTTTCCCAGATAGAGCCGCTCCCTGTCCAGGATCAGGGGCTCTGGACCACCGGGACCACCGACCCAGGGCGAGGCGGCGAGCCCTGCCACCCAATCGCCCAGGGCCGGGGCCCGGGGCAGGGCGGCGGGCCCGCCCGGGCCGGGTCCCGGGTCCTCGAACAGGGGGCGCCCGGCGTGGCGTGCGAGGTCCACGCACACGTCCCCGGCCAGATTGCACAGGCTGGCCAGGGCCGCGCTGACAGCCAGCAGGCCGTCGGGGGGCGCCCCGGCGCCCTGGGCCACGAAACGGGCGAAGTAGTAGCAGAGCGGCGGCAGGCGCCCGGTCTGCATCAGGCCCCTGAGGCTCGGATCAGGCATGGCGGGCAAAGACCTCCCTATCCAGGGTTGCGACCAGGTCCGGGTCCGGGCTCAAGGCATAGATCCCCGTACCGGGCGCATGGCCCGGGTGCATGCCCCGCAGGAAGAGGTAATAGACCCCGCCGAAGTGGGACCCGTAGTCATAGCCCGGCAGCCGTGCGCCCAGATAGCGGTGCAGGGCCAGGGTGTAGACCAGCGCCTGGAGGTCGTAGCGGTGGCCACGCACCGCCTCTGCCAGCCGCGCCTGGGCATAGTCCGTCGGGCTGGGGCCCAAGTAATTGCTCTTGTAGTCGGCGATGTACCAGCGCCCCCCGTGCTCGAAGATCAGGTCGATCACCCCGGTGACCATGCCGGCGAAGGGCTCGGCCCCCAGGGGCGGCAGGTCGCCGCCGGCGCTCCTGAGGCAGAGGTCCAGGGCGGCGGGGTCCACCCGGGCGGTGGCGAAGTCGAAGGCCAGCTCGCTCAGGCGCCGCTCCGGGGCGAGCCGGGCCAGGGTCAGGCCCGTAGCGTCCAGGGGTGTGCGGACGACGCGCTCCAGCCAAGCCGCCG
>JBFZCW010000192.1:0-10241 GCA_041307765.1 Chromatiaceae bacterium
AGGATGATCTCAAGCAAGCAGCATGACAGATTCGACGACCACACCAGTTTAGATCGCACCCTACTGTGCCAACAAGGGCCTGGTTCGGATTGCCTTCACGCTGTGCGTTCCGGCAACCGCACAGCCCCGCCGTTAGCCCTTGAGATGATGGGAGCAACCCCATGCCCCAGAACCAAGACGTCAAACGGAACGCAAAAATCGAACCCGAGATGGTCCCGCTGGATGCAGCCACCGCACCGCCTGACGAGGCGCCGCGGGGATGCGCGTCGAACGCGACGCGCCCCTGACCTCGCGGGTTTGGCCGCGCGGGAAAAAATCCCTCGGCAGCGAAGTGCCGGGCCAAGGGGTCAACGGACAGGAGTCAGACCCCTCCGGAGTGCACGACCTCGTAGTAGACCTTCTCCAGCTCGGCCTTGTGTTTGGTTTCCTCGTTGGAGAGGAACTCGAATAGCTCCTTGATGGGGCCCGGCTGGGTGCCGTCGGCCAGATTGCGGTAGTGCTCCATGGCCAGGTGCTCGCGACCCATGGCGTACTGGAGCACCGCTTGATCGTCCGGGCGCTCACCGAGGTCCGGGATGTGCACGGCGTCGGAGAAGCGCCCGTCGCTCACCGGGGTGGCGATCTCGGCCTGGACCTGGGCCTCGATGTCGCCGCGCGCCGCGAGGGCCATGAGCATGTCGTAGTGCTGCTGCTCCTCCTGAGCCAGTTCCTCGACGACCCAGCGCACGTTCTTGCTGACTTTGGGGATCAGATCCCGATAGAAGTTGCGGGCGCTCTCCTCGAATGAAGAGGCGACCTCCAGGATCTCCTTGAGGGTCTTCTTGGATTGGATGCGGGCATAGGCGCCCTGGGCACCTTCGATGTCGGTCATGCCGCCTTCTCCTGCAAAGCGAGGTATTCGTTGATGCTGGCCGCGACCCGGTGACCATCCGCCACGGCGGAGACCACATCGGGCCCGCGCACCATGTCTCCGGCCGCCCAGAGCCAGTCGGCGGAGGTACGCCCGGCCTCGTCGACCTTGAGGCGCCCCCGGTTCCATTCAAGGGATTCCTTCAGTTCCTCGCCGAGCAGGCCGACATCGGCGGCCTGGCCGATGGCCTCAACCACCATCTCGCCCTCGTGGATCAACTCCTGGCCATCGTCGTACTTCGGGGCGAAACGGCCCTGTTCGTCGAAGATGGACAGCACCTTCCAGGTCTTGAGCCCGGTAACCCGGTCCTGGTCCATGACCACATGCTGGGGGCCGTGAGCGTCGTGGATGACGATACCCTCCTCCAGGGCCTCCTTGATCTCGTCCGGGTCCGCAAGGAAATGGGCGCGGTCCTCCAGGGCGGTGACGATGACCTTGACCTGTCCGTAGTCCCTGCGCTGGAGCCGGGCCAGGGTGCGCGCGATGTCCATCGCGACATTGCCGCCCCCTACCACCACGGCGGAGCGCGGCACGGCGATCTCCTCACCGGCGGCGACGCTGCGCAGCAGGTCTACGGCCCGTCGGACATCCTGGTGATCGCTGCCCGGAACGCGAGTGGAGCGGCCCATCCAGAGCCCGACGGCGATCACGACGGCGTCATAGTCCGTCTGGAGTTGAGCCATGGTGACGTCGACACCCACCCGGGTGTTGTACTGGATCTTGACCCCAAGGGAACTGATCACGTCCACGTCCTGGTCCAGGGCGCCGGCGGGGAGGCGGTAGTACGGGATGCCGTAGCGGGTCATGCCGCCGGCCTCCGCCTGGGCCTCCAGCACCGTGACCGCGTGCCCGGCCTTGGCCAGGTCGAAGGCAGCGGTCAGCCCGGCCGGTCCGGCCCCAATGATGACCACCTTCTTGCCGGTCAGGTAGCTTGGGCGAAGTTCGCTGACGATCTCCTTGACCCGCTCGTGGGGCACCGCGTCCATGGCGTACCGCTTCAGCCAGCGGATGGCGATGGGGGTCCCGCGGTGGCCGACGGAGCAGGCGGTCTCGCAGCGGTGGGTGCAGATGCGCCCGCAAGTGTGAGCGAAGGGGTTGGTGCGGTAGATCTCGCGAACCGCCTCCTCCGGGTCGCCCTTCCAGATGGCGCGGATGTACTCCGGGGCGTTCATGTGGGTCGGGCAGGCGTCGTGGCACATGCCGCACTGGACGCAGCGCGAGGCCTCGATGATGGCCTGGTTGGCGTCGTAGCCGGCGACAATCTCGTCGAAACCGTCGACGCGCACCTCCGCCTCCAGTTCCGGCATGTGCTGGCGCTCTAGGGCGACCAGGTCGGAGTCGGCGGACTTGGCCCAGCCCTTGGGGAAGGGGGTACCGTGGATACCGTTGGCGTCGGGCAGGATGAAATAGCTGTCCAGGTCCGCGTCTACGCAGGTGTGCACATACTCGGTGGACAGGGCGATGGACCCCGTGGGGCACAGGTCGACGCACAGGGCGCACCAGCAGCAGCGCCCGTAGTCGATGGCCGGGCGCAGGTTGCGGATGCCCTTGGCCGGGTCCTCCGGCAGTCCAGGCACGGACACCATGGTGATGGCAGCGTTGTCGCAGACCTTCTGGCAGGTGCTGCAACCGATGCAGGTCTCCCAGTCGTTGAGGTGGAAGCCGCGGTAGACGGCCGAGGCGGGGCGCGGGTCGAGCGGAACCGTCACCGCCGGGCGGCCGAAGAACGACAGGTTCTTCAGGGGGGCGAGGATACTCCCCTTGGACTTGTAGTCGATGTCGCGCATCAGCGGTCCACCTCCGGGGGGCAGGCATCCAGCGAGAACATGATCTGGGCCACGTCCTCAATGCGGCACCCGACCGAGAGCCGCTCCAAGACCTGTACGGCATGCATCTGGGATGGCCCGCGGACGTGGGTGCGATAAGGGCGCTCCTTGCCGTTGGAAACCACGTACCAGGCGAGCTCCCCTTTCGACGACTCGAGCCGGACGTAGGTGGAACCGGCGGGGACGTTCCAGGCCAGCGGATTCGGGATCGGGCAGCGGATCGGACCCGGGATGGACGGCAGGCGTTCGATCACCTGGCGGACGATCTTGATGCTCTCCACCAGCTCCTTGCGCCGCACCAGGGCGCGGCACAGGGCATCGCCGGCCTCCTCGGTGGGGATCTCGAAGTCGAGCTGGTCGTAGACCAGGTAGGGGTCGTCCCGGCGCACGTCAAGCTTGAGCCCGGTGGCACGGAGGTTCGGCCCGGTCACGCCCCACTCGAGGGCCTGTTGGCGGCTGATGGGCCCAGTCCCGCGGGCGCGGTGGACGAAGACCTGATTGGTGAACATCAGGTTGTCGTAGTCCGTCAGGCGCGATTCCAGGTAGTCCATGGTATTGGCGACGCGCTCGAGGAACCCCTCGGGCATGTCGCGACGCACCCCGCCGGGGATGTTGTAAATGTGGTAGACGCGCCCGCCGCACAGTTCCTCGAACAGGTCCAGCACCAGGTCGCGGTCGGCGATGCCCCAGAACATGGGGCTATACATCCCGGTGGTTGCCGCGTGCCCGCCGAAGGTGAACAGATGGGCGGCGATACGCGACAGCTCCAGTTGCATGACCCGCAGCCACTTCGCCCGAGCCGGGACCTCAAGCCCACACAGGTCCTCCACTGCCAGGACGTAGGCGACCTCCATGGGGACCGGGTCGGGGACGCAGATGCGACAGGTAATGGCCAGGTTCTGGATCCACAGCCGCCCCTCCATCAGCTTCTCGAAACCGCGGTGGAGGTAGCCGGCGTCGGCCTTGCCCTCGATCACCCGGTCGCCGTGCAGGCGCAGCTTGAAGGCGTAGTTGCCCTCGATCCCCGGGTGGTTGGGGCCGATGAAGAGCTCGTACTCGTGGCTCGGCGGGTGCCGCTGAGCCTCGTAATTCTCAGGTCTCATCGACGTTCCTCCGGCTGAAGCGCTGCTCGTCGGGCGATATGGCGATGCCGCCGCCCTGGGCCACCAGGTCCTGGAGCCATTGGGGGTTGTAGTCCTGCCAGTCGAAGTGGGCGTTGACCCAGGCCTCGGAGTCGAACTCTTTGCGCATGGGCGGTGGGCCGTCCCACTCGGTCAGGATGAACTTGGACATGTCGGGGCTGCCCTCGAACCAGATCCCGAACATCTCGTGGATGTCGCGCTCGAAGAAGCCCGCCGGCATGTAGATGTCGTAGACAGAGATGTACCGCCCGGGGTCGCGTGGGATGCGGGTGTGAGCCGACACCAGGGACTGGAGTTCGTAGGACCAGACGTGGTAGATCAGCTCGAACTCGCCCTCCTCGATCCAGTCCACGCAGGTGATGGCCGAGAGGTGGACGTAGGAGGCCCGCCCGCGCAGCAGCTCCAGCAAGGCCGGCAGGGCGTCCGCGGCCACGTCGGCACGCATCCGGCGTGCGCCCTTGCGGCGAAACTCGATCCCATCCAGTTCCTGGAGGAGCTTGTCCAGCCAGGTCGATAGCTCTTTGGTCATCCTCTAAATCCTGTGAAATCCTGTTAATGCTGGCCGTTTATACGCAGCCGGCGCGGCCGGCCCCATGCCGCCATCCCCGCCGCACAACTGGGCTCAGGACCGATGCGGCCGCTCGAGCTCCGGGATCTCGATCTTCATCTCCAGTGCCTCTAGGGGCCTGCGGTGCTGCTCCAGCAGGGCCGTGTGGGCGCCCAGGGTGTCGGGGCCGAAGAGGTCGTAATGGCGGGCCTCGCCGATCACGTCCGTGGGCGTCTGCCAATCCTCGCCGAAAAGGCGCTGCTGATTGCCAAGGTAGTGGTCGTAACGCCGGTAATAGTCTTTCCACACCGTGCCCTTGCCGTCCTTGATGTTCGCGATCATGTCGCGCAGCCCGGCGATGACCGCCTCGGGGCGGGGCATGCAGCCGGCGATGTAGATGTCCACCGGCATGTAATCGTTGAGCTTCTTGGCCGTGGCGTAGCTCTGCCAGTACATGCCGCCGTTGACGGTGCAGGAGCAGATACCGACGACGTACTTGGGCGAGCCCATCTGCTCGTAGGTCAGGATGACACGCTTCAAGGTCTTGACCGAGACATAGCCCGTGACCAGCAGGATGTCCGCCTGGCGCGGCGAGACCATGGGCTGAATCCCTAAGCGCTCCATGTCGAAGCGCGAGGTCATGGCCGGGGGCAGCTCCACCGCACCGCAGCCGGTGCAGTAGTGGAGCATGAACAGCGAGCGCGACCGGGCGAAGTTGATCAGCTCGTCGAAAACGTTGGCGAGCGGGTTGGTGCGCTTGGTACCTTCGACCACGGGGAGAGTCTTGCCGAGCAGCGGAGGCTTCATGATTGCGGTCATTGGGTGTCCCTCCTGGGAGGCAAAGCAGGGAGGCTAACGGACGATGAAGGCCAGGCCGAGCAGACCCACCATCACCGGCCACTTCCACATGAGGCGCACCACGTCCTCGGTGCGATAGCGCGGGAATAGCATCGCCAGGGTCACGGGGATGGCCAGCACCGCGAAGCTTTTGACCAGGAAGGTCGCCCAATTCTCCCCGCCGCCCAGGAACAGGGTGACGTACAGCACCGCGGCGGTGTAGAGCTGAAAGCACTGCATGACGAAGAGCCCGCCCAGGAACTTCCCACCCATCTCCACCATGGGCCCGGTGGCGATCTCTGCCGGCGCGACATAGATCTCGAAGGGATGCTTGCCGAGCATGCCCTGCATGGCGAAGAGGCCGGCAATGGCGAGCAGCGGCATCTGTGCCGCCCCCCAGGTCGCCGGTCCGCCGGCCTGTTGCGTGGCGATCATGTCGACGAGGTTGATGGTCCCGTAGTGGTAGGCCACCCCGAAAATGACAATCACCAGCGGGACATCGTAGGCGAGCATAGCCGTTAGCGCCCGGGAAATACCGATCGAGCCATTGGGGTTGGCGCACTGGCCCACACCCAGGGCCAGGCCCAGGGACGGAATCATGGTCATGTAGAGCAGCGCGATGAGCCCGCCCTGGGCCGCGATCCCGTTCATGCCGGGGACGGGCAGCAAGGTCTCGGCAGCGACATAGCCGCCGATGGCCATCACGATGCCGATCTCGTGAATTAGGCCGTGGGAGACCTGGGTCTCCTTCGAGTGCAGCTTGACGATGTCGTAGAGCGGCTGTAACAGGGGCGGGCCGATCCGCCGCTGCAGCTTGGCCGCGATCTTGCGCATCATCAGGACCATGGCCATGCCAACCACAAAGGCCACCAAGGGCATCAGCGCGAGCTCAAGGGCGAGTTCTGTCCACTCCATCGCAGGTACCTCAGGTCAGACGGCCGCCCAGACGAGCATCGCAACCGTGGTCGCGAGCAGGAAGAGCAGGGGTTGAATGGAGCGGTATACCCAGTGCATGGCGTAGGACAGGAGGTCCACCACGGCCCCAACGGACCCCTCAAGCCACAGGAATGCCCCCCGGTACCAAGGGCCGATCAGGTGCATGAGCCCAGCGTAGAAGTTGTCGCTGTACTGGTAGCGGACGTCCGCGGTCAGGAAGTGACCGCCCGCGTAGTTGTCGAGCTGGTGGACCTGCCGGGACTTGCCGCCGAACCCATAGAAGACGACGGCCCCGACCCCGAAGCCGGCCATGAGGACGGAGACCAGCAAGATCATGTCGAGGCCGCCGCGGGCGTCGACGACCCCGCCCAGGCTGTACTGGACTACCGGCAGGCCCACAAGGCGCTGCACCTCCGCGACCCAGCTCAGGGCCGGGCCCGGCATGAAGCCAGCCAGGAAGATCAGGGTCGAGAGCCCCAGCATGGGGATCAGCATGGACAGCGGGGCCTCGCGCACCTCGACATGCTCCAGGCGCAACTGACCGAGGAAGATGTTGTGGATCAGCTTGTAGACGGACAGGATGGTGCCCAGGGTCCCGACGATGGCCGCGACGAAGAGCAGCGGCATCCCCTCGGTGATCAGGGAGCGGTAGACCATCCACTTGGAGACGAACCCGGCCATGGGCGGCAGCCCGGCCAGGCTGATGATACCGAACAGGAGGACCAGGAAGGTGAGCGGCATGCGCGTCACCAGTCCGCCCAGCTTGTTAAGGTCGGTGGTGCCGGTGCGGTGCATCACCGCGAACACCGCCATGAGCAGGGCCGCCTGGGTAATGGCGTAGTTGAAGACGTGCAGCAGCCCGCCGGCGCTGCCGATGGCGTTACCCACCACGAGCCCGAGGAGCATATAGCCCCCCTGCCCTATCCCGTGCCAGGCGAGCAGGTAACGGGCATCGTGCTGTTGCAGGGCGGTATAGGTCGGCAGGATCACGGTCAAGGCCGCGATCCAGGCGATAAGGTCACGCGCGCTCATGAAGGTGAAGGGGATGGCCATATCGATGAGCCGGGCAACGCCGACCATGCCCACGATCACCACGATGATGCCATAGAGCCCCATGCGCGCCGAGATGGCCCCCAGGAAGGCGGAGCCAGGCCCCGGAGTTTCGGCATAGGCCGCCGCCTGCCACAGATGGAAGGGGAGCAACCCCATCTTGACAGCGAAACCGCTGCCGAACAGGGCGATGAGGACCGAGATCTGCGCCGTACTGAGCTTCGGCACCGCGGCAAGGACCTGTGTGTATTCCAGTGACCCTGCCTGGGTATAGAGCAAGGCCATAGCCCCAAGGATGGCCATCGCCCCGCTAAAGGCGTAGGTCAGGTAGCGCAGGGCGGCCCGCCCGGAGGCCGCGCCGCCGAGCGCCATGAGCAGGAAGCTCGCCCAACTCACCAGTTCCCAGCCCAGGAACAGGGACAGGAAGTCGCCACTGCCGAGCAACACCACCATGGCGAAGACGTTTGCGGCGAGGGCGACGTGGAATAGCCACGGGCTCTGTCCCCCCTTGGCATAGGCGTCCTTCCAAACGCCTGCGGCATACCAGGCGGAAAAGAACCCCGCGCCAATGGTGATCATGGCGAAGAACCAGGACAAGGCGTCGTAGCGCCAGTGCATGGGCTGGTCCAAGACCGTGATCCCGAAGGAAATCGCCACAGGCTCCCCAAACAGGGTCCCGGTCTCGATCAGAGCGGCAAACTGGAGACCGTAGAGGACCACCAGCAGCGGCGCTGTCAACCGCAGGCGCCCGAAGACCAGGGCGGCGCCCAGGGTCAGACCCGAAACGAGAAACAGCAGGTCGAGGGACGTCATGGTCACTCCTTCCGGGCAAGGGGCCGTCGGGCAGACGGGAAGACGGTCGCGACATACGCGGCCGCGTCCACGGTCTGCCGAGCCACCGCACGTAGGCCCTCGGTGACCGGAACTATGGCGACGGTGGCGGCGAGCAGGGCCAAGGCCAGGAGCGGGGCGACCACACCTGTGCCCGGCAGCGGGGCGAAGCCGCGAGGCCGGGCCGGAACAGGGGTCCCGCCGGGCGGCGTGGCCGTGTCCTCGTCGTCCTTTCGGTACAGGATCACCGCCAGCCGGAACAGGTAGTTGGCCTCGATGGCGGTGACCACGAGGATGGCCCCCATGGCCGCCAGCTCAAGTGGACCCTGTTGAGCAAGGCCCACCAGGACGATCAGCTTGGTCCAAAAGCCGGGCAGCGGCGGGACCCCGATGAGCGACAATGCGAACAGAACGTAGACGGCCCCCGCGAGGGGCGAGCGCCGCCCCAGCCCGGCCAGGGCCTCCAGCGAGCCGCCCCAGCGGTGGGCCAGGGCAAAGAACCCGGATTTGACGACCAGATGGTGCAGGGCGACGGCAAGCCCGGCCAGGACCCCGATAGGGCCAGAGATGGAGAAGGCGATGAAGACCATGCCGAGCTGCCCGATGGAAGAAAAGGCCAGCATGCGCGGGTAGTCCTTTGCCCGCCAGGCCGACAGCTCGCCGCTGATCATGCCGAGAACCCCCAGGACGAGCAGGAGCTGTGCCGCCTCCGGCTGTTGGAAGACCAGTACGAGGAGGCGCACGACGACCAGGACGGCGAGTTTGGAGACTAGCCCGGCGAGCAGGGCCGAGACCCGGGCAGGGGCCGTGGCGTACACCTCGGGGACCCAGGTGTTGACCGGGAAGAGCTCGCCCTTGACTCCGAAGCCGACCAGCATGAGCGCGAAGGAGGCAAGCCCCATGGCGTCGTGCAGAGTCGTCGGGGCCACTTGGGAAAGCTGTGCCAGGTTTAGGGTCCCCGTCTTGGTGTACAGGATGGCAATACCAACCAGGGCCAGCAGGGAACCGAAGGCGCTCTGGAGCAGGTAACGGATGGTAGCCACATAGGCGCGGCCGGTCGCGTGTACCGTCACCAACCCGAAGGAGGCCACCGCGGCCAGCTCGTAAAAAACGTAGATGTTAAAGATGTCCCCGGACAGCGCGAGCCCGGTGACCGAAGCGACTAAGAGCAGAAGCAGCGCCGACTCCCGTGCTGCCCTTTCGCCCGAAACGGACCAAGGCCAAAAAAGGAGCGCAAAGGTCGGCACCGCGATGGCGAAGAGCAGCGCGATGCGGTCCACATAGAGGACGATCCCCAGAGGCGCGGCGAAGCTCCCGATGGCCACCGCGACGGGCTCGCCGCCGTGGGCCAACCAAAGTTGGTAGATCAGCCAGCCGCAGGCGACCAGCACCACAGGACCCAGGATCCGCGCAAGGGGCTCCGAGACCCGGGCCAGAGGCTGGAGCAGAAAGGCAGCCAGCAGCGGCAGGACGATGGGGAGGGTCGGGTTCACGGCCCAGGCGAGGTTGACAGCAGTCATGGCCTGACCCCCCGGGCCTGGTGCGAGAGAAGGGCGGGGACCGGCGGCAAGGGTCGCTCACCCGCCGGGGCATGGGTGCTCGAAGACCGAGGTATGCCGGCTGCCTCGGAGATCTCGCCCTGCATGCGCTCCACCAGGACGCGCAACTCCAAGGTCCCGTAGGCCCGGTAGATCCGCACGAGCACCGCCACCGCCAGGGCCTGGACGCCGACGCCGATGACGATGGCAGTCAGGACCAGGGCCTGCGGAACGGGGTCGACCATGGCCGTACCGGGGGCTGCGTACCCAAGGATGGGGGCGACAGCCTCTCCCCGATAGCCGGCGAGAACGATCAGCACGTTACCGCCGGCCTCCGCGACCGAGAGGGCAAGCACCATTCGCAACAGGTGCGTGGACAGCACCAGACCGAAGGCCCCGATGACGACGAGCCCGATGGCACCGGTGTAGAGGATCGTCTCCAGCGAAAAGGGGATCATGGCTCGCCTGCCTCCGACTCCGAGATGTGCGCCAGCAGGCCGGCCAGTTCGGACCCGACCTTGAGACCGACCGCTGAGGACAGGAGGGGCATGGTCCCGGCGGAAACCAATTGGCCCAGCACACCTTGGTCGAGCATGGGTTTGAGGAAGCTGCCATCCTCCACCA
>JBFZCW010000193.1:0-2770 GCA_041307765.1 Chromatiaceae bacterium
GGGGTGGCTCCTCCGTCAATTTGGGCTTGAGTTTGCGTAGGGATTCCCCGGCCAGATTGAGGGCATGGGCGTGATGGATCAGGCGGTCGAGGATAGCGTCGGCCAAGGTGGGATCGCCCAAGGCGTCATGCCAGTGGGCCATCGGCAACTGGCTGGTGACCAGCGTCGAGCGGGTCTGATAGCGCTCGTCGCGCAGTTCGAGTAAGTCCCGGCGGCGTTCGCCATCGAGGATGGCCAGGCCCCGGTCGTCGAGGACCAGGACATCGACCTTGGCCAGGGTAGCCAGGAGCTTGAGGTAGTGCCGGTCGGCGTGGGCGATGGTGAGTTCCTCGAACCTTCGTGGCAGGCGCTGGTACGGGGCGGTATAGCCCTGCCGGCAGGGCCGCGGTCTGCGATGCGCACAGCGGCGACCTGGCGCGGTGGGGCGGTGTCCTGACGGCAACCGGCAACCTTCAAGGACAGCACGGAGCTGGAGGTGACGGGCGATGAGCCCGCCGACAGAGACGCGGTGCCTGCCGAGCAACTTTCCGTCCGCTGCGCTCTCGGGCCACAGGCAAGAAGAAGCCCCGGAGGGCCGGGGCTAGGAAGGCCACTTCATGAGGAGGACCGAGGTTAGGGCGCGCCCGATCGACCGTCCGGACCTGCCCAGGAACTCGGCCAAGAGATTGGCATATTGCGCCGGCGCCCAACGCGACAGGCAGCACAGCTTGCGTGCTTGGCCGTTGGCTGCCCTGCGGAACTGTGCGGTGCGTTCAGGCGGTTGAATGCGCTGGGCGCTTTGGGTCGCCGGGGGAGCTGCCCCGGGGGAGTCCGGCCCTCGCCGACCGGCCCTTGATGACCATCTGGGCCCGTGGCCCAGGGCGTCGAACCGCAACGGGTCGATGACCGACCGTCGGGCGCAACCGGCGGCGGACCTCGGCCGCGACGGTCGCTGACGGCCAGGTCCGGACACTCACCCTCGCAGCTGACTGGCAGGTTCACGCTGCTATGGGGAACTACACATAGACGCTGTATGCGGTCACCGCGTGTCCTGGGCCTGACCAGGTGAAACCGAGGACGGCCACTCGTGGCGGACGGCCTGCCCTGGCCATGGGACGGTCCCCAAACAGAAAAGGGCTGCTCAACTGGCAGCCCTTTCCACACCGACGCTCGGAGGACAAACAGGAACCCCGCTCACTGACATTGAAGTGAAGGAGCATCGGGTGCGCTCTACGCCTCACCGGCCCTTCGCCCATCATCAGATGGAAAATTTCCCAGCGGCCCCGCCTTCCTTGCGGGGGACCTCGCTGACTTTCTGCTCGCGGGGCTCACTTACAGTATAGGTGGGTGGGGGAGCCGTGTTGGTCCTGCACTCGGCTCTGCTGGCCTCAAAACGCACCGCCCCACGGTGGCACCGGGAGAGACACCCTGCACATCGACAACAGCACCACCCCCCACCAGCTTGTCGAGTGGATGGGCTCGGCCACCGACGAGCGCGATGGTCGCATCCTGCTGGGGCTGCTGAGCCGCGAGGGCGTGACGGACACGGATGAACTGACCGAGGACGAATGGCTTGGCCTGCTTGATGAAGCCGCCAGCATCCGCAGGACTGAGGACGGCGACCCGCCCGCATAAGACAAACCCCACGAGGGCTACATTCAGCCTGTAGCCGAGCTTCCCTGCCTTTCCAGACTCGTGGGGCCACCCCGCGAGGTTGGGTACTGCGGTTCGAGCAGGGTGCTAGTCTGCGAGCCGCTCCCGTCCATGCCCGTGGGGTCACTGACAGTATAGGATCCTGTGGGCCTCCTGCAGGTCCGAGTGCCGCATGCTGGCACTGGCACATCACGGCTGCGAGGCGCCCCAGGCCGTTCGATCTCCGTCCCCGTGCACCTCCATCCAGCCGCCCACCTCGTGACGGCCTGCCCTTCAGCTTGGTTTCATCGGGGGCTGCCATGCTGTCCGACAAGTAACCAGTGCAGGCCCACTGCCGGGACAAGGACGCGTCTCTGTGGCGGGAGGGCGGCCGGTTCCATGGCCGCGACGGACAGCGGACCCTCAACAGGCTGGACATGGCGTATGGGCACCGGAGGTTTGGCGCTGATTATCTTCGCGGTCCTGCTGGCGCAGGTTGCCGCGCTGGTCTTGGTCGGCGTCTACCGCCAGAGGAACACCTACCGCGGCATCGGACCGGGCCAGAAGGAACCTCCCCTGGCCCCCCAACTCCCTCACGCGGCCGGGCACGCCGCGGACGGGTACAAGGATTTCCTGGTCCAGCGCCGCGTTGCCGAAGACGACCATCGCAGTGTCTGTTCGTTCTACCTGGTGCCTGCCGACGGCCGGCCGCTCCCCGCGTATCGACCGGGCCAATATCTCACCTTCCGGTTGCCGATCGCGAACCCGGCGACCGGCCAGTCCAAGACGGTTGTGCGCTGTTACTCCCTGTCGGACCGGCCAAGACCCGACTACTACCGGGTCACCATCAAGCGGGTCCCGCCGGCGGCCAATACCCCAAATGCCCCGCCCGGGCTCGCCTCGAACTTCTTCCATGATCAAGTCCAACAGGGTACGCGGCTCTCGGTGAGGCCGCCATCCGGTCATTTTTTCCTGATCGAGGACTCGCCCCGGCCGATCGTCCTGGTGGCGGGCGGGATCGGCATCACGCCGATGCTGAGCATCGTCAACACGATCCTCGACAGCGCCAGCGCCCGTGACGTCTGGTTGTTTTTCGGTGTCCGCAGCGGCGCCGAGCACATCATGAAGGGTCACCTGGACGCCCTTCAGAAGGCCCATG
>JBFZCW010000194.1:0-19871 GCA_041307765.1 Chromatiaceae bacterium
GCCACAGCTTCAGCCCTGCGCAGAGGCCTGGTTGGGCGAGCGTGCGGGCCAGGCCTTGCTGGAGCGGGGCCTGATGCCGCTGCTCAGCTACCGGCAGCGCGCCGCAGTGCGGCTGATGCGCGTGCAGTCCATTTCCGAGCCGGCCTGTGCGTTGGCTGGCGCCTGGGGCTGATAGCCGATGGGTTTGGCCAACCCCGAACGCGGGCGTCCCGCACCCCGGCCAATCGATGCGGGACACCTCGCCAACACACCCTGCCGCTGTGCTGCCCCCCGCGGCCCACGGCGGCCCGATCAGAGGTGCCCGGCATTGTCAACGATGGGGCAGCCAGAAAGGACAAACGTGGGGTAAAAGGGCACCCGCCCGCCCGGGACCCGGGGTCCGGACGAGAGGGCCGGGACCTTTGGCCCAAACTGGAGTGAGGAGAATTGGCTCATTTGGGTCGGTGCACCGAGGCGAGCTGGGCGGAATCGCCGGAGGACTTGGCCGGAACCACGATAAGCGTCTGAGGCCCGCCCCAGCCCGGAGATCCCCAGGGTCTGTTCCAGCCGTAAGGGCCTCCCCATCCGTAGGGGTCGCCCCAGCGGTGGCGACCATATCCGTCACCCCGATAGCGGTCATCGTCCCGATCTCGGCCGAAGAACCAGTTGACCGGGTTCATGCCATTGAACACACCATCGGCGCGAGCGACGTCCGTCACTGCAACGCCGCCCAGGCCCATCGCCGCTGCCATCGCCGCGGCCACAATCGCTCGCTTTGTCATGGTGTTGCCTCCGCTTGCCAGGGGAATATGCAATACGCCTAATATCCTAATATTCTGATGCGTCGCCGGCAAGATGGTGCGATGGGGGCTGTCCTGGCCGGATGCGACTGGGACCGAATCAGCCTTCGCGGGACCCTCGGGCGCAATCGGCAAAAGTTGCGCTTTACACACAGGCGATATTGACGGTGGAGTTCGTTCATGCTAGCGATCCGGGACTCTTCAACAATTGCTGATACGCCGTAGCTCTCTGATTTGGGGAAGAAAATACGGCGACCCAAATCTGACCAATCGAACGAAGTTATCCTGTTTCGCGCGGAGCAGGTCCGCCCGGCGAACCGAATCCACAGGGTTATCCACAAGATCGGTGAACAGGAACATTTTTGCTCATTTTTCCCGATTATTGGCGCCGTTTTTCGAGAAGCAACATTAAAAAAAGACTGCAATCAGGCCCTTGCTTGGTGATGGGCCGTGCGACACCCACTTTGCCGCGCGGCATGGGTTCGTCATACAGGACCCAAAGGCCGCAGGGTCAGCGACTGAACCGCCCGAGACCACCCCGGCGCGGCCAGGATGACCAGGCCGTGTCGCGCCAATAGCCCAGACGCCGCTGCCTGCGAGGACACACGGTGGCCACATCCCCGTTCATCGATGTCGGGCGGATTCGCAAACCGAATCTTCCTGGGCATCGGACGCCTTCGCCGACACACCCGTACTCGACATCAAACCCTACGACCCGAGAAGCGACCGTTGACCGATTCTTGCTTCCTGGAGCCATGGCTCCCGGATCTACCTCAGCCTGCCGCCGCGGGAAGCCAGCTGGCAGTAGCACGGAGGTGGGAGAAAAGATTGCGTTTTTCCGGTCCGACATCGTCAGACCACGGGGGCGCCGGTTTACGTGACTTCACTCTGCGGAATCGAAGGAATCGGCGAGGGGCTCAGGGATCGGGCGCGAAGCGCACGACGATCTTGCCGCGGTTGTGGCCGCCTTCCATCTTACGCTGCAGGGCCGGGACGTCCTCCGGGCCGCCGATCCGGGTCACGACCGAGTGGAGCCGTCCCACCGCGGCCAGGCGCACGAGCGTTTCCAGATCGGCGCGGTTGGGGCGCTCCATCACCGGTACGCAGTGCTCCTTCGCCGTGAGCTTGAGCCACCAGGACCAGCCGAACAGGGCCGCATTCGGCAGCGTGTGCACATAGGTGCCGCCGGCAGCGAGCAGCCGCCGGCACTCGGGAAAGGTGGAGGTGCCCGAGGCGTCGAACACGATCTCGAAGCGCTCGCCCAGGGCTTTCCAGTCCTCTTGCTGGTAGTCGATGGTGCGGTCCGGCGCGAGGCGGGAGAGAAACGCGGGCCCGTCGATACTGGCCACGGCCGTCACCTGCGCCCCGGCGTCCTTGGCGAGCCGCACGGCGAAGGAGCCCACACCCCCCGCAGCGCCCACCACGAGGACGCGCTTCCCGGCGGCGAGCCGCGCCTCGCGCAGCGACTGAACGGCGGTGATACCGGCTCCCGGCAGCGAGGCGCCATCGGCGTAGGAAGGGACGGCGGCTTCAGGGTGGCGAGCGCCTGCGTTGCGCTCACGCGCTCGGCCATCGCGCCGTTACGCGAGGTCAGGGGATTCAGCATGCCGACGACCGCGTCGCCGGCCTTCAGGCGGGTCACGCCCTCGCCGACCGACTCGACCACACCCGCATCGTCGTAGCCCACGCCGCGCGGCAACCAGCACGAAACGCTCATCGCAGCACACATCCCGATAACGGCCCAAGAGGAACTGGAGCGGTGCAACTCCCAAACTGCTTGGTCTGAGCCGAAGCGGCCCCACGTTTCCAGCTTGCCACCAAGGGGAAGTTTGGATGAGTCTGGTCTTCGACAATACCTACGCGCGCCTTCCGTCGCGCTTCTATGCCCGGCAATCCCCGGCCACGGTGGCAAGACCGCGGCTGGTGAAGCTCAATCTGGCCCTCGCCGTCGAGCTCGGGCTCGATCAGGATTGGTTGCGCTCGCCCGAGGGGCTCGCGGTGCTAGCCGGCAATGCAATACCAGACGGCGCGGAGCCGCTCGCCATGGCCTACGCGGGCCATCAGTTCGGGGGCTTCGTCCCGCAGCTCGGCGATGGACGGGCGATCCTCCTAGGGGAACTCCTCGACCCCCGGGGTGAGCGCTTCGACATCCAGCTCAAGGGCTCGGGGCGTACGCCCTTTTCCCGCGCCGGCGACGGGCGGGCTTGGCTCGGGCCGGTCCTTCGGGAGTACATCGTCGGCGAGGCCATGTACGCGCTCGGCATCCCGACCACGCGCGCGCTCGCCGCGGTGGCGACCGGCGAGCCCGTCTACCGCGAGACCGAGCTTCCGGGGGCCGTGCTCACCCGCGTTGCGCGTAGCCATGTCCGTATCGGGACCTTCGAGTACTTCTCCGCGCGCCGTGACACCGAGGCCGTCAGGTACCTTGCCGACTACGTCATCGCACGGCACTACCCGGAGGCCGCGGCCGACGAGCGACCCTACCAGGCGCTGCTCGATGCCGTCATCGCCCGACAGGCCTGCCTCATTGCGCAATGGCTCGGCGTCGGCTTCATCCACGGCGTTATGAACACGGACAACATGTCGATCGCTGGCGAGACGATCGACTACGGCCCATGCGCGTTCATGGACACCTACCACCCGGGCACGGTCTACAGCTCGATCGACCGCGGCGGACGTTATGCCTATGGCAACCAACCGCGTATTGCCCAGTGGAACCTCTCCCGCCTGGCCGAGTCCCTCGTGCCGCTGATTGACAAGGACGCGGGCACGGCCGTCGAGGTGGCCCAGGCGGCGATCGACGCCTTTCCCGAGCGTTTCGAGCGGGCCTATCTCGAACGTTTTCGGGCCAAGCTGGGACTGCTGGGGGCACATCCCGACGACGCCAATCTCATCGGCGCCCTGTTGCAGGCGATGGCCGATAACGGTGCCGATTTCACCAACACCTTCCGCGCCCTGTGCGACGCGGCGCAAGGAGCGGAAGGTGGAGTCCGCGCGGCGCTCGGCAATAGTCGCGCCGCCGAAGATTGGCTCGGGCGCTGGCGCGCACGCCTCGAGCACGACGCGGTGGAATCAGCGGCGCGGGCGACGGAGATGCGCAGGGCGAATCCCGCCGTCATCCCCAGGAATCACCGTGTCGAGGCGGCACTCGAAGCGGCGATCGGCGGAAATCTCGATCCGCTCGATGATCTGCTGCAGGCCCTTGCCTCACCCTGGGAGGAGCGACCTGACAGCCTTCCCTACCGGTGCCCACCCGAGCCGCACGAGGTCGTGCGTCAGACATTCTGTGGGACTTAAAATGCCAACTGGATCCAGTGGGTTATCGCCAACAACGGCGACTGCCTGCGCCAGGCGGCGCAGGACGGCCACGGCATCAATCGTGAACCGGAGGCCTGATCCACTAGGTCCCCGGGCTAGGCGCGCCATTCCCAACGGCGATCCCCATCGTGCACAATCCGGCCACCCAGCAACCGCGGTACTGCACTTGGGGATCGGTGTCTAATTTTGTAAAACGGGTTGGAACCTCTAAGAGCCCGCAGGCATGATGGTCCGCGTCAAGCAGTTGGAGAGCAGATGAGAAAATTGTTGTTACCTCTGGCGCTTTCCGGCGCGTTTTTAGTGCACGGCACTGCCGTCCTAGCGGACCCTTTGGGGGACGCCGTGGCGGCCGGTGTCGTTGGCGGACTGCTGGGCGGGTTGATTAGACCCCCTCCTCCCGCGCCTGCCCCGCCCGCCTGGGCTGAACCACCCACCTGGCGTGGACCGCCAGGATTCGCGCCGCATCAGGCCTATGGTCCGCCCGGGTATGATGGCGCGCCGCCGTGGTTGGCTCCCGGACCCGGTCGCGGTTGGCAGCCCCATGTCGGAGGCGGCCCCGGCGGTCACTGGGCGCCGGGCGGTGGCCCCTAGCAGCGGGGCCCTCCCCGTAGAAGCCGTGGGACCCCGCACTGCCGATCCGACCGGCCAACCTTCGGCGCGCAGACGGCCGACCAAGACAACGCAGCGTGATCCTATGCCTGCGTGGCCGTTGGTCCACGAAGGGGTGTCCCGGGGCTGTCGAGTGCATTGACCTGGGTCCGGAACTGGCATAGGCCGGTCCAGAGCGCGGCTAGATCTGCCCGGAATTCGCGGAGTTCAGAGGCGGGTGAGGCTCACCGTCTGCCGGAAACGCAAGAGAGCGGCGGCGAAGGCCAGGATCCCTAGCCCGAGGGTGGCGGCCAGGTGGGGCCAGACCAGGTCGAGCCGGGCGCCGCGGAACACCACGGACTGGACGAAGGCGACGAAGTGGGTTGTCGGTGAGACCAACATGACCCGCTGCAGCAGCTCCGGCATGGAATCCAGTGGGGTGTTGGCGCCCGAGAGCATGTACATCACCAAGAACACCGGAATGGAGAGCAACCCGAACTGGGGCATGGTGCGGGCGAGGGTGGCCAACAGGGTGCCGAGCGCCGTGAGAGAGAAAAGGTAGACCGCGAGGCCGAGCACGAAGAGCCCAAGGGAGCCCGCGTTGGGCACCCCGAGCAACCCCTGAACGATCGCCACCAGAGCGAAGGTGGCACCGAGCAGGATCACCAGGGCGTTGGCCCAAACCTTGGCGAGCATGATCTCGGCGGACGTGAGCGGCATCACCAGCAGGTGCTCGATGGTGCCGTGCTCGCGCTCGCGGATGAGCGCCGCCCCGGTGAGGACGATGCCGAGCAGGGTGACCATGTTGACGATCTGCATCACCGCCAGGAACCACACCGACTCGCCGTTGGGGTTGAAGGCGAGCCGGATGACGGCCGCCACCTCCTGTGGCGGCTCGCCCCGGTAGCCCTGCAGGTAGAAGATCGGCTCCTCGGCGAGCACCTGCTCCAGGTAGCGCGCCCCCGCCCCCGCCATGGCCATGGCCGTCGCGTCCACGTTCACCTGCACGACCGGGCGCCGCCCCTCCGTCGCATCGGCCTGCAGGCGAGGCGGGAGGTCAATGACGAAGGTGTAGGTCCCGGCGTCCATGACCGCGTCGATGTCGCCCACGCCGATCTGCGCCGGCGGCTGGAAGTAGGGCGACCGCAGGGTCTCCGTCAGGCGTGCCGAGAGCTGGGAGCGGTCCTCGTCCACCACCCCCACCGAGGCGTTCTCGAGCTCGAGCTTAACCCCTCGCGCCGGGGCGATGATGGCGAAGGTGAACGCATAGACGATCAGGAACACCAGCACCGGGTCGTAACGAAGACTGATCAGCTCCTTGAGCCCAAGGCGGTAGACGTTGGTCAGCCGCATGTCAGTGCTCCTGGGTGCGCAGCAGGGCGAGTCCAAGCAGGAAGAAGCCCAGTCCAAACGCCCCCAGCACCAGGTAGTCGAGCCACAGGTCAGCCAGGGTCAGGCCCTTGGTGAAACTGCCCACACTCACGTGGTTGAACCAGGCGCTCGGAAAGCCGTAGCCCATGACCCGCGCCGGCCCGGTCAGCGCCGAGACCGGCACCAGCATCCCGGAGAACAGGATAGTGGGGATCACGCTCGCGATGGCCGTGCCGAAGATGGCAGCGATCTGGGTGCGCATGAACGTGGACATGAGGAGCCCAAGCCCCGTGCCCGCGAAGACGAACAGCACCGCTCCCAGGCTTAGGGCCCCGAGCCCACCCGTGAGCGGCACCCGGAACAGGAAGAGCGCCATCAGGAGCAGCGTCAGGTAGCTCAGGAGCGCCAGGCCGACGTAGGGGAGCTGTTTGCCGAGCAGGAACTCCCCGCCGTTGGTCGGCGTCGCGTACAGGTTGGTAATGGAGCCCAGCTCCTTTTCCCGCACCACCCCCACTGCGGTCATGGTGGCCGGAATCATGATGAGCAGCAGCATCAGGATCCCCGGCACCATGGCGTAGACGCTCTTGAAGTCCTGGTTGTAGCGGAAGCGCGTCTCGACCGTCACCGGAGGCCGCATCGGCGAAAGGCCTGACTCGGCGGTGCGGGTCTCCAGATACTGGCGATGCACCCCCTCCACGTAGCCGCGGATGGTATCGCCGCGGAAGGGGATGGCCCCGTCGACCAGGAAGCCAATCTCGGGCTGGCCGCCGCGCTTCAGGTTTCGGCCGAAGCCGGGCGGGATCTCGATCGCCAGGGTCAGCCGGCCGCTGGCGAGCCGCCGCTGCCTGTCCGCATCATCGACCAGCGGGGCCTGCTCGGAAAACCAGGGGGAGCCCGCGAACTGCTCCAGGTACTCCCGGCTCGCCGGGGTACGGTCGCGATCGAGCACCGCGTAGCCGATATCCTCCACATCGAAGGAGATCCCGTAGCCCATGGCGATCATCAGGAGCACAGGCCCGAGCAAGGCGAAGGCAAGGCGGATCGGGTCGCGCTTGAGCTCGGTGCCCTCGCGCCGCGCATAGGCCCAGAATCGGCGCGGCGAGAAGCGACTTGGGCGGGAAGGCGCCCTGGGCAGGCGGCTGAGCTCCGGGTCCACTTCCGCTCCGTCATCGGGCGGCACCTTTTCGCCCGCCTCCGCGGCCGCCTGCTCCATGTAGGCAATGAAGGCATCCTCCAGGGTCGCCGCGCCTTGGGCGGCCTTGAGGGCCGCCGGCGTCCCCTGGGCGAGCACGCGCCCGCCGTGCATCAGGGAGATGCGGTCGCAGCGCTCCGCCTCGTTCATGAAGTGGGTGGAGATGAAGATGGTCACTCCCTGCCCCCGGGATAGGGCGAGGAGCTGCTCCCAGAAGCGGTCCCGGGCGATGGGATCGACCCCAGATGTGGGCTCGTCTAGGATCAAGAGCTCCGGCTCGTGGATCACCGCCACCGCAAGCGACAGGCGCTGGCGCACCCCCAACGGCAGTTCCTCGGCTCGGGCGTCAAGGTCCCGTGCGAGATCCAAGCGCTCGGTGAGCTCCGCGATGCGCGGGGGGATGCGCCCTGGGGGCAGGTGGTAGAGCCGGGCGTGCAGGTCCAGGTTCTGCCGCACCGTCAGCTCCCCGTAGAGGGAGAAGGACTGGGACATAAAACCCAGGCGCCGTCGGAGCGCCGCATCCTCCGCCTCTACCGGCTGGTCGAAGACCCACGCCTGGCCCTCCGTGACCGGCAGCAGGCCGGTCAGCATGCGCATGGTGGTGGTCTTGCCGCTGCCGTTGGAGCCGAGGAAGCCGAAGATCTCCCCCTTTTGGATCGACAGGCTGACCTGGTCCACCGCGGTGAAGTCCCCGAAGCGGTGGGTCAGTCCCTCCGCCCTAATGGCTGGGGGGATGGCTGGACCGATGGCGGGTTGTCCGTCTCCGTCCGCGCCCCGGAGCAGAACCTCCAGGCGCCGATGGCCGCCGCGGCGCTCCTCTGGAAGCAGGGCCACGAACACCGCCTCCATGTCCCGCTCGCCGGTGCGGGCGCGCAGCTCTCCCAGGGTACCGCAGGCCAACACCCGCCCGGCGTCCATCGCCACCAGGGTGTCGAAGCGCTCCGCCTCTTCCATGTAGGCGGTAGACACCAGGATGCTGAGATCCGGGCGGCGCCGACGCAGCCGGTCCATCAGCTCCCAGAAGCGGCGCCGGGAGAGGGGGTCCACGCCCGTGGTCGGCTCGTCGAGGATGAGCAGATCGGGGTCGTGGATTAGGGCGCAGCAGAGCCCGAGCTTCTGCCGCATCCCGCCGGACAGGTTCATGGCCGCCCGTTCGGTGAAGGGCGCGAGCCCGGTGGCCGCGGTCAGCTCTGTGATGCGCTCGGCGCGCGTGGCGGCGTCCTGACCGAAGAGGCGGCCGAAGAAGTCGAGGTTCTCCCGCACCGAGAGGCTGGGGTAGAGGTTGCGCCCGAGCCCTTGGGGCATGTAGGCGATGCGCTCGACCACGGCGTCGCGCCCTCTGCGCTGGCGCAGGTCCCGCCCCAGGACCTCGACCCGGCCGGATTGGATGTGGCGCACCCCGGCGATGATGCCGAGCAGGGTCGACTTGCCCACGCCGTCGGGCCCGATCAGCCCGCTCATTCCCCCTGCGGGGAGCTCGATCCCCACCCCGTCGAGTGCGGTGACCCGGCGGTAGGCGTGGGACAGCCCGCTCAGTCGGACGACGGGGGCGCCGGCATGCGCGTCCATGGGGGCAGCCTCGGGGTGAGATGCTCGGGCCAGGGGACCTCGGGCCAGACCTGCACGTAGGCGACGCCGGGGACGCCCGTCTTCACCAGGTCCTCGTAGCGGGCCAGGAGCTCGGGGTCGACGCGCACCTTGACCCGGAAGGCGAGGGTTTCGCGCACGCTTCGGGTCTCGACCTGCTTGGGGGTGAACTGGGCGCGGGGGGCGACGAACGAGACCTCCGCTGGGACCACGTACTCCGGGGCTGCATCGAGCACGATCCGCGCCTCCGCCCCCAAGGGGACCCGTCCCGCCTCGGTCGCGGGCAGGAAGATGACCATGTAGACATCGGTGAGGTCGAGCAGCGTGAGGACCTTACCGCCGGCCCCCAGTACCTCGCCGGGCTCAGCCAGACGGTAGAGGACGCGCCCGCCGCGGGGTGCCTTCAGGGTGCTGTCTGCGATATCGACCTCGACGCGCTCGATGCTCGCCTGGGCCGCCTCGATCGCGGCCTCGGTGGCGACCACCTGCACCTGGGTCGCCCGCAGGGCGGCCTCCGCGGTACGCACCCGGGTGCGCGCCTGGTCAATCTGCTCCTCGGAGACGAACTGATCCGACCGGGAGAGCCGCTGCAGCCGGGCGAGTTCCCGGCGCACGAAGTCGAGCTCGCTCTCGTGCTGCTCTACCACCGCCAAGGCATGCTCGCGCTCCTGGCGAGCGCGGCGCAGCTCCGCCTGGGCCTGGCGCTGCTGCGCCTCCAGGGCATCGGTATCGAGCACCGCAACCACCTGGCCAGGCTCCACCCGATCGCCCTCGCGCACCCGCACCTCCTTGAGGCGACCGGGGAGCTTGGTCGCGACATCCACCTCGGTGGCCTCGATCCGGCCGTTGCCCTGGGCAAAGCCCTCGGGCAGGGCGGCGTCGCCGAGCAGGCCGCGCAGCGCCTCGGGCAGAGCCCGCAAGTCCGCGCCGGCGACCAGCACCCAAACCGCCGCCGCGACGGCCGAGAGCGTGATGAGGATCGCCGCCGCGACCAGCCAGCGGCGTCTAAGGTTCATGCGATTGGCGCCCTTGATGATCCGGGCGATGGTGCCCGCCGAGATGTTACCGCCCCGCTGTCGGCGGGTCATGTTCACCAAGCGGGAGCTTGCGGCATGCGTCGCTGGATTTGGCCGCATCCCGACGCGGGCGCGAAGCCTCCAAGGGAAGCTTCCCTCCTCGTACCGACGTCGGGCGAGCCACCTCGCCGGCTATGATCGGCGACCGGCCCTAGCCCACGCGCTCGGTGCGCTCCAGCCAGCCGATCCCGAGGCGCATGCCCAGCACAATGGCACTCACTGCCAGGAGCGAGCCAAGGGACAGGGTGGACATCCCGCTGAGGCCCTGCCCGATATTGCAGCCCCCCGCCAGGATGGCGCCAATGCCCATGAGGGTGCCACCGGACAAGGTGTGCAGCACGTGTCCAGGGTCGGGGGGCACCCAGCGATAGCGCCGGGAGAGCAGGCTGCTGAGCCAGGCTCCGCCCAGAATCCCCGCCGCCAGTGACACCTCGAACCCGCTCCCCGAGCCCCGGCCCGCCATCAGGTACTCGCTGGCCCGTGCCACCGGACCTGAGAATGTAAGCGAGGCAGGTCGCACGGTCGAGAACTCGTCCTGCGCCAGATAGCCGGAGATCCACCAGCCGACGACCACCAGCGCACCAACGGTCGCGCCCGCGGCAAGCAGCCCCAGACTCCGGTCGCCGCGGGTCGGCACGAAGACCAGCCAGAGGCAGGCGCCTGCCACCGAGGCGGCGAGGGCCCACGGCGGGATCCCCAGAAGCGCGGCGAGGGAGGATGACCCCGTCGGGGAATCGATGGCCGTCGCCGACAGCGCCCAGACCCGCACCGGCTCGAGCGCACCGAACTGCGTCGCCGTTGCCGCCAGGGCGAAAGATGAGCCCGAGTGTCAGGCCACCCGCCACGAGGATCAGGCTGAAAGAGTCGTCCATCCTTACATCTTTCATGCCGGGTCAAGTGGCGCTGTCCAGGTGGCACAGCCCGCCCCGGTGCGCGGCGCCGGCGGATCCAGGACATTGCCCGCCGCCTTGGAACAGCCTAATCGGATCGTCGGCCGCGTTCGTAACCCAAACGGCCTGGGCATCCACCCTGCTGTCGGGAAGGAGGCATTTGGTCGCTCGGGCGAGCCAATCCCCCGCCCGCCGTCGGTCCGGAAGACGGCGACCGGAGACTGTAACGGCGTACCGACCCCGCGCAGGGGATCTGCGCGGACTACGACCTCGCCCACTCTTGGGAGCTTGCTCATGCTACTTCTCCGACGCTCAACCAAATGTCAGACGAAAGCAGCTCCCTCTGGGGCTGGCTCTTTCGTAATGGAGTCGAATTCCATTGGTCTCCGACAGCTCTCGGGCAATGTAGAGCCCGAGACCCGTGCCGCTGGCCCTGGTGGTGTAGAAGGGCGTGAACATCTCCCGCGCGGTCTCGTCGTCGATACCTACCCCGTCGTCACGCACCTCCACCACCGCCGTCTCCTGGCCCTCGCCCCGTCCTAACCGGATCTGGATATGGGCCGGGTCGCCTGGCCGTCCGGCATGCAGCAACGCGTTCTCGCACAGGTTGGCGATAATCTGCCGCAGGTGGCGCGGGTCCACCTCCACCGCAATCGGCGCCTGCTCGAGCTGCAGCACGAGGTGTTGCTCCTCGATCCCGTGGGACTCCCGAAATTCCTTGCAGAACTCCTCCAACCAGGCCGCAAGCTCCAGTTCGCGCGGGTCCACCTGATTGCGCCGCGACAGTTGCAGGACACTGGTCACGATCTCGTCGATGCGGCCGGTGTTGCGACGGATGATTTCGAGCAAGTGGCGGTCTTCGGCCTTGAGGCCACTCGCCTCCTCCAACAGCTGGCTGGCCTGGGCGATGGCGCTCAGGGGATTGCGGATATTGTGGGCAATGCTTGCAGTAAGGACGCCCAGGGAGGCGAGCTTGATCTGTTGGGCCTCGCGGACCAGCTCCTGGTTGTCGCGCAGATAGAGCAGCACACCAGTGGCCCGATAGTCCCCCAGTAACTGCCGGGACGGCCTGATCTCCCGATCGCCAACCTGGATCACGCCGCCCTGGACAGCCGTCGGGCGCGCGTGCCCTGCCAGCCATTCCGCTACCTCCGGTGAAAGCCTGCCCAGAGGCGTACCCGCCCCGGCGTCGATGGCGCCCAACAGATCCCGGGCCGCCTGATTCATAAGCCGCAACCGACGATCGCCGTCGACCACCAGAATGCCTGTGCCAACATTCTCGATAATGAATTCGTTGAGCTTGGAGAGGTCGTCGATATCAACCTTTCGGCGCGCCGCCAACTCCTCCATGTCCCGCAGTCGGCGATAGAGGAAACGCGCCATCAGGGCCACCGAAAAGAACACAACCCCGAGCAGCCCGGCCTGCGTGGAGGCCGACGCCGGGGCTTCGCCCTGGAGCTCGATGTATGTTTGCTGGGTGATGACGGCCAGGGTGGCGAAGGCAGCGAACAGGAGGGACATGCGTCCCTCCATCATGAGGGCTCCCGCGGCGACCGACACAGCGAGCAAGCCCCCAAGGCCGCTGCTGACCCCGCCTCCCGCATGCATCAGGATCGCGAAGGCGACGATGTCCGTGAAGACGGCCAGATAGACCTGATTCTCCCGCTTCGGCCACCTGGCGTAGAGGTTGAGGCCGCTCATGAGCACCAGCAGCGCGTAGATCACCAGTACCCGCCAGGCAAGCTCGTCCGCATCAGCGACAATGGGATCTCTTACCGAGGGGGAGAAGGCCAGGGCAAGCCCCCCAGCCAGGAAAAGGCGGAACAGGAACAGCCAGCGCAGTGCGCTCCAGCTTGGATAGCGGCCCTGGCCCGATGGGCGGGAAGGTCTCCTTTGCAGCTCACCATGGGTGGGCATCGGCGCGAGGGCTTCAGGTTCCGGCTGGCTGGCGCGGCTCATCGGTTTGGTCCTTTCTCAGCCGCGGTAAGGGCCATTGGCGACCCATGGCATGAGAAGACCCGCGGGCCAGATTCCCGGCAGATACTCACCGCCTGATGCCCAGAGCCAGGAGCGTCCCTGCGTTCACTTGGCCGGAATACCGATAAGGCAGGGTCAGGAACCCGTCCGCGACAGTCGCGGTGCCGGATACGGTCCAATCGAGGGGCACGTCCTTCAGGGCCAGACGCGGCAGCTGCTGGATAAGGTCAATCAGGCTGCCCTCTACCTCCAGATCCACCAACGCCTCCCCGAAGGCCGGGATCTGACGATCCAGGGCACTCGCGCCTCGGGCCACGTCCCTGCCCGCAATCTGCAGCCGGTAGGTCATGGCCTTGATTGGCAGAGTTCGATCGTTGGGGTTCCTGACCGCCAGGGTGATGTTGACGGTCTGGCGGGCCAGCGTGACCTCTTTGAACCGAAACCCAGCAAAGGCCACCTCCGGGGCCTGCCAGGGCTCGGCCAAGCTGGCGCAGCCCACAGCCACTGCCGCCCACAGGAGCACCAGACCCAGCGCATTGCGCGGCAGTCGAACAGGAATGACAAGCTCGGCGGATGGCAATGTCGATGTCGACTGGCAGCGGGGGACCTCAGTCACGAGGAATCGTCCTCGCCGATCAGCGCCAAGAGCCGCGCGAGCTGGGCGGCGGGGACTTGCAGACCGTAGGTCTCACGCAGACGGCGGCCTGCCTCGGCGACATCGGCCGGGCGAGGGTCCATCTGGCGCAGAAATCCCCCGACATCCTCCACGACCGCCCAAGGGTAGATCAGCCAGCGCCATTCGACGACCGCCCCGGCCGCATAGTCGGCGCGGACCGGCGACATCACCTTCTCCTGCAGTACGGCGGTACGAACCTCCGCAGGCCCCAGCGAATCCAGATGAAGGCGCGCCGCCCGCAGCGTATCGCCCGTGTCGTTCACGTCGTCCACTACCAGCACCCGCTGTCCCTCGACGGGTATGCACAGCGGGTAACGCACGGTGGCGGCGGATTCCATGGCGGCAGCCCCCCGATAGTGCACCACACGGATGCTGGTGAGGTTGAAGATGCCAAGAACATCGCAGAGCACGCGGGCGGGGGCGAATCCGCCGCGGGAGACGGCCACCACCAGGTCCGGCGCGAAGCCTGAGGATCCTACCTTCTCGGCCAGGGTCCAGGCCAGCTCATGGACAGTTTCCCAGGACACCAGTTCGCAACGCAGTTTCTCGGCCATCGCTCCAACCCCATGCGCCAGACATCGAGCCGCCTCCAGTATCCGCCGCGCAACCAGCCCCAGGCAGGGCCAGGCACAGGGCCCAGCCGATCGCCTCGGCCAGCCCGACGAAGGCGAGCGGGAGCGCGCGGACCATGGCCGCAGTGTAGGCGCTGCCGAGGACACAAGCACCAACCACGATCTGTCGCCCTGAAGCCATTCCTACAGCGTCTCGGCCATGTCCCGGTCCGCCCCATTGCGAGTTTGACCTTCGGGTGGAGGGCATCTCGCTCTGCCCCCTCAAAGGTACATGAACGATTTGACCAACAGCGCCCGCTCCGCAACGATGTTGATCAATGGCTGCGAATTGGACATCCTCAAGTGCGCCTTTGGAGCGACGACCCGAGTCGAGTCCGGCCTGCACGCCGGCACGGCGCCAAGCGCGGCGAGCTGGCCGGCCCTCCGTGGCTCGACACGTCGGGCTGCCATCCCGCCACAAGCGTCGCCGAGGGGATTTGGTTGGACGCTGCAGAAGGGCCGCAGAATCCACCCCACGGACGTCGGATAGGACCAGATCATGACCAAGGTGCCGACAAGGGCCCCGCGACCTGCCCAGCAGGTGTTGGTTACCGCCCACCGCGGGAGCTCCGCCGAGGCCCCGGAAAACACCCTCAGCGCCATCGGTCTTGCCATCGCCCAGGGGACCGACTGGGTGGAGATCGATGTTCAGGAGGCGCGGGACGGCACCCTGGTCCTGCTCCACGACCACGACCTCCGACGGGTCTCTGGGGACCCCCGCGGCGTCTGGGAGTTGGACCAATCCGCCCTGGCCAGACTGGAGGCCGGGGCCTGGTTCTCCCCCCGATTCGCAGGCGAGCCCATCCCCACCCTGGCCGAGGTCCTGGACCTTGCCCGCGGTCGCATCGGGCTCAATATCGAGCTCAAGCACCACGGGCACGAGAAGCACCTGGTCGAGAGCACCCTCGACCTCGTGTGGGCAGCAGGCATGGGCAGTGATTGCCTGTTGACGTCCGAGGATCTTCGCGCCCTGCGCCGGGTCAAGGAGCTGGCGCGGCACATGCGCGTCGGCTGGATCGTCGACGCCGATCCGGGAGACCCGCGCAGCCTGGAGCTCAACGCCCTGAGCCTGCACCTGCCCCTGGCGACGCCTGGGCTCATCCGCGCGTGCCGGGCGGCTCAGGTCCAGACCCACGTCTGGACCGTGAATCAGCGGGCCGATATGATCCGCCTGATCGGGCTCGGTGTGACCAGCATCATTACCGATGCGCCCGCCCTCCTGCGCCAGATCCTCGCCGAGGGCGGCTAGCCCGCGGAGTCTCGTGGCCCAGGTCAGATCGCACCGTATCCCGGGCCCGGGGGTACAATGCGGCCATGAACGATCACCCCGCCACACCCTACGCGGGCTTGAGCCCGGACCTGGTCCTTGATGCCGTGGAATCCTTGGGCCTGCCGGTGGACGGGCACCTGCTCGCACTGAACAGCTACGAGAACCGGGTCTATCAGGTCGGGTTGGACGAGGCCCAGCCCGTGGTTGCCAAGTTCTACCGCCCCAACCGCTGGTCGGACGCCGAGATCCTGGAGGAACACGTCTTCACCCAGGAGCTTGCGGACCTGGAGATCCCGGCCATTCCGCCCATGGTCATCGGCGGCCAGACGCTGCACCGCTTCGCAGGCTTCCGTTTCGGCCTGTGGCCGCGCCGGGGCGGCCGCACCCCGGAGCTTGGCGACCCCGCCGTCCTGGAGTGGATCGGGCGCTTCATCGGGCGCATCCACGCCCTGGGGGCAGTGGAGCCCTTCCGCTACCGGCCGACGATCGACATCGCCGGCTTCGGCGAGGAACCGCGCGCCTTCCTGCTGAACAATGCCTGGATCCCCACGGATCTGCTGCCTGCCTACAGCAGCGTCATCGACCACGCCTTGGCGGGGGTACGGGCCTGCTTTGCGCGCGCCGGGCGGGTGGAGCACCTGCGCCTGCACGGTGACTGCCACCGCGGCAACATCCTCTGGACCGATGCCGGCCCGCACTTCGTGGATTTCGATGACGCGCGCATGGGCCCGGCGGTGCAGGACCTGTGGATGCTGCTGTCCGGGGAGCGGGCGGAGATGTCGGTCCAGCTCGGCCATGTGCTCGCCGGTTATGAGGACTTCCGCGAGTTCGACCCGCGGGAGCTGCACCTCATGGAGGCCCTGCGCACCCTGCGCCTGATCCACTACTCCGCCTGGATCGCCCGGCGCTGGGACGACCCGGCCTTCCCTGCCGCTTTCCCCTGGTTCAACGACCAGCGTTATTGGCAGGACCGTATCCTGGAGCTGCGCGAGCAGATCGCAGCCATGGAAGAGGGCCCGCTTTGGGCCTTTCCCTAAAGAACCGCCCTCCAGAACAGGTTCGCTGGACCGCGGCAATCCGCCCCTTGCGTATCCCACTTCCCTGTCAGGACCAGAGACCCCAGATGCCCGACCATCAACCCTGTCCCTGCGGCTCCGGCCACACTTTTTCGGCTTGCTGCGGGCCCTACCTCGACGGCACGGCCCTGCCCGAGACCGCGGAAGCCCTGATGCGCTCCAGGTACACCGCCTACACCCGTGGCGATGCTGCCTACCTGACGGCGACCTGGCACCCCACCACCCGCCGCAAAGCCCTGGGGTTGGACGAGCCGATCAAGTGGATCGGGCTTGAGATCCTGAGCTGCGAGGCCGGAGGGCCTGGCGATACCAGGGGCCAGGTGGAGTTCGTCGCGCGCTACAAGCTCAGCGGACGAGCCCATCGCCTCCATGAGGTCAGCCGCTTCCAGCGTCGCGAAGGGCGCTGGCACTACCTCGACGGGACCCTGGACCCTGGGATAGCCCCAGGCCACCAGGACGGCGGGGACTGAACACCATGCCGCGCCGCACTGCCACGCGGCCCTGGCCTGGCCTCGCCTGCGTGGCACTGCTCGCTGCCGTGGCCTGTGCCCAGGGCCAGGCCGATGCCGGGGCCCAGCGGCCCCTTCGCCGCGACGCACTGTTGGAGATCCAGCCCTCGCCGGGTGCTGCGCCGGTCAGAATCGCCGTTGAGCTGGCGGACGACCCGCAGGAACACAGCGCCGGGCTCATGCACCGGCGCCTGGCCAACGATGGTGAGGGGATGCTCTTCGTCTTCCCGAAGGCCGCCCCGCGGGCCTTCTGGATGCGCGATACCCCCAGCTCCCTGGACCTACTCTTCCTCGACCCGCAACTCCGCCTAGTCGCCCTGATCCAGCGGGCGGAACCCATGTCCGATCGGGTGCTGAGTCCTGCGGCCCCCGCCCAGTACGTCATCGAGGTCCCCGGCGGTTTTGCCGAGCGCCACGGCCTTAGGGTCGGGGCCCAGGTCCGTATCAGCCGGGAGCGGGACCAGGCGGCGCCCCGCCGCGACGGGCCTATTGATCCCTAAAGGCGATCCCTGAAGCCGATCCCGGACGTCGATCTAGCCGGAGAGCTTCCCGGCCAGATTGGCATGGAAGATCGCCTTGTGCACGTCGCCGAGACTCAACACCCCGACCAGCTTGCCGTCGTCTACGACCGGGATGCGCCGGAAGCCGTGGCGCACCATGATGGTCGCCGCGCGCAGCAGGTGCATGTCCGAGGGGACAGACACCGGGTTGCGCGCCATGAGGGCCGAGGTCGGCAAGTCCAGGACGTTCTTGTACTCGCCCATGGCCTGGTCGAGGTCCACATTGGCCATGCCCTCGGACATGAGGCGGTCGATCTTGGGGAACAGGCTGTAAAGCACATCCTTCTCCGCAATCACGCCCACCAGCCGATTGTCCGCGTCCACCACCGGCAGGCCGTGGAAGCGATACAGGCACATGAGGGACGCGACCTCGATCACCTTGGTATCCGGACCAATGGTACGCACTGAGCGGCTCATTGCGTCTGAGACTTGCATCTGTGGTTATCCTCCTCAGGAGTTCCTCGGAAATGGCCGCAGCCGGCTGGGGTTGGCCCGCGGCGGCGGCGCGCAAGGCATACCCTCGGGAAGCTGGATTATAGCCGCTTTGCCTCCCAGGACCGGGGCATTGGGGACGCATCGAGAGCGCCGCCCGTCATTCCCGCCTTGGCCGGCCCGCGCCGGGCCCCAGGGGGAAGCGCTCCCCCGGGTGGGCGATGCGGTACCCTTCCTTGGCGATCCGGTCCCCCGCCGCCTCGGACTCGTAGTGATAGAAGACCATGCGCCGCCACTGCTCCTCTTTGTACTGGGCAGGGATGTCGGCCATTCCGGTGTGGGAGGGATTCGCGCTCAGGGCGCAGTCGTGGAAAATGGGCTCGCCGTGACCGGCAAAGCGGTTGACAACCTCGGGGATGGGGCGGGTGTCGCCGGTGTAGAGGAAGCGCCCCTCTAGTGCAACTCCGAAAGCCGAGAGCCAATCGTGGTGCCGGGCTGGGAAACAGTCGAATACCAGGTCCAAGTGCCAGAAGCGCTCGGAGACTGGAATCAGGTGGAAGACGTCCCAGAAGTTGCGCCCGCCCTCAGCCAACAGGTTCGGATAGTCCGCCAGGCGCCGCTGGAGCACGGGAACCAGGGAGACTGGGACCAAGAGCCTTGGCGGCTCCGGCGGCGGCTGGGCGGTCGCCAGGCGGTAGAAGAACCCCTCCAGGCCGCAGACGTGGTCGAGGTGGGCATGAGTGATGAACAGTGCCCTCGGCAATCCACCGTAACGGCACAGGTAGGCGTCCAGCGTGTCCGGGCCGCAATCGATGAGCAGTATGGGCGAGCAGTCAGACTCCAATACCGCCGCGGAGGAGCCCAGAGAGCGGGCGTTGGCATTGCCGACGCCGAGGAACCTCAGTGCAAGCCCGGACATGACACCTCCACCTCTGTTACGACCCGGCCTCCTGTGGCAAGCTGCAAGCCTGCGGGCGCCGCATCCGGGCAACCGCCCGGAGGATACCCGAGCATGGGCGCCGCCGGCCAACCCCAGCGCGACAAGTACGGCCTGGACCCCGACCACCGGATGGTACCGCGGGCAGAGCCCGGCCACTGGGTCGATGCCCGGCCGCGGACCTGGTCCCTGGAGCCTAAGGTCGCGGAGTTCCGGGCCTGTCCGGGCGGGCGCGGCATCCAATATCGCGGCGATTCCGTAACCTTTCCGTAACCCGTTGTAAATACCATGGACGCCTTGGTGACGACCGACCCCGCCAGGAGTCTTATGGCCATGCCCACCGTACTCATCGTCGATGACGAGCCAGACATCCGCGAAGTGATCCGCTTCACCCTGGAAGGCGCCGGTTTCCGCGTGTTTGAGGCCGGACACGCGGAGGAGGCGCGCCGGCTCATCGGCGGTGAGGCCCCTGATCTGCTCCTCCTTGACTGGATGCTCCCTGGCCGTTCCGGCCTGGAACTCGCCCAACAGATCAAGCAGAGCGCAAAGACGCGCGCCCTGCCCATCATCATGGTGAGCGCCCGCGGCGAGGAGGAGGACCGCATCCGGGGCCTGGACACCGGGGCAGATGACTACATCACCAAGCCCTTTTCCCCCCGGGAACTGGTCGCCCGGGTCAACGCGGTGCTGCGTCGCGCACGCCCGGAAGAGGCGGCCGATACGGTCGAGATCGGTGGATTGTCCATCGACCACGTGAGCCGCCGGGTCAGCGCCGACGGTCAGCGGATCGACATTGCCCCGACGGAGTACCGGCTGCTGCATTTCTTCATGACCCACGCCGACCGGGCCTTCAGCCGCTCCCAGCTCCTCGATCAGGTGTGGGGTGACCAGGTCTATGTGGAGGAACGCACGGTAGACGTCCATGTCCGCCGCCTGCGTAAGGCCCTGGAGCCGTCCGGTCACGATGGCCTGCTGCAGACGGTGCGCGGTGTCGGCTACCGATTCTCCGACAAGGGATAGGC
>JBFZCW010000195.1:0-19316 GCA_041307765.1 Chromatiaceae bacterium
AGATGCTGGAACACGTCCCGGACCCCGCCTCGGTGGTACGCGCCTGCGCCCGCCTGGTGCGCCCCGGCGGCCAGGTCTTCTTCTCGACTCTCAACCGCAACCTCAAGTCGTACGCCCTGGCCGTGGTCGCCGCGGAGTACGTGTTGGGGATGCTCCCCCGCGGGACCCACGACTATGCCCGCTTCATCCGCCCCTCGGAGCTGGATGCCTGGGCGCGGGCCGCTGGGCTCACGACGACAGACATCACGGGCATGACCTATAACCCCCTGACCGGGGTCTATCGGCTGAACAAGGGCGACGTCGACGTCAATTACCTCATGACCTGCCGGCGCGACCTGGATGCGTGACCGGCCCCGCGCCTCGGTCTGATGCGCTCCGTCGGACCTACCCAGGGCGCGGACTCGGCCTCGGCCGAGTGGCGCTTCCCAAACCGCGCGACGCCGCCCGGGTCCTCCACCTACTACAGCGTGCGCCTGGCCCCAGCCGCGTTGCGCGATGACCTGGCGGCGGTGGTGGCCTGGCGCCACGAGGTGCGCACTGTCCTCGACCGGGTCTCCGACCCAGGCGTGGCCCAAACCAAGGTCCAGTGGTGGCGGGAGGAATTGAACCGCACGGCGGACGGTGGGCCGCGCCACCCGCTGAGCCGCAACCTGGCCCTGGCGATGGAGCGGCAGCGGCTGTCCCGATCAGGCTTTCTGGTCATGGCCGATCAGGTCCAGGCCGAACTCTCCGGCAAGCAGCCCCCAGATCGCCGGTCCGTGGAGGCGGCCTGCGAAGCCGACCTCGGGGCCCTGTTCGACCTCCTGGCCCGGTGCCACGGCATCACCGACCCCCAGACGCTCGGCGCAGCCCGCGGGCTTGGGGCCTTTTGCGGCCTGGTCTACCTAATCCGCGACAGCGGGCAGCACCTGCGCCGCGGCCGGGCCTTCCTGCCGGCCGACCGCCTGGCGGAGCTGGGCATCACGTCGGCGGCCTTGGCCCAGCCCGGGCACATCGGCCGGCTCCCTGCGCTCCTGGCAGAAGCCGCCGCGGCGGCCCTCGCCTACCGCGAGCGCGAGGCCATGGCGCCCCACCTTCCGGCGAGCCTGCGCGTGCGCGGGCGCATCCTCGCCGCCTTGCTCGCAGAGCTAGCGGACGAGGGATTCGACCTAGCCCAGCGCCGGGTCGGACTGACGCCGCTGCGCAAGCTCTGGGTCGGCTGGCGCGAGGCGCGACGAGGACCTTGACCGCGCAATGGGCAACCGCCTGCCGATAAACGCCAATCGATGGCAACGGGTCCAATACCCGGCGCCGAAGCCACTGCGCGCAGCGCGGTCGATGCGATTACCCCTTTGAATCGAACCATCCACGCCGGACCAAGCCATGAACGACTACCGACCCGCCCAGGACCTGCTCCGCGACCACATCATCCTGGTCACTGGTGTCGCCGACACCATCGGCCGGTCAGTCGCCGCCGCCTGCGCCCGCCATGGCGCCACCGTCATCCTCTCGGACCTCAAGCAGGCGGACCTGGAGCCGACCTACGACGCCCTGGAGGCGGAGGGCTGCCCTCAGCCGGCCATCCTGACCCTGGACCTGGACCAGGCCAAGGAGCCCGACTTCATTGCCGCCGCGGACACCCTCGGGGGCGAGTTCGGGCGCCTCGATGGACTGGTCCATTGCGCCGCCTATGCCCCGTTCCTGTCCCGCATCGACGACTACGATGCCTCCGAGTGGGAGCGGGTCCTGCGGATCAACCTCACCGCCCCCTTCCTGCTGACCCAGGCCTGCCTGCCGCTGCTGCGGGCTGGGGTGGAGCCCTCGGTGGTCTTCACCGCGGACCGGGTCGGCCGCCGCGGCTTGGCCTATTGGGGTGCCTTCGCCGCCGCCAAGTTCGGCTGCGAGGGGCTCATGCAGACCTTGGCCGACGAGCTGCGCGACAGCAGCCCCATCCGCGTCAACAGCCTGGACCCCGGCATTGTCCAGAGCGGGCTGCGCGCCCGCCTTTACCCCGGCGAGGACCCCAAGCGCTGGCCGGACGCCGAGGCCTCGACTGCGAGCTACCTTTACCTCCTGGGACCAGACGCCCGCGGCGTCTCGGGTCAGGCGCTGTCTGCCGAGACCTTGACCCCCGGGGCATGAGTTCTGGCGTCGGCCCGGCTCACCTCACCTGCGGGATGTAGACATAGGCGGGCGGCACCCCGGCCCCGGGGATCTTGATGGCGTTGCTCTCGAAGAAGCTGCCGATGGACACCCTTTGCCCGGCCGGGAAGGCCCCCAGGCTGATCTCGTTGGCCGTGACGACCTGGGCCCCCTGCCCCGGCGGCATCTGCAGGTAGACCCGGCAGGGATTGGACCAGCAGTTGCCCGTATCGCCGGGGGCCAGGGTGATCTCGCCCCAGTCGCTCACGTGCTTGCCCGTGGAGGCGCAGGAGAGCGGCAGGGCGGCCAGGGCGAGCAGGGCGAAGCGCATTGGCAGACGGCGGGCTGTAGCGGGCATGGCATTCTCCAGGAAATCGGGTCATCGGTGTCGCCAAATCTTAGTCCCGGCGCCGGCCTTTGCCTTCCTCCAGAGCCGCCCTACGGGCTAGGGGGCACGGTTGGTGCCCGGTCGAAGCCCCCTTGGATCAGGAGCAACTGGCCGGCAGCTGCCCGCCGCTGGTCGCGACCGCGGGCGTAATGGGACCAGACAGCCTCGACCAGGCGTGCGCTCAAGCGGGGAAAGAGGGAGACGAAGGGATTGAAGGGATTGTCCCGCGCCTGCATCCAGATGGTCATGCGCGCACTCGGTTCGGTGGCATCGCCGCGGCGGTGAAACCCGTGGACGTTGGCGATCAGCAAGGTATTGGCGGGCACCTGGAAGGATTGGGGGGCGGCACCGCCCATGTCACGCAGGTCCTGCTCGGTAACCCGAAAGGACCCGTCCCAATAGCGATCCCCCGCGGCCTGTTTCCCGGCAGCGCTGGCCGCGAGGCTTTCCCGATACTCCCACTTGAGCCGATTCCAGGTGAGGCGATGGGAACCGGGCACATACACATGCGGCGCGTTGCGGGTGGAGACATCGTCGATGAACAGCCACGCCTTGACGCAGGGATGAAAGGTGTCGCTGTGCAAGTCCTGCTGGGGGTCTTTCAGGGCCGAATCCACGGCCTTTAGGCGAAGATTCTCGATGTAATAGAGCGGCGGACGGTTCTTTGAAGACGCATAGCGCATGACGCGATCGAGCGCCGGATGCTCCACCAGGGCACGACATCGAGGCAGCGCCTGCAATGTCTTCCGGGTGAGCAGAACGCGCTGGGTCCGGGTATCACCTTCCTGGACCTCGGTGATCTCGCCCCGATAGCCCAGAAGCTCCCCCTTGAGGGCCGCGAATGCCTCCGGCGGGAGGAAGTCCCGCTTGAGGAGATACCCTTGCTCGCGGAACAGCTTCCGGTCCTCCTGGCTGACCAGGGGGCTGAGCAGCCACAACCGCCACCGGAACAGCCCTTCGGCCACGACCACGCGCAAGACATGCAGCCCGAGGCGGTTCAAGACCGGACTGCCGATGATGGGATTGCTCCTGAAGGACTTGGACCAGGTGAAGACCTGGACGAGCCAAATGGGAAGCATGAACAGGCTTTTCATAGAAGCGGCGCGACGTCTCAGGGGTCCGGTCAGAAAGGCGCAGGGCGGGAACCCGTAGGCAGTATCAGGTTCGCCAGGTTGGGCTGCAAGCATGAACCGCGGCGGGTGAAAGCCCCGAGGCTCAGCACCCGGAAGCCCGAGGCGCCCCATGGCGTGTCCTTGACGTCGAACGCGGCGGTGCCGACGAGCCGGCTGCCAGGAAGCGGCAGGGCCGGCGCAGGCAGCACCCCTCGCAACGCGGCTTACTGCGGCAGATGGCCTTGGCGTGCCGGACAATCAGGGCATGGTACTCGTTGAACAGGGAGACATCCGGGCCCAGGGCCTGCTCGAAGGCGTGGCGGATGGTCTCGTAGCCGGCCTGGTGGTCGAGGAGCCCCAGACGGCCGCAGAGGCGGCGGGTGTAGGCATCGACCACGAATACGGGGCGGTGGAAGGCATAGAGGACCATGTCGTCGGCAGTCTCCGGTCCAATCCCGTTTACCGAAAGGAGCCGGCGGCGCAGGGCCGGGGTATCGAGGGCGGCCAGCCCCTCCAGTCCGCCTGCCTCCAGATAGGCCGAGCAGAAAGACCGCAGCCGGCGCGCCTTGACGTTGAAGTAACCCACCGGGCGCAGGCAATCCCCCAGCTCGGCCTCGGGCAGGGCGAGGATCTGCTCCGCGCCCAGGTCCAACCGACCGCCCAGGCGCTGCACCAGGCGCTCGATCCCGCGCTCCACATTGGTCCATGCCGTGTTCTGGGTGAGGACGGCCCCGACCATGACCTCGAACGGGGTCTCGGCCGGCCACCAGTGCTGGGGGCCGTAGGCCGCGAGCAGCGTGTCGAAGACGGCCCGCGCCGCCGCCGGGTCCATGGGCGGCTCAGGCGCCGACGTTGCGCTGCAGCCACAGCTCCAGCACGGCAAGGTGCCAAAGCTTGGAGCCTAGGATGCGGGTGTGGTGGGCCTCCGGTTCCGCCAGCAGGCGCTCCACATAGCCCCTCTGGTAGAGGCCGCGCTCGCGGCAGGCCTTCGAGTCCAGGATATCGTGCATGAACTCCAGGAACCGGCCGCGCACGTACTTCAGCGCCGGCATGGGGAAGTAACCCTTGGCGCGGTCGATGACGGCGTCGGGTAGGCGCCCGCGCGCAATGGCCTTGAGCAGATGCTTGCCACCGGACTTGAGCTTGATCTCTGGCGGGCAGCGGGCGGCCAGCTCCACCAGCTCATGGTCCAGAAACGGCACCCGGGCCTCCAGCCCAAAGGCCATGGTCATGTTGTCCACCCGCTTGACCGGGTCATCCACGATCAGGGTGGTGGCATCCAGACGCAGCACCGCATCGAGGAAGGAGTCTGCGCCGGGCTCATCCAGTCTAGCCCCGATGTATTCTCCGACGGCATCCGGCCCCTGGTATTCGGGCGCGATCAGGTCCATCAGCTCGGCGTAGTCGCGGTCGAAGTAATGCCGGCGGAAGCGATCGAGGCGGGTCCCGTCGGTCTCTTCCAGCATCCGCGGATACCAGAAGTAGCCGCCGAAGACCTCGTCAGCCCCCTGACCGGACTGGACTACCTTGATGCTCTCCGACACGCGCTCGGCGAGCAGGTAGAAGCCCACGGCATCCTGGCCGAACATGGGCTCCGCCATGGCGTCTACCGCCTCGGGGAGCCGGGTCAGGGCCTGCTCGTTGGGGACCAGGAACTTGTGGTGGTGGGTCCCATAGCGGGCGACCACCTGATCGGAGAACTCGAACTCGCTGCCCTGCTCCTCGGGCTGATCCTCGAAGCCGACGGAGAAGGTGTGGAGGTTCTCGACCCCGCCGAGCTCGGCCATCAGGGCCACGATCAGGCTCGAATCGAGCCCCCCGGAGAGCAGGACCCCCACCGGGACGTCCGCCGCCTCCTGGCGCTTTCGCACGGCCGCCAGGAGGGAGTCGTGGACGCGCTCGATCCACTCGGCCTCCGAGACGGGCCCAGGCTCACGCACCGCCTCCAGGTGCCAGTAGGGGCTGGGGCTGCCGATCCCATCCCGGTCGATGGTCAGGGTGTGTGCCGGCGGCAGCTTGCGTACCCCCTTGAGGATGGTTCCCGGGGCCGGGATCACGGCGTGGAGGCTGAACTGGAACTGGAGCCCCACGGGATCGACGACGGTGTCCACCCCGCCCGCCGCCAACAGGGCCTGGGGCGTGGACGCAAAGCGCATCCGGCGCCCGTCGGTGCTCCAATACAGCGGCTTGATCCCGAAGCGGTCTCTGGCCAGGAAGAGCCTGCGCTCGCGAAGGTCCCAGAGGGCGAAGGCAAACATGCCGTGGAGGCGCTCGACACAGGTGGGGCCCCACTCCCGGTAGCTCTTCAGGATGACCTCGGTATCGCCGTCGGAGAAGAATCGGTGGCCGCGGGCGGCAAGCTGGGTGCGCAACGCCCGGTAGTTGTAGATGGTCCCGTTGAACACCAGGGCCAGCCCCAGCTCCGAGTCCACCATGGGCTGATGGGCCCGCTCGGAGAGGTCGATGATGGCAAGCCGGCGGTGACCGAAGCCCAGCGATCCGTCGCTCCAACTGCCCCCATGGTCTGGGCCGCGCGGGACCAGGGCCGCCGTCATGCGCTCGATGGCCGCAAGGTCCGCCCCATCCCCGTCGAATCTCAACTCGCCGCAAATGCCGCACATGGTTGCGCCTCCGCAGTCACCGAAAACGTCCCGCCGAGCGCCCGCCAGGGACCAAGGCGAAGCCGGCGGTCAGATCATCGTGGAAACGGCATTGGGCCGCAAATGAGCGCACGCTGGCCGGAGCCGTGTCCGACACCCGCAGAGCGCGCTTGCAGTCCGCCGACAAAAACCCGACCCTTGCCGTCAGGCCGCTTCGAACCGGAGACACCCACCGGAGCCAACATGCCCGCACCCGTCCTGCAACCCAGTGTCCGCGTCGTCACCCTAACCATCGACGGTCAGGCCGTCAGCGCCCGCGAGGACGAGACGATCATCGAGGTCGCCCGCGAGAACCGCATCCCCATCCCTTCACTGTGCTACCTGGAGGGTCTGACCATCTGGGGCGGCTGCCGCCTATGCATGGTGGAGGTGGCAGGAAGCAACCGGCTGCTCGCCGCCTGTTCCACCCGGGTGACGGAGGGGATGGTCATCTCCACCTGCACGGAGAAGCTACACCACTACAGGCGCACGATCGTCGAGCTGCTCTTTGCCGAACGCAACCACGTCTGCTCGGTGTGCGTCTCCAACGGGCACTGCGAGCTGCAGAACCTGGCCCAAAAATGCGGGGTGGACCATGTCCAGGTCCCCTACCGCAGCGCCCACTACCCGGTGGACTCCTCCCACGAGATGTTCCGCCTGGACCACAACCGCTGCATCCTTTGCACCCGCTGCGTGCGGGTGTGCGACGAGATCGAGGGGGCCCATACCTGGGACGTGATGGGGCGCGGGACCGACTGTCTGGTGATCACCGATCTCAACCGCCCCTGGGGCGAGAGCGACACCTGCACCGGCTGCGGCAAGTGCGTCCAGGTCTGCCCAACCGGGGCCTTGGTGAAACAAGGGACCTCGGTCGGCGAGATGACCAAGGACCTGCACTTCCTCCCCTACCTCTCCCGCCGGAGGCAGACCCGATGAACACGGCCGCGAACGCCCGGAAGGTCACCGTCGCCACCGCCTGGCTGGACGGCTGCTCTGGCTGTCACATGTCCTTTCTGGACATGGACGAGCGCCTCATCGAGCTCGCTCAGCGGGTCGAGTTCGTCTACAGCCCCCTGGTGGACGCCAAGGAGCTGCCGGAACAGGTCGACGTCGGGATCCTGGAGGGGTCGATCAGCAACAGCGACGACCTCGAAAAGGCCAAGACCTTCCGCCGGCACTGCAAGCTCCTGATCAGCCTGGGGGACTGCGCGGTCAACGGGAATGTCCCGGCGATGCGCAACCCCTTCCGGCTCGCCGACGTCATCGACCGGGCCTACCGCGAGACCGTGGACCTGCAACCGCAGATCCCGACCGTGGGGGTGCCGACTCTGTTGCAGCGGGTCGTCCCAATCCACAACGTCGTGCCGGTGGATGTGTTCATCCCCGGTTGTCCACCCCCGGCGGATGCCATCTGGTACATCCTCAACGAGCTGATCGAGGGCCGGACCCCGGAGCCATGTAAGGTAACCAAGTTTGGGGCCTAATGGGCCCGCCCGGAATGCCGGAGCCGCTGCCACAGATCGCCGTCTCGCAACTTGCCGGATACCTCAACCGCGGCTAGCATCGTCCGCGTAGGTCGCCTTTGGCGGTTGTATCACTCCCCAAGGGCGACGGATTGGACGACGAGTACCCCAGGGTTAAAGACGGGCATGAGACCCGTCGCGAATAGGCGAGGCCGGTGACAGAGCCGATGGACGCACCCAAATTTCAGTTTTCGGGGTTTGCCGAATCCGAACCCAGCGGATGGCTGGAACCTAAGCGCAAGGCGTACCTCGCTCCCCAATCCGAAGGCGTGGCACCGGTGGCGCTGGATTCACCGCAGTGGGTCGTTGGCCGCGGCAGCGGCGTGGACTTCCAGATACCCGATCCCAAGGCCTCCCGCCGCCATGCCCGAATTCTCGCCGTGCACAATCGCTACTATGTGCAGGACTTGGGCAGCGCCAACGGCACTTTCGTCAATCGCGACAGAGTGATCAACGAACGCCTGGCCCACGGGGACCTGGTGGCGTTTGGCAAGACCGTATTTCGCTTCCTGATGACTGCCGACCCGGACAGGGACTACCTGAAGAAACTGAACCTGGATGCCCTGACCGCCCTGGCGGATGCCGTTGACAGAAAGGACCCTTACACCGGGAGCCACTCCAGAGTGGTAGCCCGGGTTGCACAGCGCCTGGCGCTGGAACTGGGGTTTTCGGCCGCCGCCGCGGAACGGGTAGGCATCGGCGGTCGGCTTCACGATATCGGAAAGATCAGCGTGCCGCATGCGGTACTGCGCAAGGAGGGGCGTCTGAACGACACGGAGTTCGCGATGATCCGCAGACATCCGGGCGACGGCGCCGCCATCCTTGAGCCCTTGCGATTCCTCGCCGACGTGCTGCCGATGGTACGGCAGCACCACGAGCGGTTCGACGGCCGGGGCTACCCGGACGGGCGGGCAGGCCAGGCCATCGCCCTGGAAGCGCGCATCATTTATGTGGCCGACGCCTACCACGCCATGGCGTCGCAGCGGCCCTACCGGAAGCCCTTATTCCAAGAATTCGTTCGCCACGAGTTCGCGAAGAGTGCCGGCGCCCAGTTCGATCCGGACATCACACAAGCCTTCATGCGCCTGCTGCCTGCCATACCCGGACTCCTGTCGACGCTGGAGTAGCACCGCCCGACAACCCCCGGCGCCGGTCTCCGCCGTGCTGCGACACCAAGGGCAGGGCGCGTAGGCGGAAAAGGGCAGACGCGGGCGCCGCATTTCGCATTCCGAGTTACGTGCTACCCCTGGCATAAGCCGGCTCGTCGGTAACGCCCAGCTCCGGGCGGGCCGGGCCGACGGTGAACATGTAGACGGTCTGGAGGCGCTGGTTCTGAAGGCCGAGCAGGTCGTGGATCGGATCGTCGAAATAGCAGCCGATCCCGCTGGAACCGATGCCCTCCGCCTCGGCGTGCAGGTACAGGGCCTGCCCTACCCGCCCCGCCTCGCGAAACAGGAGGTTGTAGCCTCCCGGCGACTCGGCGATGACGGCGTCGAACTCGCCGAGCATGGCCAGGGCGAAGGCGCTCTGGGCGCAGATCTGCTGATGACACCCAAGGTTCATGGCCGCCTGTTTGGCGTCGGCACTGATCAGGCGATAGCAGGGTAGACCCTCGGGGCAGCCCGGCGGCTGTTCCCAGACGAACTCCGCACGCATCAAGGGCTTTAGTCCCGCAACGACGCCGATGTCCGTCGCCAGCAGGTAGAGCCCAGGCGGTAGTCCCTCCACCCGGTGGACGAAGCACAGCAGGTGCAAACGGCTCGGGCCCTGGTACAGGTCCCAGGGTCCAGTGCCGGGACGCGGCCGGCAAGAGTCCAGCAGGCGGTAGAAGGTCTCGGCAGCGATGCCTTTCTCGGGGTTGAAGGCACGGGCGCTGCGCCTGCGGCGAATGATCTTTACTGCGGACGGATCGCCCGGTGTCCTGGACAGAGCCGGAAGGGGGCCGGCCAGGGGCTCCGCGGTGGGAGGGGGCTTGACCAGCCGGGCCATGGCATCCACCGCATCCCAGCGGTACAGGTGACGCGAGTCGAGTCGGTTGGCCTTACCCTGCCAGCCCTGCCCTGCCAGGGCGGCGAGCAGGTTCGGCTGGGGCGGGAGCCCAACCGGGTCGGGCCCCAACATCAGGAGGGCCGCGGGGTATTCCGGCTCGTCATGCTCGAAGTCCGCAGTTCGGTCCAGGCCCAGGAGCCGGGCAATCTGCAGGCCGGACCAGTCGGCGAGCAGGCGCATGCCCCAGCCGATGGGGGCGGCGCCGTAACCCAGTGCCCCGATGGCGTGGCCCAAATCGAGCTGGCAGTAACGCCAGGCCCGGACGCCGTACTTCCACGCCTCGCGCCAGGGGACCAGGCTCAGCCCCAACAGAATGCAGTCTGGGGGCAGAAGGTCGGCCAAGTGCCCGGACAGCGCCGCATCGAAGGGGCAGCGCAGCGCCAGGACGTGGTCTTCGGCCTCGTAGTGATAGAGGCCGGCGGGCCCGAGGTTCGTGTGTGGCAGCACGAGATAGGCCTCCACCGGGTGCAGATTGCCGCTGGAGGGGTTGCAGCGCACCGCCCAGCGGGCCGGGCCCATGGCCTTCCAGGCGCTGACCGCGAGGCTCAGCTCCAACAGGGCCCCGACCGCAACGGAGTCCAGCAGCCGCGGCGGAACGGCGCCGGGGGTGTAGAGGGCAGAGAAGGGAAGGTGGATCTCACCGGCAGGCAGCGGCAGCTCCAGACGCTGGCAGTCCTCGAATCGGCGGAAGGGGTTCGGTTGGGCATCCCAGTCGAGGCTAGCAGGCCCCGGCGCGTAGCGCTCGAAGCGATGCTTGCTCTGGTCGTGGTAGGCGCGCACCGCGGCACGCGCATCGGTCAGGTCGGTGTCAGGCATCGGCGGGCTCCGGTTAGGGAGAGACGGGCGGTAGAGGGTGGCGGACGGCGGGCCCCTGCCTCCACCCCTTTGTCACTCGGGAGGCCCGTAGGATGCAGTGAGGAACGAACCGCATCGTTCGCGACCGATGCGGTTCGCTGCGCTTACCGCATCCTACCGAACTTTGTGGACGCCCGATCAAGTCTTGCCGCCGTTCCCCAATCCCCCGATGGCCAGCAATTGCCGCACCAGGTCACCGGTGTCGTCAGCCTGGCCGGCCGTCGCGGCCGGGGTCCAGGAGTAGTCGGGCTCCAACCGGTACGAGCCGAGGAACTCGTGAGGCGGTGACCCACGCCAGTCCGCGGGAGAGAGCATGGAGAAAAAGGGGGCCCCGTCGCCCTTGCTGTAAAGGTGGTAGATCTTGCCCGGGATGCGCTTGAACGCGCACTGGGCCCGGGTCAGGGCCTGCTCGTCCCGGGCCTGGGCAAGGACCCGCCGGGCCTCCTCCTGCAGGGCCTTGATCTGATCGGCGATGACGCGCAGCTTGGCGCCGGTGCGCGCCCCGAGCATGGCCTCGGCCTGGGCCACCTCGGCAGCCAGGTCCGTCCCGCGGAAGGCCGGAGCCAGCCGGCTAACAGGATAGGGGGCACTGTGGTCCGGTCCCTGATGGATCCGGGTCTTGGTGTCGTCGCTCATGGCTTGGCTCGTCGCCCGGGTGGTGCCCGGCCCTGGGTTACTGCTGGATGGTCCGCCCGCCGTCCACGTTGATGATCTGGCCGGTGACGTAGTCGGCATCCCGGGCCAGAAACAGCACGGCCCGGGCCACATCCGTCGCGGTCCCGGGGCGCCCGAGTGCGGTGCGCGCCAGGATCTGCCGCTGGGCCTCCTCGCCCATCCCCTGCTCAGGCCACAGGATGGCGCCCGGTGCCACGCCGTTGACCCGTACCGCCGGTCCCAGATCCCGGGCCAGGGCGCGGACCATCATGGCATTGCCGGCCTTGGCCATGCAGTAAATGGAGTGGTCCTTGAGCGGGCGCTCGGCGTGAATGTCAACCAGATTGACGATGGCCCCGCCGCTCGCCCGCAGCCAGGGGGCGGCGGCCTGGGCGAGAAAGAACGGACCCTTGAGGTTGGACCCCATGAGCTCGTCCCACTGGGCCTCGGTGGCGGTATCGATGGGGGTCGGGTAGAAGCTGGAGGCGTTGTTCACCAAGAGGTCGAGGTGCCCGCGGAAGGCGGCCACCTGCTCGCAGAGCGCCCGCAGCGCCTCCGTATCGCCGAGGTCCGCCTGCACCAGCAGGACTGAGTCTGGACGGCCCTGCTCGAGCTCCTGGCGCAGGTTCTTGGCCTCGGCCGCGGAGCTTCGGTAGTGCAGGGCCAGATCCATTCCCTCACGGTGCAGGGTGCGGGCAATCTCCGCCCCGATGCGCTGGGCCGCGCCCGTGATCATGGCCACCCGGCCGGCGAGGGGGGTAACGCTCTCCGCCATCTGTGCCTCCTTGTGATGTAGGCTTGCGCCTCGTTTTCGACTGGGACGCTGAACATGCCAGAGCCAACCTCGACCGACGCCGCCGCGGTGAGCCGCCGCCTCGACACCCTGCTGCGGGCGGAGGCACACGCCGCGGGGGGATTGCTCCCCTTCGACCGCTTTATGGAGCTGGCACTCTATGCCCCCGGACTCGGCTACTACGCCGCAGGCAGCACGAAGCTGGGGGCTGCGGGGGACTTTACCACCGCGCCCGAGGTCTCGCCGCTGTTCGGGCGCTGCCTGGCGGCCCAGTGCCGGGAGGTCCTGGCGGACCTGCCGGGCGGCGACATTCTGGAGCTCGGCGCCGGCAGCGGGGCCCTGGCGGCAGAGATCCTCGACGCCCTGGCGCGCGAGGGCCCCCTGCCCGGCCGTTACCTGATCCTGGAACCGAGTCCGGACCTTAAGGCGCGCCAGGCCAATCTCGTCAGCGAACGGATCCCCTGGGCGGCGGGTCGGGTGCACTGGCTATCGCGCCTGCCCGAGGGGTTTCGCGGAGTCGTCCTGGCCAACGAGGTCCTCGACGCCATGCCGGTGCACCGATTTCGCATCGGCGACGACGGCACCCCGCTGGAGGTTCTGGTCAGACCCGCCGCGGACGGTTGGGACGAGACCGCCGACCGGCCGCGGTCTCCGGGCCTGACCCAGGCCGTGCAGGCCCTCCAGTCCCAGGGTCTGGCGACCGAGCCTGGGTACACGTCCGAGATCAACCTGCGGCTGGGCCCCTGGCTCGCGGCACTGGTGGCGGCGCTGGACCAGGCGCTGATCCTGCTCATCGACTACGGCCACCCACGGGCCGACTACTACCGGGCCGAGCGCCGTGTAGGAACCCTGATGTGTCACGCCCGCCACCGCGCCCATACCGATCCCTACCGTGACCTTGGGCTGCAGGACATCACCGCCCATGTGGACTTCACCGCCGTCGCGGAGCACGGCGCAGCGGCGGGGCTGGTCCTAGGCGGCTACACCACCCAGGCCCTGTTCCTCATCGGCTGCGGGCTGGACCGGGAATTGGCCGACGCTGCAGCGGACCCTTCCCGGGCCATGGACCTGGCCCTCGGGGCCCGGACCCTGGTCCTACCTTCGGCGATGGGCGAGCGCTTCCAGGTCATCGCCCTGGAGAAGGGTGTGACGGGGCCTTGGTGCGGGTTCGCGTCGCGGGACCTTAGGACCCGACTAGAGCTGGGTTGACGGGGGCCGCGATGTATCTTTGGGAACTCGCCGCCTACCTGGCCACCGGGATCGCCTCCGGCGTTCTCGCAGGGCTTTTCGGGGTCGGCGGCGGAGTGGTGGTGGTCCCGGCCCTGATCTTCGTCTTCGCCCGGGTAGGCCTCGCCCCGGACTGGATTCCGCACTTGGCGGTGGGGACCTCGCTGGCCGCAATCGTCGCGACCGGGGCCGCCTCGGCCTACGCCCATCATCGGCGGGGGGCGGTGCGCTGGGACCTGGTACGAAGTCTCGCGCCCGGGATCGTGATCGGGGCCTGGGCTGGGGCCGCGTTCGCCGGGATCCTCTCGGACGAGTGGCTCAAGCGCCTCTTCGGCTGCTTCCTGCTCTACGTGGGGGGATGGATGCTGTTGCGTCGAGCCGATACAGCCCGGCGGGCCCTGCCCGGGACCGCCGGCATGCTCGCCGCCGGGGCCGGGATCGGCGCCTTGTCGGCCTTAGTCGGGATCGGAGGAGGGACCGTGACGGTTCCCTTCCTGAACCGGGTCGGGATCGACATGCGCCGCGCGGTCGCCACCTCGAGCGCCTGCGGGGTGCCCATCGCCGTGGCCGGCGCCCTGGGGTTCATGGCCGTCGGCTGGGGGCGCGAGGGGCTACCGCTGGCGAGCACCGGTTTCGTGTACTGGCCAGCGGTGGTGGCCATTCTGGCGGCGAGTGTTCCGATGGCTCCGCTCGGGGCGCACCTGGCCCACAAGCTGCCGGTAGACCGGCTCAAGCGGGTGTTCGCCGTCCTGCTGCTGGTCCTCGGGGCCAGGCTGTTGCTCGCCTGACCGACCATCGCCCGTTGCTCACCGAGCACCGCTCGTCTTCGGCGCCGAAGGCTCCAGGGCGGTTGCCGCGGGCGGCGACGTATCCACGGACGGCACGGCTGGTGCCAAGCCGGAGGCCAGCGGCGAACCGCCAAACCGCCGGAACAGATAGACCTGGCCGCCGGCATCGCGCAAGGCGAGGCGACCGTCCTGGGTGACGAACTCGAAGACCTGGGTGTGCCCGTCCTGGACGTTGTACAGGGCAACTCGGCTGGACTGCTGTTGAAGCAAGCCGTCGATGTACTGGTCCTGCGGGGCATAGATGCGATAGCGCCCACCCTGAACGATGAGGAGGTCCCCGCCGCTTCCCTCCCAAACCCCGTCCAGCCGCTCGGTGCCGGTGCCAGCACCAGGTATCCCCGGGTACATCTGCTTCATCGCGTCGGTGCCCATGCCAAGGGCCTGGGAGGGATCCTGCATCGGCATACCCCAGGGGGAAGCGCCAGGCACACCCATCATCGAGCCGTATTGAGGCATCAGGCCGGCAATCGCCGGGGCCCCACTCCAGGAGCCAAAGGACCCGCCGCCAAAGAGGCCCATCGCCTCCATCATGCGGACCATGGCATTGGCCATGGCGCTCGCCATGGTCTCGCGGGCTCCGCGAGCATCCTGCGCCGCCGCCGGCGCAGGGTTGCCCAAGGCGACGGCACACAGCAACGTCAGGGTGAGGGTCTTGCTGATCATGAGGTGGGTGCGTGGGGGTGAGTGTGCCTTGAAACGCCACGCCCGGGGCGGGGGCGGGACGGGCCAGTCCGAAGCATAACCCGGACCTCCAGTCTACCAGAGGGTGGACTCCGACGGCCTTCACGGAACGTCGACGGCCAGACCCTCACCGCAGCCAAGTCGGCACAGTCGCGGGCCTGGCATCCGACCCCTTACTCCAGACGAGTCTCGGCCAATGCCGAGGCGACCGGGCCGAGAGCTGTCGCGAGCGGGGCCGGGCAGATGCCCAGCCTGTCGGCATAAATCGTCCGATAGGCCAGGACCCGGCGGACATAGTCACGGGTCTCGCGGAAGGGGATGGTGGCGATCCAGATGTCTGCAGGCATCGGACTGGCCGGCAGCCATTTGTCCACCCGGTGGGGTCCGGCGTTGTAGGCCGCGGTGGCGAGCGCCGGATGGACCCCGTAACGCGCGCCCATGGACGCCAAATAGGCGCTCCCCAGGGCGATGTTGGTGCCCGGATCCAAAAGACCGCCACGGGAGGGCGGGCGTTGTCCGGCAGCGTTGGCGACTGCGCGGGCGGTGTCGGGCATGAGCTGCATCAGGCCGATGGCCCCCGCCGGGGAGCCAGCGCCGGGGTCGAAGGTGCTCTCCTCCCTCAGCACGGCGTAGATCCACGCCTCGGGCAGGCCGGTGACCGCCGCCTGGGCGCGGACCAGGCCCCGATAACCCAGAGGGAAGCGCAGCTCGAGGTCGTTCCAGTAGCCGCTCTTGGCCAGGGTACGGATAGCCTGGTCCGGCCAGCCCAGCCCCTGCGCAACGACGGCGGCGGCCATGAGGTCATCCGGCCCCAGGTCGGCCGTGAGGCGGGCCCACTCGCGGCGCATGTCCGCAGCCCGGTCCAGCGCCCGCAATTCCAAGATGCGCGCCAGGGCCGGATCAGCGGACAGCCTGGCAACTCGCGCGGGGTCCGCCGGCGTCGGGCGCGCGTCCAGGCGATACGGCAGCCCGGCCCGCTCGGAGGCGAGGAAGCCCCACAGGCTGCGGGCGCCTGCCGCCTGGCGATAGAGGTCCTCGGCCAGCTCCGTGTGGCCAAGGGCTTCCTCTGCCCGGGCCTGCCAGTAACGCCAGAGATCCTCCTTCCCCTCACCCTCCGGCATCGCCGCGACCCAGGCCGCGACCCGACCCCAGTCCCCCAGCTTGAGGGCGACGCGCAAGCGGCGCCCCTGCAGCTCAGTGTTGTCGGGGCTCGGGGAGATCTGGTCAAGGCGGGCCAGTCCAGCGGCATCGCCCGCCTCGGCCAGGGCCAGGCCAATCACGGTCTCGGCGACCCCGGCCGCAGGGGCCGCGACTGGGTACGTCGCCCGCAGGCGGTCCCAGGCCGCGGCCGCGGCCTGGGGCGAGCGATCGGCCAGTCGCGCGACGGCGTGGGCGATCAGCTCGCCCCGCCGGGGGTGCGGCACGGCGAAGGTGGCGGGGTCCGAAGCACGTGCCGGGTCCCGGTGCAGCGCTAACCACAGGTCGCGGTAAGGGCCGTCGGTCGGGGGCAGATAGCGCCCGACATCCGCCGCCAGCTTGGGCCTGTCGGCACCCAGGGCCAGGGCGATGCGCTGCCAGCCTAGCTCCGGAGTCAACCCCCCGGCAGCGGCCCAGGCGTCGAACACCGGGCCGCAGGCAGCAGGTCCGGCCTCCGCCCTGAGCCACAGGGGCTCCAAGTCGGTCAGGGCCTCGGTCCGCCGCCCTGTTGCCAGCAGCGCCCGGCGGTAGAGGCATTGGCGCTCATCCGACCCGTCCGGACGATAGGCCTCGGCGTACTCGGCCCAGCGCTCCCCGGCGGCCAGGCGCTTGAGCCAAGTGGCACGCATCCGGTCGGCGAGGTGACTGTCCGGGTAGTCCGCGAGGAATTGGCGTACCTCGTCATCGGTCGGCCCCGCCGGGGCGCTGGAAAGCTCGTCGAAGCGGAGGTAGGGATATAGGGGATAGCCGGTCAGTCCTCCGGCGAATTCCCGATAGCGGTCCATTGGCCCCGCCTTGAGGGCCGCCTCGGCCGCGAGGAAAGCACTGCGCTGGGTCTCCAGGGATGGACGCTGAGGCTGAGGCTCAGGCTCTGCCGCTTCGGTCCCTGGCGAGACCAGCAGAGCGGCCCACAGCAGGGCGAACACGAGGCCCGGACCTGGGGCACGGGGTTCGTACGGCATGAAAGCGCCTCGCCGAAGGTCGAACAATCAGCTTTGCATGGTAGATACGGGCGCTGCGCAGGACAAGGGCGAGCGGCCCGGTGCTATCCAACGCCGCCGCACGCATGCCAGCGGCGTTCACCGAGCTTAGGCGTGCCCAACTCCCGGCAGGCAGCGGATCGACCCGGACCCAAAGCTTCCAATCCGCCCGGTTTCGTGTATATTTGCGCGTTTCCTTAAGGGCGGCGAATTCCTCGCGCCCGCCCCTCGCATCCGCCCGGACCAGGTGCAGAACAACATGGTGAAGATCCGTTTGACCCGTGGCGGCGCCAAGAAGCGCCCCTTCTATCAGATCGTCGTGGCTGACATCCGAGCCAAGCGGGACGGCCGCTACATCGAGCGCATCGGCTTCTACAACCCCGCGGCCATCGGTGGGGAGGAGAAGGTCCGCGTGGATCTGGCGCGCGCCGAGCACTGGATCGGCCTGGGTGCCCAGCCCACAGAGCGCGTTGCGCAGCTCCTCGCGACCGCGCCGCGCCCGGCCGTCGGATAGCGCCTGCTCCCAGCTTCGGGGGTTGGTGGCGGGGCCGCGGCAGCCGCCAGTGACGGCAGTCGAAAAGGCGACATGAGCGACCCGGCCCAAGTTCAGACCCAGCCCCGAATGGTCGTACTCGGGCGCATCGCGGGGGTCTATGGAATACGCGGTTGGGTACACGTGTATTCCGAGACCGACCCGATCGAGAACATACTGGGCTACCGCCCCTGGTACCTCGGCAAGGCCGGCCAGGCGTTAGAGCCACTGGAGGGCAAACGTCACGGCAAGGGGCTGGTGGCGCGGCTGGCCGGTTGCGACGACCGCGATCAGGCCGCAGCACTGGTGGGGTCGGAGATTTCGGTCCCACGGGACCGACTGCCGCCCCCCAAAGCCGACGAGTTTTACTGGTTCGATCTCGAAGGGCTGCGCGTCGAGAACATGGAAGGCCGGGACCTGGGTCGCGTGGACCACCTCTTCGGCACCGGGGCCAACGACGTGGTTTGTGTCAGGGGCGAGCGGGAGCGACTGATTCCCTTTGTGTGGGGCGATGTGATCAGGGACGTGGACTTCGGCCTCGGCCGGGTTCTGGTGGACTGGGACCCGGACTTCTGATCCCCCCGGGGTCAGGGTCAGGTTCAGGCTTAGGCCCATGCGCTTCGACGTCATCACCCTGTTCCCCGAGGCCTTTCGGGCCCTGGATGGGCACGGAGTGGTCGGCCGGGCGCTGGAGCGGGGCATCGCCAGCCTGCACGTCTGGAACCCGCGCGATTACACCCACGACGTGCACCGCACCGTGGACGGTCGACCCTACGGTGGGGGCCCGGGGATGGTGATGAAGGTCGAGCCCCTGAGCGCGGCCATCGCCGAGGCCAAGGCCGCAGCGCCGGCCAGCCGGGTGGCCTACCTCTCGCCCCAGGGGCGACCGCTGGACCAGGCGGCCATGGGGGAGATCGCCGCCGGGCCCGGGTGGATCCTCGTCGCCGGGCGCTACGAGGGGGTCGATGAGCGCCTGCTCGAGCGCCTGGTGGACGAGGAATGGTCCATCGGGGACTATGTGTTGAGCGGCGGTGAGCTGCCCGCCATGGTCGTCATGGACGCGGTCATCCGGCTCCTGCCCGGCGCCCTGGGCCATGAGGACTCGGCCCGCGAGGACTCCCACATGGACGGCCTGCTGGACTGCCCCCACTACACCAGGCCGGAGGTGATCTGGGGCGTGCCGGTCCCCCCCCCCCTGCTGAGCGGGGACCACGCGGCCATCGCCCGTTGGCGGCTACAGCAGGCCCTGGGGCGGACTTGGCTACGGCGCCCCGAGCTGTTGCAGCGGCGGGGGTTGAGCGAGGAAGAGCGATACCTGCTGGACGAATTTATCCGGAACCGCGACGGGGCCGGGCGATAGAACAGGAGCAAGAGAGCCATGAGCAATATCATCGAACAGCTCGAAAAAGAGCAAATGTCCAAGGTAGTCCCCGACTTTTCCCCCGGCGACACCCTGGTCGTCCAAGTGCGCGTCAAGGAGGGGGCCCGCGAGCGCCTCCAGGCCTTCGAGGGCGTCTGCATCGCCAAACGCAACCGCGGGCTCAATTCCGCCTTCACGGTGCGCAAGATCTCCCACGGCGAGGGCGTCGAGCGCGTCTTCCAGACCTACAGCCCCACGGTCGCGGAGATCGAGGTCAAGCGCCGGGGGGACGTGCGCCGCGCCAAGCTCTACTACCTGCGCGACCTGACGGGCAAGGCCGCCCGCATCCGCGAGAAG
>JBFZCW010000196.1:0-4055 GCA_041307765.1 Chromatiaceae bacterium
CCTGTGGGGGTAAGGGGGTACTTTGCGCCCTGCGCGGAATCCCGACGCCCGACTCGTCACACCGCCGCTCCCACGCCCGCCTCCGCACTCACCTCGTCCCCCTATGAAATATGCGGGCTAAAGGGCGATTACCCCGAGAAAGCGTGACCCCTGTTGGTAATCGGCATGTAAAACGGGCCCACCTTGGGGGGATGTCAGCGCCGGTCTGAAAAGGCGCGAATTCAGCCGGTCTGAAAGTGCATCGATTTGGCCGGCCTGAATGTGCCTGTCTGACTGGCAGGGGATTGTCCGGGTACAACGAGCGATGACGATGTCTGGCATGACGGCGGTCGGCTGCTACGGCTCGATGCGGTCCTTCATGCGGTAGCTCTTGCCTTCGAGCACGAGGGTCTCGGCGTGGTGGAGGAGGCGGTCGAGGATGGCGCTGGTCAGGGTGCTGTCGTTGTTGAAGATGGAGGGCCAGTGCTTGAAGGCCTTGTTGGTGGTCAGGACGATGGAGCCGCGCTCGTAGCGTTGGCTGATGATCTGGAAGAGCAGATCGGCGCCGCGTTTGTCGATGGGCAGATAGCCCAGTTCGTCGCAGACCAACAGGTCCGGCCGGGTGTACTTCTTCATCTCTTGGACCAGGCGTCCAGCCTTGTCGGCGGCCGTGAGGGTGTTGATGATGTCGATGGCGGTGGTGAAGCGGACGCGGAAGCCGGCCAGGCAGGCGGCGTAGCCCAGGGCGACGGCAAGATGACTTTTTCCCAAACCGACCCCGCCCACGAGAATCGAGTTCGCCTTGTCCTCGATGAACTTGAGGCGGAAGAGGTTCTGAACGGCCAGGCGGTTGATCTTGGTGGGCCAGGTGAAGTCGAACTGCTCCAGGGTCTTGAGTACGGGGAATCGGGCTTGGCGGATGCGTCGGGCGCGGGCCCGATCCTGGCGCAAGGCAGCCTCACCCTCTACCAGGCGAGCCAGGAAGGCCACATGGGGCCACTGCTTCTCGGCCGCCTGACAAGCCAGTTCCTCGACGTGCTGCTGCATGAACGTCAGGTTCAGGTAGGCCAGTTGCTGATGCAGTTCATCGGGCGTCGCCTGGGGATCCTTGTTGGGGCTCATGGGCTTCTCCGGGCCTGGTTCCCTCGGCGTCGGGGACCGCGGGCGGGTGGTCGGCCCCCGGTGCGGGACTGGCGCCTGCCTGTCCAGCAGATGGGGCGGGAGTCGGGGTGGGCTCGCCGTCGGTGGCGTTGAGGGCGAGGTTGGGTTCGGGCAGTTCCAGGTCCAGCAGGTCCTGGCGTCGGGTCAGGTGCAAGGCCCCCGGTTCGGGCAGGAGCCGCTGCCGCTGCTCCAGGAGGTTGGCGACGTACTCGCAACTGAAGGCCTGGAACTCCAGGGCATCCTCGATGGCCCGGCGGGTCTGCTCCGCCCCGTAGATCTCCGAGAGGGCGACGATCTTGCGGACGTGATGGAGAACGTTCAGCCGTCGCTCCGCCAAGCCCTGGTAGAACGGCTCGGCCTTGGGCGTCAGCGCCAGCAGCCGCTGGAGCACCTTCTGGTCGTGGGCCCGGCGGCGCTGGGCCAGCAGGGCCCGTGGATGGTCGGGGTCTTCGAAGTCCTGGTGGCGGTCATAGCAGCGGACATGACGGGCGATCAACTTGTCCTGATGGTAGAGGCAGAGGTGATCCGGATAGAGCTTGAGCGTCAGGGCGGCGCCGGCATACTCGGCGGGCACGGAGTAGGTGTTGGTGTCCACCGTGACGCGGAACTGGCTGTTGGCCCGAGCCGGGCGGATCACCCCGACATCGTACGGCTGCGAGGGCAGAGGCTTGAGTTGGGGCTTCTCGATGGCGAACAGATCGACCGGCTTGCGATGGGTGCTGCCGTGGATTCGGACGTTGGCCACGGTGTCCAACCACTGGCGGGCCGCCGGGTTGAGCGGGGCAAAGTCGGTCAGTTCCAGCCCGGACAGGAAGCTCTTTTTGACGAATCCGACTGCGTTCTCTACGCGACCCTTTTCGTGCGCCTGGCCGACGCCGCACGGGGCGATCGTGAAGCCGAAGTGGTCGGCGAAGTCTTTGTAACGCGGGTTGAAGACGGGGGCTTCGCCGACGATCCGCTGGAGCACCGCGCTCTTGAGATTGTCCACCATGGCTTTGGCCGGGACGCCGCCGAAGAACGCGAAGGCGTTCGCGTGGCAGGCCAGGAACTGCTCCATCGTCTCGGAGACGGTGAACTCGACGTACAGCAGGCGGCTGTAGCACAGCACCATCACGAAGAAGCTCAGTCGCCGACGGGTGTTGCCCACGCTGATCGAGCCAAACTGGCCCCAGTCCACCTGGGCACACTCCCCCGGGGCAAACGAGAGCGTCAGGAAGGCGGGCGTCTGCGGCGGGCGGATCTGCCGGACATACTCCTTGAGGATGGTGATCCCGCCGCTGTAGCCGGCCTCCCGCAGCCGAAGGAAGACCTGGGCGGCGGTGTAGGGGTGCGTCTGAAGCCAGCGGACGATCTGACCCTTATACGCATCCAGCTTGCTGGGACGCGGGGGCGTCTGCCGCTGGCGGAACCGGTCCGCCGCCAGCCAGCGGCCGACCGTACGCGCGCTGAGGTGCAGGTCGCGTGCGATCTGGGCGATCGTCAGGCGGTCCTTGTCGTGGCGGTCTTTGATCTGGCAGTACAGTTCGTAGTCGATCACTTGGCACGCTCCGCGATTCCCCGAAGGATCTCCCCGAGGCTCATCGGCTGGCCAATCGGCAAGCGGGGCGTGCTGGGGGCCGGGGCATCCAACGCCAGCACCTGGTACAAGGGTCTCTGGTAGGCGATCAGTCGGGCGGCGATCAGTTCCTGGCGGGCGCGGGCCAGCCCCACCGCGTCCAGCGGCAGCAGTTGGGTCATGGCCTGGTCCGAGTAGTAGCTCAGGCCCTGGCCATCGGCGACGGTGACCAGGAAGAGATACAGGGCCAGGCCCTGGGCCGAACAGCGACCGATGTGCCTATCCCGAACCAGCCGGTGGTCGATCCAACTGAACTGCGGGGGAACCTGCCGCAACCGCTCCCGACACAACACCCGTTTGATCACCGGCATGGGCCTGTCTCCCGCCCTTGGGGCCTTGAATCTGCCGGCCCAAGAGTATCAGCCGGTGGGTGGCCGGGACGATGTTCTCTTGTAACGCGCTCCCCGTTAGCTGGGCGATAAGTCCCTGAATCGCAAAGCCTTGGGTGAGGCAGACATCTTGTAACGCGCCCAGCGTCAAGGTGCCTTTATCTGCCGGCGGGACAAGGGCTTGCGGCGGGCAGTGATCTTGTAACGCGCCAGATCTCTTGCGCGAGGCCCTCCAGTAGCCCGGATGGGCCTTCCGCCAAGCCTGAACACGCAGCACGTTGGCCCGCCCCAGGAAGTAGTCCCGGCCCTTGGGCGAGGCCCGCCAGCGGCGCTGGCTGTCGGTCTTGCTGGCCTGGCGACACGCAGGTTGCGAGCAGTACCTCTGGTGGTAGCGATTGCGCGGGTCGGGTTCGTATAGGTGTCCGCAGTGGCGGCACTTACGCTGTCGGCATCGGGGCATGGGCCACTCCAAGACAAGAGCGCCCATGTTCCGCCGGCCGCCGCCCGGCGCCCGAAGAAAACCCAAGGGAAGAAGACCAAGAGCCAGCCGAAGAAGACCTGTTGTTCTCCCCTCTTGAAGAAGACTCACCTGAAGAAGACCGCACTTTCAAACCGGCTGATTCAGCGCGCTTTCAGAACGGCGATGACAGTCGTCCAGGATCGCCGCGATTCGCGTGTCCTGCCGGCGGCAATGATCCAGCCCGTCTCCGATGCGAAGGACAGCGGCCAACCGCCCGGCGAGATTCAGCTCCGATGTGCCCCGCTCCCGCAGCCTCCGGAGGAAGGGCCGCAGGTCGCTCCGCGTGGAGTGCAGCCGGACTGCCTGGTTGATGAGGGGCAGCCACTCCTTGGGGACGACAGTGGTCCGGAGCTTCCGGATTCGCGCCGCGCCGCGGGCGGCGTGGTCCTCCTCGCTGCCGGCCTCCTCGATGTCGTGCAGGAGCGCAGTCTTCTCCACGAGGGGGCGGCAC
>JBFZCW010000197.1:0-3453 GCA_041307765.1 Chromatiaceae bacterium
CCAGGGTTCCGGCGAGGATGGATTTCATCCCGAGGGCGACGATCTCGCCGCGGCGCTCCGGGGCCATAGCACCCATGCCGCCGATCATGATCCCCAGGCTGCCGAAGTTGGCGAAGCCGCATAGGGCGTAGGTCATGATCAGTCGGCTGCGTTCGCTCAACGCCTCCGCTGGGAGGCGGGCCAGGTCGAGGTAGGCGACGAATTCGTTGAGGACCGTCTTGACCCCCATCAGTGCCCCCGCGGCTTGGGCCTCGGCCCAGGGTATGCCGATGGCCCAGACCACCGGTGCCATGATCCAGCCGAGGACCCGTTGGAGCGTGAGGGGAGCGCCGGCAACTCCGGGCAGGAGCCCAAGAAGTTGGTTGGCCAGGGTCACCAGGGCGACAAGCACGACCAGCATGGCCATGACATTGAGCATCAGGGGGATGGCGTCCAGGGTGCCGCGGGTGACGGCATCCATCGCACTCTGGGACTGGCGGACCAGGGGTGCGGCGTCGCTGTCCCGACCGGCGTCGGTCTCTGGGATCATGACCCCGGCCACCAGCAGGGCGGCTGGCGCGCTGATGATGGAGGCGACCAGGATGTGCCCCATGGCGTCCGGGACCACAGGACCGATGATCCCGGCGTAGAGGACCATCACGGTCCCGGCGATGGTCGCCATTCCGGTGGTCATGAGGGCGAAGAGCTCTGCGCGGCTCAGCCCCGCCAAATAGGGGCGGATGATGAGGGGAGCCTCTGTCATGCCGACGAAGATGTTCGCGGCCGCTCCGAGCCCCAGGGCCCCGCCGATGCCCAGCGTGCGGCGCAGGACCCAGGCGAAGCCGCGCACGACGGCCGGAAGTATGCGCCAGTGGAAGAGCAGGGCGGACAGGGCGCTGACCACCAGGATCAGCGGCAGGGCGCGAAAGGCGAAGACGAAGGCGTTCTGCGGGTAGGCAAGGTCGAATGGGGCAGCACCGCCCCCTAGGTAGCCGAAGACCAGGGTCGTCCCCGCCTGGGTCGCCTCCTGGAGGGCTCCGACCAGGTCGTTGAGCCGGAGAAAGAGCCCCTTCACCTGTGGCAGCTTCAGCAGGAGGGCGGCCAGGGCGAGCTGGAGCCCGAGCCCGGCGACAATGAGCCGGACGGGCACGCGGCGGCGGTGCTCGCTGAGGAGCCAGGCGACCGCGATCAGGGCCAGCAGTCCGCCGGCGCTCTGCAGGGTCAGCAGGAACTCCTGGCTCATGTCAGCACCGTCCCCGGTCGCGCCCAGTCTCCATCCGATCCCCCTGGATGGCGCTATGCCCGTGCCGGTGGGCCGAATGTCCGTCGCGGGTCAATGGCGAGCCGCCGGCGTGTCGTGGCGGGTGCTCGCCGCAAAGAGCTGGCGGGCGTCCACCAGGTCCCAGCGGTAGATGCGGTTGCAGAACTCGCAGCTGACCTCGACCTGCCCCTCCTGCGCGAGCGTCGCCTCCACTTCCTCCTGGCCCAAGGCCCGCAGCGTCTGCTCGATGCGTCCGCGGGAGCAGGTGCAGCGGAAGGCCACGGGCTCGCCCTCGAACAGCCGGAGATTCTCCTCGTGAAAGAGCCGGTGCAGCAGCGTCTCGGTGGGCAAGCCAGTGAGCTCGTCCGGGGTCAGGGTATCGGCTAGGGTCACGACGCGCGTCCAGTCCTCCTCGGCCCCGTGGCTTCCCGGCAGGCGCTGTAACAGGAGCCCGGCTGCCCGCTCTGGGCCGGCGGCGAGCCAGAGCCGCGTGCCGAGCTGCTCGGAGGTCCGGAAGTAGGCCTCCAGGGCCTCGGCCAGATTGGCCCCGAACAGCGGGACGATGCCCTGGTAGCGCTCGCCCCGCTCGGGTTCCAGGGTCAGCACCAGGCGACCTGGTCCGAAGACGGCCCCGATCGCGCCTGCGGGGACATCGCCCTCCCAGCGGGCCAGGCCACGGATGGTGCGCCCGTGGGTGGCCTGGGCCACCAGGGTTCTCAAGGGACCCTCGCCCTGGATCTGGAGGATGAGGGCCCCATCGAACTTGAGGGTGCCCGTGAGCAGGACCGTTGCCGCCAGGGCCTCACCCAGAGGCCCGCGCACCGTCTCCGGGTAGGGATGGCGGGTCAGCACGGCGCGCCAGGAGGCGTCCAGGTGGACCAGTTCCCCGCGCACCTGGGTGCCTTCGAACAGAAATCGGTGCAGCGCGTCGGTGTCGGACATGGGTATTGGCCGTTTGGAGCTGGTGTGTTGATTGTGCTGAAAATTGCGGGGCCGATGCACCCGTTTGCGGCGCTGCGGACGCGGAGCACCCAGGGCAAGCTGGTTCCCGTGCTGGCTCCCGCAGTCAGCCCATCAGTATAATGCACGGTTCGCCGGCGCAGGCCGCAACGTGTTCGACGACCCATGAACGAGCTCCTAGACCAAGTCTCCAGGCGACGCACCTTCGCCATCATCTCCCACCCAGACGCCGGCAAGACCACCCTCACCGAGAAGCTCTTGCTCTTCGGAGGGGCCATCCAGATGGCAGGAAGCGTCAAGGGGCGCAAGGCGGCACGTCATGCCACCTCGGACTGGATGGAGATGGAGAAGCAGCGGGGGATCTCGGTGACGTCCTCGGTCATGCAGTTTCCCTACGGCGACTCGATCGTCAATCTGCTCGACACCCCGGGCCATGAGGACTTCTCCGAGGACACCTACCGCACCCTCACCGCGGTGGACTCGGCCCTCATGGTGATCGACGTGGCCAAGGGCGTGGAGGAGCGCACCATCAAGCTGATGGACGTCTGTCGCCTGCGCGATACGCCGATCCTCACCTTCGTCAACAAGCTCGACCGGGAGGGGCGCGACGCCATCGAGGTTCTGGACGAGATCGAGTCTGTGTTGAAAGTCCAGTGCTCGCCGGTCACCTGGCCCATCGGCATGGGCAAGCGGTTCAAGGGCGTCTACGACCTGCGCCACGACATGACCCATCTCTTCAGCGCCCAGCACGGCGGAAAGATCCGCACCGGCGAAGTCATCCAGGGGATCGACCATCCGCGCATGGACGAGCTCCTGGGGGACCAGGCCGAGGAGCTGCGCACGGAGATGGAGCTGGTGCAGGGGGCGAGCCATCCCCTGGACCTCGACGCCTACCTCGCCGGCCGCCAGACCCCGGTCTTCTTCGGCTCGGCCATCAACAATTTCGGGGTCCAGGAGCTGCTCGACGCCTTCGTTCAGTATGCCCCGCCGCCACGCCCCCGGCAGACGACCCAGCGCATCGTGGCCCCGGAGGAGGAGCGTTTCACCGGCTTCGTGTTCAAGATCCAGGCCAACATGGACCCCGCCCATCGCGACCGGATCGCCTTCCTGCGCGTCTGCTCCGGGAGCTACAAGAAGGGCATGAGGATGCGTCACGTCCGTCTGGCCAAGACGGTGCAGGTCTCCAACGCCCTGACCTTCCAGGCCGCCGAGCGATACAACGTGGAGGAGGCCTGGCCTGGCGACATCATCGG
>JBFZCW010000198.1:0-4067 GCA_041307765.1 Chromatiaceae bacterium
CTCATCGGGCGCATGCTGCTGGAGGCCAGCGACCACCGCTGCCTGGCCGAGGTCCTGGTGATTGCCGCGGCCCTGAGCGTCCAAGACCCCCGGGAGCGGCCTCTGGACAAGCAGCAGGCGGCCGACGAGGTCCACGCCACCTTCGCCCACCCGGAGTCGGACTTTACGGCCTTCCTCAACCTCTGGCGCTTTCTGGACCAGCAGCGCCGGGACCTGTCACGCCACAAGTTCCAAAAGCTGTGCCAGCAGCACTTCCTGTCCTGGAATCGGGTCCAGGAGTGGTTCGACATCCACCAGCAGCTCACCCTGCAGTTGCATGAGATGGGGATGCGGGAGAACGAGGCCGAGGCGACGTTCGAGGAGGTCCACCGCGCCCTGCTCACGGGGCTGCTGGTCAACATCGGCTTCAAGGACGAGGGGCGCGAGTATCTTGGGGCGCGCGGCGGGCGCTTCTTCATCCACCCGGGCTCCGGACTCTTCGACAAGTCCCCCAAATGGGTGGTGGCCGCGGAACGGGTGGAGACCACCCGCCAGTACGGGCGCATCGTCGCCAAGGTGCAGCCCGGCTGGATCGAGGACGCCGGCCCGCACCTGGTGGTCCGCAGCTACTCGGAGCCCCACTGGCAGGCCCAGTCCGGCCAGGTGGCGGCCTTCGAGAAGGTCACCCTGTTCGGGCTGACCCTGGCGGCCCAGCGGCGGGTCAACTATGGCCCCATCAACCCGGCGGAGGCCAGGGAGGCCTTCCTCCGCTCGGCCCTGGCCGGGGGGGACTTCGAGACCCGCGCCTCCTTCTGGCGCCACAACCAGGAACTCCGTGCTTACGTCCAGCACCTGGAGACCAAGTCGCGACGGCGCGACATCCTGGTGGACGAGGAGGCGATCTACGCCTTCTACGCCGAGCGCGTCCCCGAGGGGATCTACAGCGCCGCGGCCTTCGACAAGTGGCTGCGCCAGGCAACCCGCACCCAACCCAAGCTGCTGCACATGCGCATGGCGGACCTGATGCGCCGGGAGGCGGCCGAGATCACCAAGGAGCGCTTCCCGGATGCCCTGCAGGTCGGGGCCAGTGCCCTGCCCCTGGAGTACCACTTCGACCCTGGGCATGCCGCCGACGGGGTGACCCTGGTGGTGCCCCTGCCGTTGATCAACCAGGTCTCAGCCGAGCGCGGCGAATGGCTGGTGCCAGGACTCCTGGAAGAGCGGGTGATCGCCCTGCTGCGCGGCCTGCCCAAGGCGATCCGCAAGGCGGTTGTGCCCATCCCGGACACCGCCGCCCGGGTGGTCCAGCGCCTCGCCCCGAGCGACCGGCCGCTAACCCAGGCGGTCGCGGAGGTCCTGAGGTCTCTGACCGGCGTAGCCATACCCGAAGACGTCTGGGACGCGACCGCCATACCCGGACACCTGCATATGAAGTACCGCCTGGTGGACCCGGACGGGACCCAGGTGGCGGTGGGGGAGGACCTGATCACCCTCAAGCGCCGCTACGGGGCAACCGGGCAGAGGTCCTTCGCCCATATCCCCACCGCCGGCCTAGAGCGCGACGGCATCACCCGTTGGGACTTCGGTACCCTGCCCGAGAGCGTCGACCTGGAGCGCGGCGGGATCCGGCTGCGCGGCTATCCGGCCCTGGTGGATCGGGGTGACAGTGTCTCCATCCAGGTGCTCGACTCCCAGGAGAGCGCGGAAATGGCCGGGCGGGCTGGCCTTCGGCGGCTGTTGATGCTGTCGCTGGGGGCCGACTTGCGGCACCTGCGCCAGGCGCTCCCGGCCCTCCAGCGCATGCGGCTCCAATACGCACTGGCGCCTCCGCCGGCGGATGGCGATCTGACGGTAGGCACGGAGCGCGGACCCGACCTGGCCGACGAGCTGCTTGCCCTGATCCTCGACCGTACCTTCACCCAGGGTCAGCCGCCCATCCGCGACCAGCCCGCCTTCGCTGCTCGGCTTGCCGCCCATCGCGGTCGGCTCACGGCGGTGGCGGGGGAGGTCACGCGGCTGACCGGCGGCATCCTCGGCCAGTACCAGGCCCTGCGCAAACGCCTGGCGGAGATCACCCAGATCCACTGGCTGGACGCGGTGCGGGATGTGCGCGCCCAACTGGACGGGCTGGTCTCCCGCGGCTTCCTGGGCCGGATCCCCTACGAGCAGCTCAAGGACTACCCCCGTTACCTGCGCGCCGCCGAGCAACGGCTCGACCGCCTCGCCCACGCCGCGGCGAGGGACCGCGAACGCATGCAGGAACTCGCCCCGCTCGCCCGGCGCTGGGCGGAGCGCGCTGCCGCGATGCGAGCCGCCGGGCGGCACGACCCGCGGCTGGAGGAGATCCGATGGATGCTCGAAGAGCTGCGCGTGTCGCTCTTCGCCCAACAGCTAGGGACTGCCTACCCAGTGTCCATCAAGCGCATCGAAGCACGCTGGAAGGAGCTGGGGCTGTAGCATCCCGGCGACCCTCGGCTGCCCCTGGGTCCGGGCGGGTCGACGGGCCCCGTATGGGGTTGTACCGTCACTGGCTCTGCGGCGGCGCGGCGGGCACCGGTGACTCCCCGTGGGTGGGTGCACTGGCACCGTTGGCGGCCAGGTGAGCGTTTAGCTTGTCGATCTGCGCCCGCATGGACTCCGGCAGAGCACCCTTGATGCCATTGAGCTTGTCCACCACGGCCGACAGCGGCTGCGATCAGAAAGCCAGAAAGGGTACGGTTGGACATCGGGGGTCTGCGGAGCAGTGTTGAGATTCGGTGTTGAGGCCGTATGGCGCGGCCTGGCGTATTGTTGAAACATTCAGCACCCCGCCGCAGCGCCGCCGAGCGCGACGCCCCCTCGGCAGCCGTGTCAGCCTCCGGCGGGCAAGTCAGAGAGAGTAAGATCCAGCCATGGACAGCCTCTTCGCCCTCCTGATCCTGCTCCTGCTCGGCTGGTTTTGGCTCGACAGCCTGCGCGCCCGCGAGATCGCCATCGGTATCTGCCGGGCCGCCTGCGAGCAGCGCGACCTGCAGCTCCTCGATCAGGCCGTCGCCCTTCAGCGTATCGGCCTTGGCCGGACGCCGCGCGGACTGCGCCTGCGCAGGGTCTTCCGCTTCGACTTCAGTGAGGAAGGTGTAGGTCGGCGCACCGGCTATCTGATCCTGCGGGGGGTGGATCTTGAGGGGTTCAGCCTGGGCTTGCCAGACCGCCCGGACGATGCCTGAGGCATTCCCGTTGCCGCTTGGCATGGTCTTCAGCGGCTTATTTGACGACCTTCAGCGTCGGCCGCTCCCGGGGTGGAGCCGGCGGGTTGGGGTCGTCCTCTGGAGTCCTTGCGTCGTCCGGCCTGGCGTCATCTTCACCAAAGAGCATGCCGCGCCCATTCTCCCGGGCGTAGATGCCCAGGACCGCCTCCGATGGAACGGAAACCTCCATGGATACCCCACCAAACCGGGCGCTGAAGGCGATGTGCTCGTTGCCCAGCACCAGACCGCGCACCGCCGTCGGGCTGATATTGAGGACGATCCTGCCGTCCTGAACAAAACCGGCGGGGACCTGAGCCCCGGGAAACCCGGCGTTCACCAGCAGGTGGGGCGCCATCTGGTTGTCCAGAATCCAGTCGTAGAGGGCGCGGATCAGGTACGGTCGATTGGGCGTCATCGTTGGCCTGGTGGGGACTAGCGCAGGTCCGCGATCATCTCGTGTTCAGCCTCGGTCAGACTCGCCTTGAAGGCGGGCCACTTAAAGATGCGCTTGGTGTAGTCGTGCAGCTCCTTGACGTGCGGCGGGAGCTCGATACCCAGCACCGGAAGCCGCCACAGCAACGGAGCGATGCAGCAGTCCACCAGGGACAGCTCGTCGCTCATAAAAAAGCGCTTGGCACCAAAGACTGGGGCCGTGGCAATGAGGCTGTCGCGCAGCCCCTGGCGGGCCTGGTCGGCCTCGGCCTGGTCGCCCTTGACGATGCGCTCCATGAGCCCGAACCAGTCGCGCTCCACCCGGTACATGAACAGGCGGGCATTGGCGCGGGCGACCGGGTCCACGGGCAGCAGCGGCGGGTGCGGGAAGCGCTCGTCGAGGTACTCCATGATGATGCGCGACTCGTA
>JBFZCW010000199.1:0-2710 GCA_041307765.1 Chromatiaceae bacterium
CTCGGGATCGTCATCGTCGGCGCCCTGTTGGTGACCGGATTGGACGGCGTCGGTACCACGGCGGAGGTCATGGGATTTCTGGCCGTGCTGCTGGCGTCCATTAACGTCTTCGGCGGCTTCCTGGTGACCCACCGCATGCTGTCCATGTTCAACAAGAAGAAAAAATAGGCGCGAAGGCTCGAGGAATTCACATGGAACACGCACACAATCTTCAGTCCCTGGCCTACCTGGCCTCAGCCATCCTGTTCATCCTCGCCCTCAAGGGGCTCACTCACCCGGCCTCGGCGCGGCGGGGCAACTTCTACGCCATGATCGGCATGGCCATTGCGGTGGCCGCGACCCTGCTTGGCGGCGAGGTCAAGTCCTACGGCTGGATCGTCGCCGGGGTTGCGGTTGGGGCCGTAATCGGGACCGTCGTGGCCCTGCGCATCAAGATGACGGCCATGCCCCAATTGGTGGCGGCCCTGCACAGCTTCGTCGGTCTGGCGGCGGTGCTGGTGGCCATCGGGACCTTCCTCAATCACACCGCCCGGGACGCCTTGAATGGCGTGCTCATGGGGGAGCTGTCCGCCGGTATCGTCATCGGCGCCATCACCTGCACCGGCTCGGTCATCGCCTTCGGCAAGCTCCAGGGTCTGATCAGCGGCAAGCCGGTCAAGTTCGCCGGGCAGCACGCCCTGAATGCCGTCTTGGGGCTAGCCACCCTGGCGCTTGCGGTCCACTTCGCCATGACCGGCAGCGCCTGGTCCCTGGCGTTCATGACCCTGCTGGCCTTCGTGCTCGGCGTGACGCTGATCATCCCCATCGGCGGGGCCGACATGCCGGTGATCATCTCCATGCTCAACAGCTACTCGGGCTGGGCCGCGGCCGCTACCGGTTTCACCCTGCACAACAATCTGTTGATCATCGTCGGGGCCTTGGTCGGGTTCTCCGGCGCCATCCTGTCTTACATCATGTGTCGGGCCATGAACCGCTCCATCATCAACGTGGTGTTCGGCGGTTTCGGCTCGGGGGACGAGGGGGGCGCAGCCACGGCGGCCGGTCCGGCGGGCAAGGGGGTCAAGTCGGCCTCGGTGGAGGATGTCGTCTACTGGATGGAGGACGCGGGCAAGGTCATCGTGGTCCCTGGGTACGGCATGGCGGTGGCCCAGGCCCAGCACGCGCTCAAGGAGCTCATGACCTTGCTCCAGGGGCGCGGGGTGGAGGTCAAGTTCGCGATCCATCCGGTTGCCGGGCGCATGCCGGGACACATGAACGTCCTGCTCGCGGAGGCGGATATCCCTTACGACCTAGTCTTGGAGATGGACGAGATCAATCCGGAATTCCCGTCGGCCGACGTGGTCCTAGTGGTCGGTGCCAACGACGTGGTCAACCCGGCGGCCGAGAACGACCCTTCGAGCCCCATCTACGGCATGCCTATTTTGGAAGTGGGAAAGGCGCGGCAGGTCTACTTCCTCAAGCGCTCCATGCGTCCGGGCTACTCCGGTGTGGACAACCTGCTCTTCTATCAAGACAACACCTATCTGGTGTTTGGCGATGCCAAGGACACCATCGAGGGCATGGCCAATGCCCTCAAGGGGCGTGGGCATTGATGCGTCGCCGCCGACGGCTCCGGGGTTGCGCTTGGTCCGGAATGAGGGCGCGTTCAAGTTGCGCCCCGCACGAGAACACTATTATCCAAGGCGGGTCCTGGGCGGCATCGTTCAGGTCGCTACCCCCTGGAGGAGGACACCACCATGCCTATCAGCGTCGCATTCATCCCGGAAGAGAACCGGCTCGACCTGTCCTTTGATGGCAACCTGGACCTGACCAACGCCGAGGCCCTCTGCGGGCTCTCCTCCAACATCCCGCCGAGCCTGAGGACCTGTGTCCTGGACCTCACCCGAGTGGAACGGGTCTTCGATTCAGGGGTCGCTCTGCTGCAGATGCTCTGCCGCGGCATCCGGAGAGTTGGCGCCACGGTGGTCGTCCTGGGCGATCATCCGGAGATCAAGCGGTGCATCTCCCTGGTGATGGCGAACGTCCTGTATGTCTCTCCCCTGGACCGTGAGGTGCGCCGGCATCTACGGGCGATCTGAGACGCAGCACGCACAAGGTGCGGCAGGTGGGGCGCGCGGTCCGGTTTGTCGTCCGCTTGGCGATGTCCCATTATGCACGGCTCGACTGGGAGCGACCCGCCGGAGCCGATGAGCGATACCCCGATCTACCACCCCGAGGGCCTGGAGCGCATGCCGCTCCATGTCTTCAGCGAAAAGGCGTACCTGGATTACTCCATGTACGTCATCCTGGACCGCGCCCTGCCCCATGTGGGCGATGGGCTCAAGCCCGTACAGCGGCGCATCCTCTACGCCATGTCGGAGCTGGGACTCGCGGCGACGGCCAAGTTCAAGAAGTCCGCCCGCACGGTGGGCGATGTGCTGGGCAAGTTTCACCCGCATGGGGACACGGCTTGTTACGAGGCCATGGTCCTCATGGCCCAGCCCTTTTCCTACCGCTACACGCTGATTGACGGCCAGGGCAACTGGGGCTCCCCGGACGAGCCCTAGTCCTTCGCGGCCAGGCGCTATACGGAGGCGCGCCTGGCCCCGCACACCGAGGTCCTGCTTGCGGAGGTGGACCAGGGCACCGTGGACTGGGTCCCCAACTTCGATGGGACCCTGGAGGAGCCATCCCTGCTCCCCGCCCGGCTACCCAACCTACTGCTCAACGG
>JBFZCW010000200.1:0-12830 GCA_041307765.1 Chromatiaceae bacterium
ACAACAACCCGGCGGAGAACGCCATCCGCCCCATCGCGCTCGGAAGGAAGAATTGGCTCTTCGTGGGCTCGGAACGGGCCGGGCAGCGGGCCGCCACCATCCAGAGCCTGCTCGCCACCGCCAAGCTCAACGGGCTCGAGCCCCATGCCTGGCTCAAAGACACCCTGGAGAAGCTCCCCACCTGGCCCTACAGCCGCCTCGATGAATTGCTGCCGCTCGCGCCCTTACCGGTACCCTAGCCGGACTGTCAACGTGGGACGGTAGAGCGCTTACCGAACAACAGGACGTGCAGGCCCTGCATCGGCTGCGCGAGGCGCGGGTGGGAGAGCGCACGGCGCTGTGCAACCAGCTGCGCGGTCTGCTGGCGGAATACGGGATCGTCCTGCTACAGGGCGTGGGTGCGGTGCGCAAGCGCCTCCCCGAGCTGCTTGAAGACGCCGAGAATGGGCTGAGCGATTTCTTCCGCCCCTTGTTGGCCAATGGTTACCGCCAGCTCCAAGAGATCGATGCCCACATCGAGTTCTACGCGCGAGTGCTCAAAGAGCACGCCCGGGAGAATGCGGCAGTCGAGCGGCTGGAGACAGTGCCGGGGTTCGGCCCCATTGTGGCCAGCGCCTTTCACGCCTTCGTCGGCAACGGAAGGCGTTTCGCAAAGGGCGCGACCTCTCCGCCGCCCTGGGCTTAGTGCCGAAACAGCACAGCAGCGGGGGCAAGACCGTGCTGTTGGGGATCAGTAATCGCGGGGATCGCTTCCTGCGCAGCCTCCTCGTGCACGGCGTCCGCTCCGTGGTTCGGCTGGCGGGGGGCAAGGATGACCCGCTCAGCCGCTGGATCAACCGCCTCAAGGCCACGCGCGGCTCCAACAAGGCGGCAGTAGCGCTGGCCAACAAGCTGGCGCGTATCGGCTGGGCCATCCTCAGCGGGTACGGCGTCAATCGGGCGCCGCTGGCAGAGGCGGTGGGCGGATGAGAAGAGGAGTCGTGGATAAGCTGATGGACGGCTCTGTGGACAACCTGACGGACAACCTCGTTCCTCGGTTACCCACAGGTTGCCGCACAGGCCGCCCACGAGCTTACCCACGACGAGTTGTTTGGATTTTCAACAACAAGGTTCTTTTACTTTTCAAGAGGTAACCCACCAACAATTGCGAAGGCTTTGTGACAAGCGATGACACCACAGGTCAGACCGGCGTATCGAGAACCTGTTCGTTCCGAAGGCGGCTGTACGATGCCGACCTGCCGATAAGGACGATACGCGCGCATTTCATCGAGGCCAGAAGAGTGACCTCTCTTCATCAACAGGCCGGATATACGGAAGCAATCTTGTCCCTGTCACGCAAACCACGGAGCCTTGCAAAACGGGAGGAGACCATATACGGAATGACGGCGGGTTGGCGCTCGGGTCCGTCCAGGAATGCTGGGTTTCGTTCCTCAACCGAGCCTGCGGCCTAGGGTAAGGCTCAGGGCAGGCGGGGTGCGGCGATCTGGTCCAGGCAGGCGCGGGCCGACGCGGGCGGGAGCTTGGCGTTGATGCGCGGGGTCTCCTCCGCAAGGAATGCCGTGCGGTCGACGTCGCTCCTCCCCTCGTGGGTAAAGCCGTTACCGACGAGGAAGCACGTCGCGGGCACCAGCCAGCCGTTGTCGGCCAGCGCCGCTAGTACCTTCAAGGGATGGGCGCGGTAATAGGGCAGCAGGTCGCCGCTGAATGCTTCGACCGGGCCGGCATTGGCGCGCGCGACCGAAGCGAAACCGACCAGCAGCCAGGTACGGAGCGCGATTGGATCGCCCGCCTGCGCCGCTGCGTACTGCCGGGCGTAGAGCGCCCCCCACCCATGCATGGCCGTGAGCGGGTCCGCGTGTCGCGAGGGATCGAGACCGAGCAGCGTCTCGACGATTTCTTGTGCGTCGAGTGGATCGACACCCGCGGCTACGGGGGTTGTGCCGAGCGCTAGGGCCAGGCCAAGGGCGCACCGCTTCAGGATCATCACCCCCAGGCCCCCCTGTGGTCGGTGCAGCTCCAGTCGAGGGCACGACCGCGCTGCACGGTCTCGTCGCGTACCGTTACCGTGATGTTGCCCTTCTCCTTCGGATGGATTGACGACCACACCTGGTAGACCTTGGCCGCTGCCAGCACGATGCAGCCGTCGGACCAGGAGGGGTCAGTGCCCTTGTGGATGAAGATCCCGTTCGACTTGCCTGTTCCGCTGTTGTACGGCACGTCTTTGCCGAGCCAGATGGCCTCGCGCTTGCCACCGTCCGTACCGTCGGTCTTATTGGCCATGCGCGTTGCGTAGCCGGTGTAGGTACCCGCGTCGATCACCACCTCAGGGTCCCACCAGCAGGTCTCGCTGATGTTGATGGTGCCGTTCACGAAGGTGAGGATGCCGCTCTTATTCTTGCGCAGGATATCGATGGAATATGTGTCGGCCATTGGACGCCTCCGGGGAGATAGAACGGACAAAGGTACGATCACGACGCGGTTCTCAACGAAGGAACAATAGACCCGCGCCGTCCGATCATCAACAGTGGCCGGCTACGGATAAGAGATCCGACCGCGCCGCGAGAGGACCGGGAGCATCGGGCGGGGACTGGGCGATCCGCGAGCTTGCGCCGGATGTCGGTGAGGGCGCATCGGCGGTAGGGGGTCGCGCGGCGGTAGGGTGCCGCGTCTTGCTTTTTGCCCCGTCGGCAAGACAGACCGCAGCTTGCGGCCGGTTAACCCCGCCACAGCGGATGCTCGCCTGCCTGGCGCCTCGGAACGCTCTGCGACCTATGGACATCGGACATTGGAGCCGGCGGCCTATGTCTCCCGTTCCTACGCTGGCTTACGCTGCCGCAACGAAACAGGCTAACAATGCGCTGCTCATGGGCAGGGGTAGAGTCGTTCCAGGATGTCGCGTACCGCGGCATCGGCCGGTGCGTCCGCACTCGGGGCGAGCCGCAGGGCGGTAACCACCTGACGCACGACGGCGTCGATCGACTCGGAGTCCGGGACACACCAGGGCAGGGCGCCGCCGTCGCGGCCTCTGGGCTTGCAGGCGCAGGGGGCGGCGAACCATTCGCATGCGGCTGCGTCAGGGCCGGCGGAGCCGGCTGCGAGGGCCCGGTCGCAGACGCTCAGGAGCTGGGCCACCGTCGGCCCGGGTTCCGTGGCGTGGCCCAGGCCAGCCAGGCCTAACACCAGCAGCAAGGCGTGGACGAGGCCCAACCGGGAAGGTCGGATCGGGATTCGCGCGGGTCTCATGCCCCTACCTTACGGAAGAACGTCGGGGAGTTCACGCGGGTTTGCGCAGAAACGACGAAGAATATTAGAATTCAATGAATTTCAAGCCGGCCCGCGCAGGTCGTTGCATGTCAGACCCCAAGTTCCGCTCCGATGGCGATACCGGCCGGGTCGAGGTCAAGGAGACCACCTGCTACATGTGCGCCTGCCGCTGCGGTATCCGCGTGCACCTGCGCGACGGCGAGATCCGCTACATCGAGGGCAACCCCAACCACCCGCTCAACCACGGCGTGATCTGCGCCAAGGGTTCATCGGGGATCATGAAGCAGTACTCCCCGGGGCGCCTTACCAAGCCCCTGTTGCGCCGGTCCGGGGCAGAGCGCGGTGAGGGGGCCTTCGAGCCCATCTCCTGGGAACATGCCTTCGAGCTCCTTGCCGAACGCCTGCGTAAGATCCGGTCGGAGGATCCCAAGCGCTTCGCGCTGTTCACCGGGCGCGACCAGATGCAGGCCCTCACCGGGCTCTTCGCCAAACAGTTCGGCACCCCCAACTACGCGGCTCACGGCGGTTTCTGCTCGGTCAACATGGCGGCCGGGCTCATCTACACCATCGGCGGGTCCTTCTGGGAGTTCGGGGGGCCGGACCTGGACCGAGCCAAGCTCTTCGTGATGATCGGCACCGCCGAGGATCACCACTCCAACCCGCTCAAGATCGCGATCTCCAAGTTCAAGCGGCGCGGCGGGCGCTTCGTCTCCATCAACCCCATCCGCACCGGCTACTCGGCCATCGCCGACGAGTGGGTCCCCATCAAGCCGGGTACCGACGGGGCACTGCTGCTGGCCATCATCCACCAAATCCTTAAGCAGGGGCTCTACGATCGCGACTTCCTGGTGCAGTACACCAACGCCGCGGAGCTGGTGGTGGACGAGCCGGACCGGGCCGACCATGGCCTGTTCCACCGCTTCGAGATCCACGCGGAGGAGGGCTGCTTCGACCCCGAGAACAAGCTCTGGTGGGACCCGGACATCGGCGCTGTGGGGACCCACACCCCAGGGGCGGAGCCGCGGCTGCTGGGCAGCTACACCCTGGACGACGGGACCCGGGTCAAACCCGGCTTCCAGCTCCTCAAGGAGCGGGTGGAGGCCTACACGCCGGAGTGGGCGGCGGGGATCACCGGCATCCCGGCGGAGACCATCCGTCGCCTGGCCCACGAGATGGGCGTCACCGCCCGGGACCAGAAGATCGAGCTGCCCATCCCCTGGACCGACTGCTGGGACAACGAGCACGCCTCGGTCACCGGCAACCCGGTCGCCTTCCATGCCATGCGCGGGATGGCGGCCCACTCCAACGGCTTCCAGACCATTCGGGCGCTCGGGATCCTGATGACCATACTCGGGACCATCGACCGCCCGGGGGGCTTCCGCCACAAGGCCCCGTTCCCGCGCCCCATCCCCCCCTGTCCCAAGCCGCCGAACGGGCCTCAAGGGGTGCAGCCGGACACGCCGCTGGATGGCATGCCGCTCGGCTGGCCGGCCAAGCCGGAGGACCTGTTCGTGGACGAGGCCGGGGAGCCGGTGCGCATCGACAAGGCCTTTTCCTGGGAGCATCCGCTGGCCGTTCATGGGCTGATGCACAACGTCATCACCAACGCCTGGCGCGGCGACACCTACAGGATCGACACGCTGCTGCTGTTCATGGCCAACATGGCCTGGAACTCGTCCATGAACACGGTCGAGGTCCGCAAGATGCTGGCCGACAAGGACGAGAACGGCGAGTACAAGATCCCCTTCCTGGTGGTCTGCGACACCTTCGCCTCGGAGACTGTCGCCTTCGCCGACCTGGTGCTGCCGGACACCACCTACCTGGAACGGCACGACGTCCTTTCCATGCTGGATCGGCCCATCTCGGAGTTCGACGGGCCCGTGGACTCGGTGCGCATCCCGGTCCTGCCGCCCAAGGGGGAGTGCAAACCCTTCCAGGAGGTCCTGATCGAGCTCGGGTCCCGCCTGGGGCTGCCGGCCTTTGTCAAGGAGGACGGGTCGCGCAAGTACCGCGACTACCCGGACTTCATCATCAACTACGAGACCTCGCCGGGTTCCGGCATCGGCTACCTGGCCGGCTGGCGGGGCAAGGGCGGGGAGAAGTTCCTCAAGGGCGAGCCCAACCCGCGCCAGTGGGAGATGTACGCCAACAACGGCTGCTTCTACCACCACGAGCTGCCGCGCTCCTACCAGTACATGCGCAACTGGAACAAGGGCTACCTCCACTGGGCCCGGGCCCACGGCATGACGCGCTATGCCGAGCCCATCACCCTGAATCTCTACTCGGAGGTCCTGCAGCGCTTCCGGTTGGCCGCCCAGGGCAAGTGGCTCGGGCGCCAGCCGCCGGAGCGGCTCCGCAAGCGCATCGAGACCTACTTCGACCCGCTGCCCTTCTACTACGAGCCGCTGGAGGTCCGCCTTACGGACACGCAGCGCTATCCGCTCAACGCACTGACCCAGCGCCCCATGGCCATGTACCACTCCTGGGACAGCCAGAATGCCTGGCTGCGCCAGATCCACAGCCACAACTACCTCTTCGTGAACCCCAGGGTCGGGGCCGCCAACGGCTTCGACGACGGCGACTGGATCTGGGTCGAGTCCCCCCACGGCAAGGTGCGCTGCCTATGCCGCTTCTCCGAGGCCGTCGAGCCCGGGACCGTCTGGACGTGGAACGCCGTCGGCAAGGCCGCCGGGGCCTGGGGCCTCACGGCGCGGGCCGACGAGGCACGCAAGGGCTTCCTGCTCAACCATCTCATCAGCGAGGAGCTGCCGCCCACGGAGTGCGGCGAGCACGTCTCCAACTCCGACCCGGTCACCGGTCAGGCCGCCTGGTTCGACGTGCGGGTTCGCGTCTACAAGGCCGGCCCGGATGAGCCCAAGGTCACCTCGCCCCAGTTCTCCCCCATCCCCCTGTTGCCGGGGCAGGGCAAGCGGCGGGGGCGGTGGCAGGCCTATGTGGCCGGGCTGTTTGGCCAGAAATGATCCAAATCCATCAGAGGAAAGCGCCATGACACGCCTCACCGACGACGCACAGGCCAACCACGAGCTCTTCGTTCAACGGGTGCAGGAGACCGGGCTCGTCTGGGGCCTGAAGGCCGACGACGAATGGGCGGTCTGTGAGTCCAACGAATACGAGGACCAGGTGGTCTTTCCCTTCTGGTCCGATGAGGCCGACGCCCAGATCCATTGCGCGGACGAGTGGGCCGACTATGCCCCGGCAAGCATCGCCCTGGACGAATTCGCCCAGGACTGGCTCGCGGGGATGGATGAAGACGACGTCCTGGCGGGGACCAACTGGGACGCCGACCTTTCAGGCGTGGAGATCGAGCCCATGGAGCTGGCCGAGGAGCTGGGCTATGAGGTCGAGGAATCCGACGAGACCGACTGACGCGGCATCCCCGGCAGCGCTTCCACAGGACACGCGACATGACCCAGTTGGCCCTCGTCATCGACCTCAATGTCTGCGTCGGTTGTCACGCCTGTGTGACCTCCTGCAAGCAGTGGAATACCTCGGGCTGGGCCGGACCGCTGGTGGACCACAACCCCTACGATGCAGACCCCACGGGGACCTTCTTCAATCGCGTCCAGACCTTCGAGGTCGGCACCTTCCCCCTCACCGAGACGGTCCACTTTCCCAAGAGCTGCCTGCACTGCGAGGACCCGCCCTGCGTCCCGGTGTGCCCCACCGGGGCCTCCTACAAACGTCCGGACAACGGCGTGGTCCTCGTGGACTACGACAAGTGCATCGGGTGCAAGTACTGCTCCTGGGCCTGCCCGTACGGTGCGCGGGAGGTCGACGAGCAGCAGCGGGTGATGAAGAAGTGCACCCTGTGCATCGACCGTATCACCGACATGCGGCTGCCCGAGCGCGAGCGCAGGCCGGCCTGCGTCATGGCCTGCCCGACCAGCGCGCGGCTGTTCGGCGACGTGCATGACCCAGATTCGGAAGTCTCGGTGGCCATCCGCGAGCGGGGCGGGTACCAGCTCATGCCGGAGTGGGGGACCCGCCCGTCCAACCACTACCTGCCCCGACGCAAGACCGCCCTGCACATCAACGAGGACGAACTGGTACGGGCCGACAACCCCCTGCGCCGTGAGGATCTCACCACCTACACCGGCGAGGAGGCCCTGGATGATGTGGCGTGGTGAAGGGCTAACTGTCAGCTGTCGGCTCTCCGCTGGCAGCTGTCGGCTTGCGATTGCATTCTGACCGCCGACCACTGAGCGCTGACCACTGCCATGCACCCAGCCCTGTCCGTCATCTTCCTCACGACCCTGATCGGTGCCGGCCAGGGGCTCTTCCTGGCCCTCTACACGGGTCAGCTCTATGCCTTGGCCAATCTCCTGCCCGCCCAGGGGGCGGACTTCTATGTGGGCGGGAGCCTGATCGCTCTGGCACTGTTGGCGGCCGGGCTCGTCGCCTCCTTCTTCCACCTCGGCCGGCCGGAGCGGGCCTGGCGGGCGGCGACCCAGTGGCGGACCTCCTGGTTGTCGCGAGAAGTCCTGGTCCTGCCCCTGGTGATGGCCCTGATCGGGGCCTACGGGCTTGCCCACTACCTTGGCTGGACCGCGCCGCTTTTTACCCTGGGCGGGACAATCCCGGTCGCGCCGACCTTGCTCATCGGTCTGTTCGGGACCATGGCCGTGTTCGCCCTGTTTCTGTGCACGGCGATGATCTATGCGGCGGTCAAGTTCCTGCAGGAGTGGCACACGCCCCTGACGGTCGCGAACTTCACACTGCTCGGCATCGCCTCCGGCTTCCTGCTGGCAGCCGGATACTCTGCGTGGCGCGGTAACCAACTGGTCGTCTTCTTCGGCACCTGGGCGGTGATCGCTACCCTGCTGGCCCTGGTCACCCGGCTCGCCGCCCTGGCCCGCAACCGGGGCCTAAGGGAGGGCCGCGGCCGCAAGAGCACGGTGCAGACGGCCATCGGGGTGCGCCACTCGGCGGTGGTGCAGAAGGCGCAAGGGGCCACGGGCGGCTCCTTCAATACCCGGGAGTTTTTCCACGGACGCACCGATGCCACGCTGCAGGCCGTCCGCAACCTGTTTCTGCTGCTGGTCTTCGTCCTGCCGGTGGGGCTTATCGCCCTGGGCTACGGACTGGAGTCCCCCACGCTACCGCTCGCAGCCTTCGGGGTTCAGTACCTTGGGCTCCTGGGAGAGCGCTGGCACTTCTTTGCAGACGCCCGACACCCCCAGAACCTCTACTATCAGGGCGTTTCCTGAACCCGGTAAGCTCTGGCTGTGGGGGCGGGGACCTCTCCTGCTTGCCGTGTCTTTGCGGGACCCTGTTAGACTGGCGGCCACGCGGTTGCAACGGGCGGTCGCGATCTTGTCCCGTGGGGGCCGCATGGCGCGTTACAACACTTGGGCTCTGGGCCTCTCCCTCCTTCTGGCGACCCCGTTTGTCCCAGCCCGCAGCGATATCCTGCGCTACCAGGACGCCGACGGCGTTTGGCACTTCACCGACCGCCCCGGGGCCGGGGCCGTTCCCATCCCGCAGGCGGGACCTGCCCTGACGAAGGACCGGGACCTAATCGCTCAGCTCGCGGACTGGCGCGGCGCGGCATCGGGCCTGGAGGCCGACCCAGGGCTGGCGGTGGTCGCTGTACGCACCCCTCTGGCCGAGGGCGCCGGATTCTTCTGCTCGGCGGACGGCTACATCCTGACCACCCGGCACGTGGTACGGCCCGTTGGGTCCGACGTCTGGCAGCAGGGCCAGGCCGCCATCGACCAGGGACAGGGTAGCCTGGATGAGCTGGAGGGCCAGTTGCAAGACTGGCGGTTGCGCCTGAGGCGGATGGACGCCCAGTTGTCCTCCATGGGTGAGGACGACGGGCCCCCAGCGGCTCAGGCCGACGGGGGTGACGCCGAGGGGCTCCGCGGGAAGCGCAGCCAGGTGGCGCGGCGGGTCGCCGAGCTGGAGCGCCTGGTGCGGGAGACCCGGAGTCGCACCCGATCCGACCGCATCGCCTTTGACATTAAGGGGGCCTCCGCCACCCTTGCGGCCAGCCTGGAGGTCAGGCTGGCGGACCAGACCCCCTTGCGGGCCCGGGTGGTTGCCGTCAGCCAGGCCCACGATCTGGCTCTGCTCAAGCTGGATGGCTATCGGACCCCAACTTTGCCGTCCAGCCCGGAGATTTTTCTGACGCCTGGGCAGTCGGTCTTTGCTCTCGGCTACCCCGATGATGCCTCGGCAGGGGCGGCCCCAGGGCTTGTGCTGCGGGTCACGCCCGAGGAAGTCGTCACCAGCGTCCAGCTCGTGCCGGGATACAGTGGCGGCCCGCTGCTGGACGCCTCGGGTCGGGTGGTGGGGGTCAGTGCCGTCAAGCGCGTGGGTGCGGATGAGGGGGTGTACGCCGAGGGGCAGGGGATTGCCATCCCCATCGCCGTCGCTCTGCGGGAGTTCCCTCAACTGCGCCCCGGAGCGGCCCGGATGGCGACTAAGCGCTGATGGCCAACGGGCTCTGACCGTACCGGCCTTGGAGTGCCGCCTGGCGCGGGTTTGATCGGCGGCGTTGCACCGCCCGCGGTCACCCGGAATAATCTGCGAGTTGCCCGGCGTAGGTACGCGTGGGCCTGGTTTGGGCGCCGCTCGGTGCCCGCGGAAGAACGATAAAGGGGGGATCATGGGCCGCCGATACGAGTCTCGATGGTTGACCTGGGTCGTGCTGGGGGGCCTCGTCCTAGGCCCGGGGTTAGCGCTCGGCGCCAAGGTCAAGCTGGAGCCGAGCAACTGGGGTCATCCGGCGGGGGAGGCCTGTGCCAGTTGTCACGCCAAATCCTCCGCTGGGTTGCACCAGCAGTGGCAGGAAAGCGCCCACGCCAAGGCGGGGGTCAACTGCATGGACTGCCATCAGGCGGCCCGAGAGGAGAGCGACGCCATCGAGCACGAGGGGCAGGTCATCGCGACCATCGTCTCGCCGAAGGACTGCGGGCGCTGCCATACCGTCGAGGTCGAGGAACAGCAGGGTTCGGTCCATGCCGAAGCCGTGGCCGTGGTCGGCGAGCGCATCAAAGCCTTGGCGGACAACCTCACGGGTCCGGCCATCCAGGCCGCCGGGTGTGACCAGTGCCACGGATCCGTGGTCAAGGTCCGCGGCGATGGCACCCTGGACCCCGCGACCTGGCCCAACTCCGGGATTGGGCGCGTCAATCCCGACGGATCCAAGGGGTCCTGCTCCGCCTGCCACGGTCGCCACGCCTTCTCGCGGGCCCAGGCTCGCGAGCCCGAGGCCTGTGTCCGCTGTCACGCCGGGCCCGACTCCCCGGACAAGGAGGTCTTCGAGGCGTCCAAGCACGGCATGCTGTACGTGGCCAACCGCGACAAGATGAACCTCAGCTCTGAGACCTGGGTCGCCGGCAAGGACTACAGCGCCGCCCCGACCTGCGCCACCTGCCATATGGGTGCCGCCGGCAAGCTACCCCCTTCGCACGATGTGGGGATGCGCGACGCCTGGCGGCTGAACAGCCCGGTGTCGGAGAAGCAATATCTCGTCATGTTCGTGGACGGCGACAAGCGCGACCTGCCTGAGAGCCAGGAGCCGCCCAAGCGCGGCGAGCAGTTCCTGAAAAACGACGGGACCGAGGCCGAGGTCAAGTTCGTCATCCCGCCCGACCGCAGGCGTCAGGCAATGCAGGCGGTGTGCCTGGAGTGCCACAGCAAGGCCGTCACGGAGGGCTTCATGAAGCAGTTCGACAATGTGGTCGAGCTGTTCAATACGAAGTTCGCCATCCCCGCCCGGGACATCATGGCGGACCTCTACGCCAGCGGAAAGCTGACCCCGCTCCCCTTCGACGAGCCCGTCGAGCTGACCTACTGGGAGCTTTGGCATGACGAGGGGGCACGGGCTCGCCACGGGGCCTCCATGGCCAGCCCCAACCACGCCTGGTGGGAGGGGATGTACCTGGTCGGGCGCAACTTCTATGCCCGTTTCCTGCCCCAGGTGCGTGAGGTTGCCGGCGCCGAGGGCCAGGCCATCATCGACCGCCACGTCGCAGACAAGGACCAGCACCAGTGGCTCAAGGACACTCAGCAGACCAACCCCATCCTGGGTTTCGGCAATCAGGAGGCCGGCGGTGGTTAAGCTGCGCGCCCCCCTCTTCATCACCCGCCACGTCCTTTTCGCCTTGGTGGCGGGGGGTGCGGCGGGCATCCTGTTCATGGCCTTCCTGATCGAGTTCGACCACTTCACCAGTTCGAACGCCTTCTGCACGACCTGCCACTCCATGACCTTCGCCGAAGAGAGCTACAAGACGTCAGTTCATTACAACAACGCCTCGGGTGTGCGCGCCTCCTGCGGGGATTGTCACGTCTCGGAGGGGGTCTTTGCCGCCACCTGGGACCATGCGGTTGGAGGCAAGGACCTACTCAAGCAGATCAAGGGCAAGCTCTTCGGGCCTGACTATGACGATCCGGTGGTCACCGCCCTGCACCTGCCCGAGGCCGCCTTCGCCGCGCGCAAGTGGTTCAAGGCCAAGGACTCCGCCACCTGCAAGCGCTGCCACGAGCTGGAGGCCATTCAGGGCAAGCGGGCCGATACTGCCGCCATCCACCGGGATGAGACCGCCGGAAAGTCCTGCATCGACTGCCACATCAACCTCGTGCACCGCAAGGTGCCGGGGGAGGGGACCTTCAAGCGCGATGCCTGGAACCGAATGGTCGAGGAGGAGTTCGGGCTCAAGGAGGGTGAGGCCGCGGCCCGCCTTGGGACGCATTGAGCCCGGCTGGGAGATCGGCCTGCGAATGAACCCGAACGGTCGCGAATCGAGGGATGCATCCCAGAGCGGGAGTCGGCGGTGCCGCTGACGCCTCAGTCGCCGAACTCATGCGACGACATCGCCCAGGCGCTCGCCGAGGTCGGCTGGTGCGTCACGGGCGGCTTCCTGCCCCAGGCCTTGGTGGCGGCGCTGCGGAGAGAGGCCTTGGCGCTGCACCGGGCTGGTGACTTCCATCGGGCCGGCATCGGCCGGGGCCACGCCCTTCAGGTCTGCCCTGAAGTCCGCGGCGACGAGGTCCTGTGGCTCGATCGAAACAGCCGCAGCGAGGCCCAGCGAGGTTTTCTCGATCGGATCGAGGCCCTGCGCCTGGCCTTGAACCGCATGCTCTTGCTCGGGTTATTCGAGTTCGAGGGACATCTCGCCGTCTATCCAGCGGGGAGCTTCTACCGCCGTCACCTGGACCGGTTCCGCGGGGTCGAGGCCCGCACCGTGACTTGCGTCTGCTACCTCAACGAGGCCTGGTGCGAGGCCGATGGCGGACAGTTGCGCCTGTATGCCGATCCCGCGGACGCCGACGCCGGAACGGACATCCTGCCCCTGGGCGGGCGCTTGGTGACCTTCCTCAGTGCCGACCATCCGCACGAGGTCTTGCCGGCCCGCCGCGAGCGGGTCAGCGTGACCGGCTGGCTCAAGCGCCGCTCGGGCGGGGGCTGATTTCGGCCCAGGCCGTGTGAAAACGCCGAGGCCATCCGGAGCCGGCCCGGGGGTCCGCGTAACCCCTCGTTCCTCGCGCTCGGGCGCCAAGCGAGCGGGCGATGCCAGTGTGGCCGACGGCTTTGGATT
>JBFZCW010000201.1:0-27829 GCA_041307765.1 Chromatiaceae bacterium
GAAACCCTGAACGGGGGGCCGGCCCAGTAGGGGCCCAACGACCATGGGCAGCGACGACTACCCCGGCAAATCCGCCACTGAGACACAAGGTTGGCTCAAGGCGCACAAGTGGCTCCTGCTCAGGCGCGCCAGCCAGCTCGGAATCCTCGGGCTCTTCCTCCTGGGGCCACTGACCGGCGTCTGGGTCGCTCAGGGCAATCTCTCGGCCAGCATGACCCTGGACGTCTTGCCCTTGACCGATCCGCTGCTGCTGCTGCAGGTCATCGCCTCGGGGACCTGGCCGGTCCTGAGCGGGCTCGTTGGGGCCCTGATCGTCCTGACCTTCTACGCCCTGATCGGCGGGCGGGTCTTCTGCTCCTGGGTCTGCCCGGTCAACCTGGTGACGGACCTCGCGGTCTGGATGCGCCGCCGCTTCAATCTGCGGACGACCTCGCGGCTGTCTCGCAACCTCCGCTATTGGATCCTCGGTGTCATCCTGATCCTGCCGGCCGTCACTGGCACCATGGCATGGGAGTACGTGAATCCGGTCTCCATGGCGCACCGCGGGCTCATCTTCGGGATGGGTTGGGCCTGGGCCGTGCTGGCGGCGGTGTTCCTCTTTGACCTTCTGGTGGCCCGGCAGGGTTGGTGCGGGCACCTGTGCCCAGTGGGTGCCTTCTACGGGCTGATCGGGGTCAAGGCCCAGGTGCGGGTGGTCGCCGCTGAGCGCGATCGCTGCGACGACTGCATGGACTGCTTCAACATCTGTCCCGAGCCGCAGGTCATCAAGCCGGCCCTCAAAGGGGCCCAGGCGGGCATCGGCCCGGCGATCCTGGACATCAACTGCACGAACTGCGGGCGCTGCATCGATGTCTGCTCCAAAGATGTCTTCCGATTCGGCACCCGTTCGTCCCAGATTGCCGCGCCCGAGGCCAGATCCGCTGACGCCAGATCCGGCGCGGCGCAAGGGACATGACCGGCGGTTCCGCGGCGCGCCCGATCAGCCCCAGCAAGCACGGCCAAACCCAACTCACGAGGTGGTGGAGAACGCGATGAACACGATGATCAAAACGGCGACCCGCTCTCTGGTCCTCGCCCTGACGCTCACGTCCGCGGGCCCCGCCCTGGCCGCGGATACCACTGTGATCGTCGATCCCCAGCGCCGGGATCAACCCCTCGACGGAGCCTCGGCCCCAGTCGAACGCCGGCAGGTGGAGGTGGTGCAGGGGGGGATCGCCCGCTCCTACAAAGAGCAGCCGCCCATGATCCCCCACGCGATCGACAAGTATGAGATCAGCCTGCGCCTCAACGGCTGTCTCAAATGCCACAGCGAGGAGACCTACCAGGCGGAGAAGGCCCCCAAGCTGGGCGACAGCCACTACCTGGACCGCGATGGCAAGAGGCTCGATCGATTGTCCATGCGGCGGTACTTCTGCACCCAGTGCCACGCGCCCCAGTTCGAGGGTACACCCCTGGTGGACAACGCCTTCGAGGGCCGGCGCTAGATCCGGGGGCCGGCTCAGCGTGGGGTAGGCCGCCTGAACGCTACAGAACAACGATCCGCACTGTTGGAGTGAAACCCATGTCGGAAGAGAAACCTCGCACAACCAAGAAGGCCTTGACCCTGCTGCTCATCGGCGTCGCAGTCGGCATCATTTTCTGGGGCGGCTTCAATACCGCCATGGAGGCAACCAATACCGAGACCTTCTGCATCTCTTGTCACGAGATGGAGGCCAATGTCTACAAGGAGCTGCAGGACACCGTCCATTATCAGAACCGCACCGGGGTGCGCGCCACTTGCCCAGATTGCCATGTGCCGAAGGACTGGGTGCACAAGATCGTACGCAAGGTCCAGGCGACCAACGAGCTCTACCACCACTTCATGGGCACCATCGATACGCGCCAGAAGTTTGAGGCCACACGTATGGAGCTGGCACAAAACGTCTGGACCGCCATGAAGAACACGGACTCCCGGGAGTGCCGGAATTGCCACAACTTCGATTCTATGGACTACGACAAGCAGGATGCCCGCAGTTCGACTCGTCACGAGGATGCGGCCGAAGCCGGCTTCACCTGCATCGATTGCCACAAGGGCATCGCCCACAAGCTGCCAAAGGAGTATGACCCGGAGAAGGATATCCCCGGCCAGAGCATTTTCTACCGCAATTGATGTGCCGCGGGCGGCGGGCTCGCCGCCCCCAGTTCGCATCGGCGAAGGTCTCTGTATGCGGATTGCAATCATCCCCGCCACCCTCTCGCTGGCCCTATTCGCGGCCGCGGCGCCGGCGGCCGATGTCGCCGCGGGTGCCGCCCTGTTCGAGAAGGAGTGTGCCGGCTGCCACGGCCCAACGGGCATCGGCGGTAAGGATGGCGAGTATCCACGCCTCGCCGGGCTGCCGGCCGGCTACCTCGCTCAGCAGCTCAAGGACTTCCGCGACCGCAAGCGGCAGAACAAACCCATGTTGCCGATCTTCAAGGTCGGTCGGTTGAGCGCCGATCGGATCGCGGACCTCGCGGCGCATCTCAGCGCCCTGCCGGTCCCGGAGCCGGCGCAAGTGGGGGTCCCGCAATCCGTCGAGGGGGACCTGGAGTGGGGCGAGGAGCTCTACCTGCGGGACTGCGCCCTGTGTCATGGCCGGGCAGGGGAAGGGAAGCCAGAGACCGACAATCCGTCGCTGAGGGCACAGTGGCCTGGCTACCTCAAACGGCAGGTTGCCGACTTCCGCGGCGAGCGGCGCGGCCACGAGTATCGGGAGGCCCTGTTCCAGGAGGCGGAGCCGGACGAGCTCGAGGCCATCCTGGCCTGGGTGGTTCAACTCAACCGGCTGGCGCCTGGTCGCTGAGCAGGATCGGGCGTTCGGGCCTCCAACCCTGCAGAGTTGCCCCTGCCGTCGCCTTGGCCAGGTTTGGACGTGCTCAGTCTGGCATCCCCGGGCACGTCCATAATGAAACCCTGATAGACTAACCCGCATTCGTGGGGCGCGCCGTGCGGCGCCTTGTCCCTGCCCCTCACCCTGCGTATCCGGTCCTGGCCATGGGGTTAAGCCTCCGTACTGGCCTGCCGGTGCCCTCTATCCGGAGGCTGATCCCGTGACGTTCTTCTATCTGCTCGTGGCCCTGGCCGCGCTGGTCCTTTTGTTGTTCCTGCTCCACCTGCGCCGGGTGTGGCACCGCCGCCGGGCGCTGCCCTACGCCCTGGGGCAGGCCCTCTTCTGGCCGGACGAGGCCGCCTTCCTGGCTGCCCTGGACGAGGCCGTTGGGGGCGATTTCCGGGTCTTTGGCAAGGTCCGCCTGAGCGATCTCGTCACCGCCCGTCGCGGGGTCGGCAAACGGGCACTGGAACAGGCCTCCGCGCGCCTCGATCGGCTGCGGGTCGATTTCCTGGTCTGCAGTCGGGAGTCTGCGAGCGTGGTCTGCGCCTGCGAGCTCACGGGCGGCAAGTCCCGTAAGCTGCGCCGGCCGGACAAGGCCCTCGCCCGTGCCTGCGACGCGTTGGGGTTGCCCCTGGTAAGGGTCCAGGCGGCCGAGACCTACTCTCCCAAGGCTCTGGCCGAGCAGATCTACACGGCCATCTATGCCCCCAAGGTTCCCCTGCCAGCCAGCGGGGCCAAGGGGATCAGGGTCGACGACGGGCTCAGCCAGGCGGAGGAAGAGCAAGCACTGTCGGTGCTCGCGGCGGCGATCCGCGAGGGCGATCCGCTCCCGCGGCCGCGTGCGTCCTAGGCACCTGGCACGTCCGGATGCGCCGGCACAGGATGTCCGGGGCTTCCGCCTTCAGCCGAGGGTCGTGTCGAGCACCATCATCAGGGCGAAACCGGCCATGAGCCCAAGGGTGGCCGGCGTTTGGTGGCCGTTGCGGTGCGTCTCCGGAATGACCTCATGGGAGACGACGAAGATCATCGCCCCCGCGGCAAGGCCAAGCCCGATGGGGTAGGCGATGGCCAAACCGCTGCTCAGCCCCAGCCCGAGCAGGGCGCCCAGCGGTTCCATCAGGCCGGTGGCGGCAGCCAGGAGGACGGCGTGCCAGGGCGAAAGGCCTATGGCGCGCAAGGCCATGGCCACGGCCAGACCCTCGGGGAGGTCTTGCAGGGCGATGGCCGTGGTCAGGGGCAGGCCCACGTCCATGTCGCCCTGCGCGAAGGAGACCCCGATGGCCATTCCCTCCGGCAGGTTGTGCAGGGTGATGGCGAAGACGAAGAGCCACAGCCGGCCGACACGCGCGCATCCGGCCCCGCAAGGACCGCCGTGCGTGTGCTCATGGGGGGTGAACTGATCCAGGCCCAGCATCAGCAGGACCCCGAGGGTCATACCCGCCACCACGGTGCCGGCGCCGAGGGAGCCGCTGCCGGTGAGGGCCTCGGCGGCCTCGAGCCCGGGCAGGATCAAGGAGAAGGAACTGGCCGCCAGCATCATCCCCGCCGCCAGCCCGAGCATGCTGTCCTCCAGTCGCTGATCGATGCCTTTGAGGGCGATCCCGGGGATGGCCCCCAGGGCGGTCGCACCGAAGGCCGCAGTGCCGCCGAGGAGGGCTAGGCGCAGGGGGGCCTGCGCTGCTCCGGTCAGGACCTGCCAGACGCTCGTCGCGAGCAGCAGCAGCATCGCCAGCGCTGCGACGGCGAGGCCGAGGGCGGTCCAGGGGTGGGTGCGGGCCTGCTCGATCCAGGCGGCAGGCAGGGTCGCCGCTGGGGGTTGCGAGACGATCGCCATGCTGTTCCGACTCCTGCAATTAGGGAGGGAGGATGAACCTCCCACCCCTGTTCGGTTGCCGCCTTCAGGCGGTGATCTGCCGGATATCCAGGCCCAGACCCTCGGCCTGGGCAACGCCGTAGCCGGGATCGGCCTTATAGAAGTGCCCAACCTGGCGGACCTGGATCTCGCGCGGCACGCCCGTCGTGACACCTACCAGGTTCTTCGCTAGGCGGGCACGTTCCTCGGCGCTCATGAGCAGAGGCACCGGCACGGCCGGGCGCGGTCAGACCTTGCGGTGGAAAATGTTGTGGTAGGACACATACATCGAGGCGATGAGGGTCGGCATGACCACCAGCAGCCCCAGCAGCAGGGGCAGGCTGCCGACGATGATCAGCACCAGACCCAGGACCCCATAGACCAGAAGGGGCAGGATGTTTCTCAGGCAGCCACGGAAACTGAGCTTCATCGCCGACCAGGCGCCCAGGCCGTCGATGGCGATCAGGGCAGGGGCGAACCAATAGGCCATTGCCACCGGGAGCATCAGGAGGGCCGCGACCAGGATCGCAAGCACGACGGTCTGACCGGCAAAGGCCTCTGCCATTGCACCGGCCATGAACTGCGGATCCTCGGCGAAGCCCGTCGGGTCCATGCTGCCCATGCCGAGGACCAAGGGGCCACCGACCATCAGGACGGCGGGGATGGCGGCCAGCATCATCCCGCCAAGGTAGAGGGCGCCCGCGGCGACCAACTGGCCGACGTTGTTGGAGAACCCGGCGAACAGGTGCTGGAAGACCAGAGACTTGTCGCGAGCCTGGTCATGGGCCCCGACCATCAGGCCGCCGGTGAGTATGGGCGCAATCAGGGATGCCAAGATGCCGCCCAGCAAGGGCATGAGGGACAGGGCCATGATGACGAGGGCGTAGCTGACCGTCACCAGGATCCAGGTCCAGGGGTTGGTCTTGAAGTGCCAGTAGCCGCGGCTGATCCAGCCCCAGCCCTGACCGGCCGACACGGCATAGGGGCCGGGTATGGCCTCCTGGCCATCGGGCCGCGTTTCGGGAGCTGGATCCCAGGTCGGCGGGCCATAGGAGCTGCCCGGTGGGCCTGCGTCGGGGTCGGTTTGCGGCCCGGTGTTGGTCGCGGGCGAGGGCCCCGCGACTGCGGCGACTCGGGCGAGGTACTTGGAGACCACAATTCCGCAGGCGCCGCACACGCCATCGCGCACGGCAGTTACTCCGCACTTGGGGCACTTGTCGACCGGCGGTTGATTATCGGGCGCCGGCTCGAACGCGACGGTCGGGGCCAGGTGCAGAGCCGTTGCTGGCGGGGCCATCGGCTCGATGCGCACCGCGAGCCCCGCTTTCGACAGCGCGCTGACGTAGCGTGCGGCGGTGGCGCTGTCGAGGTTTACCTTGATATTCCGGGCATGTCCGCCGAGCACCAGGGCGCGGATCTTGTCTTCGGATACCTTGAACAATGCGGCCACATTGCGGATGGCCTCCTGGGCCGAGACATAAGGCTGTAGCTCCCCCGTGTAGACCACCTTGAACCGGTTTTCCATCGGAATGCCTCGTGCCTTTTCGGGTTCCAGTCGGGGCTCACGCCTTTCCGCGCGCGCCGTGTTTCTTTAGCCAGGCGAGGATACCCGGTTCTGCCTCCCAGACGTCGCGCATTGCCTCGCGATAAAGCCAGGCCTGGTCCTCGCCTCCGGGTGCAAGGCCCAGGATCGCGCCCAGGCGTCGGCCCAGGGGACCGCCCTGCGGCGGTTGCTTGACGCGCTTGCGCGTCAGGTAGTGCGGGATGCGCGGCAGGCGCCCGATGGCGGTGCGCAATGCGCGCCTAGCCTGTGCCTGGTCCCCCAGCCGGTAGAGTGCCAGGACCTCCCCGTAGGCCAGGTCCGCGAGGATGTCGCCCGGGAAGCTGCGCGCGAGCTCCAGGGCTCGCCGATCCTCGCCGCGGCGCAGCAGGTGGTTCATCAGCTCGGCACGCACCCCGTGGTTATCCTGTGGGTTGAGGGCGAGCAGACGTTCCAGCAGGGCAGCGGCGGCGCCGTCTTCGTCGGTCTCGGTGCGCCAGAGGTAGAGCCGGAACAACAGCCGCAGGGCAGGCCGGTTGCGCTCCTCCGACCACGGGATGTGGCGGCCGCACCCCGGGGGCAGGGCCCGATCGACGATGGCGGCGGCGCGTGTCAGGAGGGGAAGCAGCAGCAATTGGGCGATCCAGGGCAGGCTGCTCTCGGGGTGCTCGTAGAGAGCCGTGGCAAGATCGTCGAGGATGTCCAGGCTGTCCGCCGCCTCCGGGTGGCGGGCGAGGAAACGCAGCCAGCCCTCGCCGGCCCAGGGGTCTCCATCGTCCATCAGCGCAAGCTGGGTCGAGTAGGGTTTGACCGCCGGGTAGACCTGGTGCCAGGCCGCTTCGGCCTGACGTGCTGGTCGCGGCGGCCGCAGACGCATCGCATTCCTGGTGTCATCCGACGGCAGGCGCCCCCCACAGAGATCGGCCTCGGCGAAGAGGGGGAGTTGTTCGGGGGGGACCTCCCCGGCCGGCCTGGCCTGGGCCTCCAGGCTGTAGTCGGGCAGCGGCCGACCGGAGATCCCTTCGATCCAGTCGCGCAACTGCAACAGCGGCGGGTCGAGGGTCTCGGCGTGGCTTGCCACCAGGGCCGCCTGGGGGTCCAGAGCGGCCTGGGCCAGGAAGTCCATGAAGGACTCCTCCCGGTAGCCGGCGCGTTCGAGCTTGCGCCGCCAGAAGTGGGCCCGCAGGGCGGCGACGACGTCCTTGCGCTGGGCCGCGAGCAGGGTGATTTCCAGGACTGCGGTGCGCGCCGACTCGGGGGCGTTGCGCTGGGCCTCGGCGTAGGCGGCCTGGGCCTGGGCAAAGTCGCCCTCGTCCAGGTGTTGGGTGCACAGGCGCTGCCAGGCGGCGGCCTTGAGCTCTCGGGGACCGTCGCGGGCGATGCGATCGAGGAAGGCGCGGCCCTTGCGCCAATGGTCGAGCCGCTCGTAGGCGTCGCTCAACACGTCCAGGGCCGCGTCGAAGCGTCCATCCAGGGCCTGGGGCTCGTCGAACAGGGGCTCCAGCAGGGCGACGGCGCGGCCGGGGTGGTCCAGATCGAGCCAGCGGTCTCCGACCTTGGCCAGGAGGTAGCGTGGGACGGCCCCGCTGGCCAACGCCGCCTGCAGGCCCCGCTCGGGCAGTTCGTCTAGGAGCAGCTCCCAGACGAGCTCCTCGGGCAGTTCGGGGACCTCGGACAAAGCCCCGCAGCAGGCCTCGAAGGGTGCGCCGGAGCCGCAGGGGCAGGGGCCCTCCGGGTCCGGCGGGGGCAGGGGCTGGGGGCGGAAGCTATTTTTCGGCAGGGGTGTGGCATTCCAGATGGCCTGCGCCAGGAGGACGCTTAGGCTGGCCTCCTCTGCCGGGGTGAGATCGGCCTCCGCCAGGTCCAGCAACCGCGGGACCTGTACGCGCGCCCAGGCGAGGTACGGCTCGGGGGCCTGGTGGCGGAGAATCTCCCGCACGGCGAGCAGGATCACCTGCTCCATACGTTCGGCATCGGCGATCTCGCGATGGAACATGGGCGCAGTACCCTCGTTGGGCGCAATCCGCGCGGGACGGCGTACCCGGATTTTAACCTTGACAGCGGGGCGTCTGTCGATAGGCCGGCTGGGACAGTCAGTCCCGCGCCGGTCGCGTTATAGTGGCATCCTTCCGCGCCCCCTGACACCGCACAGGCACATCGCCGTCCGATGCACGACGCCAAGGTCCGAATCTTCGTCTCCTCTCCGTCCGACGTGGACCATGAGCGTGCCTTGCTCAAGGAGATCTGCGAGCGCCTGCGCCAGGAGTACCTCTCCTATTTCGAGATCCAGGCGGTCCTCTGGGAGGAGGAGGCCCTGACCGCGGACCGCAATTTCCAGGACGGAATCCTGCGCCCAGCCGACTGCGACATCGTGGTCGTGGTCCTCTGGACCCGCCTGGGGACCCCCCTCCCGCAGGAGCCCTATGGCGGCATGACTGGTACCCAGTGGGAGTTCGTCAACGCCGTGGAGGCGTCCGCGCGGTCCGGGCAGCCAGAGGTGCTGGTCTATAAGAAGACCAGACCTAAGCTGGTGGACATCACCAACGCAGAGGCGACCCGCGAGGCATTGGAGGATAGGCGCCGTCTGGAGGACTTCTTCAGGGCCAACTTCTTTCACGAGGACTCGAGCTTTCGCCGAGCCTTCCGCACATTCGACAGCGACGCCGGATTCCGCGACCTGTTGGAGGGCCAGCTGCGCAAGCTGCTGAACCGTCGTATCTCCGCCGAGAAGCGGGCCATCTCAGGGGCTGGCGACTGGCGTGGTAGTCCCTTCCGCCCCGCCGGCCCCTATGACCTGGGCGATGCGCGCATCTTCACCGGGCGCGAGGCTGAGGCCAGGGACATCCTGGCGCGCCTGCCTGCGCGGCGCTTTCTCCTGGTCAGTGGGCCGAGCGGATGCGGCAAGACCTCCTTGGTCCGCGCCGGGGTTCTGCCGCGTCTGGCGCGGCCCTTCCTGGTGGAGGGGGTGGCTGGCTGCCGCATCGCCCTGGTGGATCCGAGCCCCGGTGAGCAGGGGGCGGACCCGCTCACCGCCTTGGCCGAGGGCTTGTGCACCCGAGGCGCCCTGGGTCCTACCCTGGCGGGCTTCGGGCTCGACACGGCCGGGCTCGCCCGTCTGCTGGGCCGCGAGCCGGGCGCTGCCGCCGCCCAGGTGACGGCGGCCCTGGATGTGTTGGCGCGGGAGCAGCAGGGGCGCACCGGGGTCGCCGAGGGAGAGCTGCGTCTGGCCCTGGTCCTGGACCCCCTGGATGACCTGCTGGCTGACGACTCCACCCGAGGGTCAGGGTCTGCGCCTGGCAACGGATCTGTAGCCCCCCGAGACGTCGTGGTCGGGGCCGTCGGGGCCCTGGCAGCCACAGGCCGGGTCTGGGTGATTGGTGTTGTGGGCACCGCCCGGCTCGGCCACCTGCAACCGCTGCTCCCCCTGCTTGCCGATGCTGCAGTGGCCACCCCCGACCGGGCTGCCGATGCCGCCGTCGCGGGGGGCATGCTGCCGCCGGGTATCGACCAGGATGCCTGGTACCACGTCGGCCCTCCCCCACCGACGCGGGTGCGCCAGGTCGTGGAGATCCCTGCCCGGGTCGCCGGGATCGAGGTCGAGGGATATGCCCCTGGTGCGGGCCTCAGCCTGGTCGACCTTCTGGAGACGGAGGCGACGGTACTGACGCACTGGCCGCCGCTGCTGGAGGCGGCCATGGAGCGCATCTATGAGGCCGGTCTGGCCCGTACCCGCGGCGCCGCCCCAGCTCTGACCTCCGCCGACCATCGGGCCACCGGGGGCATCGCCGGCGCGGTCCTCGGGCGGGCGGACGCGGTCTGGGCGGGGCTTGACGCCACGGCGCGCGCCGCCCTGCCCACGCTTTGCCGTGCCCTTATTGCCCTTGACGGGATGCGCCTGACGCCCCGCGCCGGGGAGCTAGCCCTGCTGGAGGCCGACCCCGGCTGCCGGGCCCTCGTGGTTGCCCTGGTGCGGGCACGCCTAGTGGTGTTGGATGCCCAGCGCGACCCGCTGGTACGCACCCCCTGCCCTGCGGCGGACTACAGCCTCTCAGGCTATCTGCGTGGTGTTGCGCGTCAGACCGGGGAAGCCTGGCGCGCCCGTCTTGGCGGTGCCCGTGCCCTGCGGGATCTAGCCGAGGAGGAGTCCTCAGCAGGGGCCGAGCCGGACCCGGCCCTAGCCCAGACCGTGGCGGGGGGCGGGCCCGTCACGGCGGGTACGCCCCAACTGACTGAGGTCGCAAAGGACTTGGCCGATTGGGCCGAATGGTGTCCACGGGCCGTCTTCACCCATGCGGCTCTGCTCAGCCATTGGGCGCCAGTGCGCGATTGGCTGGCCGACCCGGCCAATCGCGAGACCCTGCAACTGCGCTACCACCTGGGCCGGCGGGCCTTGCTTTGGCGGCGCACGGACTGCAACCGTGAGCACCTGCTCGGCGAGGCCAGCTTTGTCGCGGCCGGGCGTTTGAGGCAGGTCCTCAGGGGCGAACTCGAACCCCTTGAGGCCGAGTTCCTGGCCGAGTCTGAGCGGTACCTGGGCTTCGAGCACCGCCGTAACCGAGCTCTGCGGGCACTGGGTGCTACCCTGGTTGTGCTGCTCGCAGTGGCCACGGGCGCGGCCCTTTGGGCGCTGAACGCCTCCAACAGGGCGCACGTGGCTCTGCACCGAAGCCTGCTGGATGCTGCTGCGACGGACATCGCCCGCGGCAACTCCCCACGTGCCCTGATGAGCGCCCTGGCTGCCGCGCCCTTTTTACCTCAGGAGGCGACGGATACTCTGAGCCGGGTGCTGGTCGACAACCGCCTGATCGCGATGGTTCAGGGTGGTCCGGACGCGGCCCGGATTGCCGGGAGGCCGCCAGTGCCCCCGGCCTTCAGCGGCGACGGCGAGATGCTGGTCACCGCAGACCCGAGCGTGGGCGTCAACCTTTGGCGGCTGGCGGCTGGCCGCTTCGATTTCGAGCGCAACCTGGCCGGGCCGGACCTTGACGTGCGGGTGCTGGCGATTGCGGGAGTCGGTGGGGCTGCCCGCGTGCTGGCCGGGGGTCCGGGCGGGGTCTGGCGCCTGCCCGCTGACCCAGGGGCGGGGCCGGACTTCCCTTGCGCCGTTACGGAAGGGCGGGCGGTCGGGATCGACCCCACCGGGCGCTATGTTGCCATCGCCCGGGCCTTCGCCCCCGACCCCTCCGCCGATCCGGCAGGTGCGCCGGCCTCCAACGGTGTGTCCGGGCGGCACGGGGTCTGCGTGTTGGACCTGGAGCGCCCCGGGGAGGTCGCGATGGATCGACCCCTGCATGGCGGCGAGGTCTTGGGCCTGGACTTTTCCCCGGACGGCCGGCGCCTGGTCACCGCCTCGGCGGACGGCAGTGCCAAAGTCATTGACCTGGGCAGCGGTGAGGAGGTACTGACGCTTCCGGTCGAAGGCAACCTGCGGCGGGCGGTCCATCGTGCTGCCTTCGATCCCTCCGGCGGGGGACGCATCGCCCTGGCCTGCGCCGACAACCAGGTGCGGGTCTACGGCGGGGACGGGGCCCTGATCGTAAGCCTGCAGGATATCCACAACGGGACGGCGACGGTCAAGGTCCACACGAGCGCGGTTCGGGACCTCGCCTATTCCGCGGATGGGCGCTACCTGGTGGCCGGGGACGACGACGGGCAGGTGGTGCGCTGGGATCCGGTCCACCCGGATACCGCCCAAATCTTGGGCGAGCATGAACTGGCCGTAGACCAGGTCCACCTCGCCCCGCCCCACGGTGACCCCGGGGCTGAGCCCCTGGTCCTCACTGCCTCGCAGGACCGGACCGCCCGGCTCTGGGGGCTCTACACCGGCCGGGCCATCGCGGCCTTTAGTCAGGATGCGGCGGTGACGCACGCCAGGTTCAGCGCCGATGGGTCGAGGGTCCTCACATCCTCCGACTTGGACGGTTCGGCCCGGGTTTGGGGGGTGCACCGCATCCCCCGGATCGGCTTTCGCATGGCCCAGTCGGACCATATGGGAGCCGTCGCCTTTTCCCCCAGGGTTTCGGCCATCGACCCCGCCGATGCGGGCGCTGCGCTGGTCTTTGCCGTCGCCGGCCACGCCGGCCCGATCGGCATATGGCGCTATGACCGTGCGGCTCCGGCGGCGGAGCCCGGGCGCCTGTGGCTGCTGGCTGGACACAAGGGGCGGGTCCGGCGGCTGGAGTTTGCCGCCTCGGGGCGCTGGCTGGCCAGCGCCGCCGCCGATGGGACGGCCCGGGTCTGGGACTTGCGCAACGGCGGCGGCTGCGTTCTGGACGCGGGCGGGGAGGGCGGGGCCGGGGAGGTCAGTCGCGTCCTGTTCGGACCGGACGAGGACTGGCTGCTGACCGTCTCCGACGACCGGCGGCGCCCGGTGCGTCTTTGGGGCTGGGACGGGGCGACCTGTACGCCCCTCGACCCCGATCCCGCCTTTGCCCATGGCCAGGCCCGGGTCCAGGGCGCGGCTGTCTCCCGCGGCCCCGCTGGGGCCCTGCTTGCTGCCACGGGGGACGACCTAGGGCGGGTGCGGGTCATGCGTCGGGAACCCGGTGCAGGGTGGCAGCGGCTGTGCGACCTCGACGGCCAGCGTGGGGCCGTCCTTGACCTGAGCTTCTCTCCGGACGGCAGCCAGCTCGCGAGCGCCGGGGATGACGCCACCGCCGTCGTGGTACGCATCGGGACCTCGGGCTGCGCCCCGCAGGCGCAGTTAACCGGGCACACAGGCACGGTCTACACGGTCCGCTTTGCCCCCGATGGGGCGGGCCTGCTGACAGCATCCATGGACAATAGCGCCCGGGTCTGGCGCCCGGACGGGACCTTGCTAGCTACCCTTGCCCAACACCGCGCCAGGGTCGGCCAAGCGGAGTTTAGCCCGGACGGCCGCTGGGTCCTGACCGGATCCCGCGATGGGGACCTGCGTCTCTGGCGCGCCCCTGTCGTTCCCCGAGGGACGCTAGACCAGCCCTTTTTGACCATCGACGCTGAACTGAGGGGCGTCACCGGTGTTGCCTTCAGTTCGGACGGCAGCCACGTCCTCGCCGGCTATTGGGGCAATGCAGCCCAGCTCTGGCGCATTTGGTCCGAAGACGCGCCCACGGCTGAGCTGGTCAATACCTGGGGCGCCGAGCGGGCCCGCCTCGCACTCGTCCGTGAGGCGGATCGCTACCGGCGGGACAACCGCCTGGACCTGAGGCGAAAGGACGTGACGGACCTGCAGTAGGGGCTCCCCTCTCCAATCCGTCGGTTCTCGTTGTCGTTGGGGGTCAGCTTGTGGTGTCGCCGGACATAGGGTGCATGGACGGACACGGCGTGCCGCCGACCGAGAGACGATCCGGCGGGGAATTCTCCCAGCCGACCCGCTCCAAACAAGCCGCGGAGCTACGGCGGAGCGGCCTCATCTTCCGGGTGCAACCGGTTGGTGGACGAGGCTCCTGCTTGCTGCGATCAGCGGGAGACGCTAAGATCCCCGGCGCTAATCCCATCGAAGCGCACGCCGTACCTTTCAGGCCGTGTGACCACCGGTTCCAGCCGCTGGGTAAATGGTTGGCTGGGGAACCGTATCTCCCTACATGCACCTTGCCCGAAAGCGCCATCCGCCATCCAGATGCTTCGGATACTGCTGAATCGCCGGTAGCGACATCGCCTTGATGTTTAGCGGCCGTTCAGTCGCAACTTGATGATTTTTAGGTGTGTTGCGGCGTGTTTCTGGGCGGATGGGGGCAAACGAGGTCGTCGCGACCGTTCAGGAATTCGGAGGGCTTTCTCTCATTGCGTCCACCTATAAGCGGCGGTCCTTCGATGCAGGGAGCACCGTGTCGGTTCGACCCGGAATTTTCGACGACGCGCGTCGGTGCAGCGGTTGATGCCGATCTGCCTCGGGCCCGTGTCTTCGGTACCGCGTCGTTCGCCTGGGCTTGCCGGCGGTTGCGGCTCCCAAATGTGGGTATTGCCAAGCATGTTTCGATACCAAAGCGCTCCACCGGTCAGACGGACCGGCCGAGCAATCCAAACCTCCTGATCCCGAAGAAAGCAGCGCCCGCATGTCCGAAAAAGGTTCGTCTGAATCAGATCTATTGATGCTCCCCCCGCCGCCGCGGCGCAGCCTGTTCGTTAGGTTGAGGGGTATCGATCGGCTCTTCGTCTATTCGGTGGTGCTACCGGTCATTCTATCTGCCCTCTATTACGGGTTGATTGCCTCTGACGTGTATATTTCCGAGTCGCGCTTCGTCGTCCGTGGCGCCAAATCGCAGTCCTCCAGTGGGTTGACCGACCTGTTGTCCCAAGCGACTGGAGCCAGCTTCGGTCGCTCGATCGAGGACAGCTATAGCGTTGCGGGTTTCATCACTTCGCGCGATGCGTTACAACGCCTTGATGAGGAACTGCGCCTCAAGGAGGCGTTCGGCTCCAGTCAGGTCGACCGGCTCAACCGCTTCGCGGGGCTCGACGGGGACGATAGCTTCGAGGCGCTCTACCTGTACTATCTCAATCAGGTCTCGGTAACGGTAGACGCAGCGACGCCGGTATCCACTTTGTCGGTCCGAGCCTTCACCGCGGACGACGCCTATCGAATCAATCAACGGCTGTTAGAGCTGAGTGAGGATCTCGTCAACAGGCTCAATGAGCGCGGCCAAGACGATATGGTCCGCTTTGCGGAATCGGTGGTGCGGGAGGCAGAGCAGCGCGCTCGCGCGGCGTCCGTCGCAGTCTCCGAATATCGTAACCGGCAATCGGTCTTTGATCCCGGCCAGCAGTCAGCCTTGCAGTTGGGACAGATTTCAAGCCTGCAGGGCGAGTTGAGCGCCGCCAAAGCGCGTCTGGCGCAGATTCGAAATATGGCCAAGAACAATCCGCAGATCGTGGCGCTGCAGACCATTGTGGAAGCGACCCAATCGGAGATCGACGCGCAATCCGGCAAGGTCACAGAGGGGCAGGCGTCCCTAGCCGGCAAGGCCGTAGAGTATGAGGGGCTGGTACTCGAGCAGGGCCTTGCCGAGAAGCAGTTGGAGACGGCGTTGGCGTCCTTGATTCAGGCACGCGATGAGGCCCAGCAAAAGCAACTCTACTTGGTTCGCATCGTCCAGCCGAGCAAGCCGGATGTTGCTCTGGAGCCCAGGCGCCTGCGCAACGTCATCACGACGATCATCCTCGGGCTGATCGCATGGGGCATTCTCTCCTTATTAGTGGCTGGTGTGCGCGAGCATCGCGACTAAGACCCAGCATGACGACCGAGTGCTCACTGCGCCGCTCGCTGGTGATCCAGTTCCGGGTCGTCGGGGCCCTCTTGCTTCGCGAGGTGATCACGCGCTTTGGCCGTCACAACATCGGCTTCCTTTGGCTGTTTGTCGAACCCATGCTGTTCACTTTGGTGATCGCTGCCGTGTGGTACTGGGTACGCGACAAGGGGTTGCATGGATCCAACCTGCCCATTCTGCCGTTCGCCATCACCGGATACTCTACGATCCTACTGTGGCGCAATGCCGCCAACCGGTGCGCGAGCGCCGTTCAACCCAACGTTGCGCTCCTGTACCACCGCAACGTTGCGGTCATCGATCTGTATGCCGCGCGACTGCTTCTGGAGATCGCCGGAGCGACTGGCTCGCTGATTGTGCTGCTGGGCACGTTGGTGCTGGTAGGTCAGGCGGAAAGGCCGGCCGACCTCCTGACCATGGTCGGCGGCTGGCTGCTCTTGGTGTGGTTCGCGGTCGCCCTTGGGCTGATTATCGGTCCGCTGGCCGAGCGATCGAGCTCGTTCCATCGCATCTGGCAGATGCTGCATTATCCGCTGTTTCCTCTTTCCGGTGCGGTCTTCCTGGTGGATTGGCTGCCGACCCAGGCGCAAGCCATCGTCCTGTGGATACCAATGGTCAACGGAGTCGAAATGCTCCGCGCGGGTTACTATGGATCGGCGATCCAGTCTCACTACAGCGCGGGCTATCTGGCGACGGTCAACCTCATTATGCTGTGGTTTGGTTTAAAGCTGGTCGAACGCAGCAAGCGCATGGTGAACTCGGAGTGATTGCTCTCCACCGGATCAGCAAGACCTATCTGACGAGACAGGGTCCACGACAGGTCCTGAAGGACATCAGCTTGACCATTTCCAGAGGCGAGAGGGTCGGGATTGTCGGTGGTAATGGCGCTGGGAAGTCCACGTTGATTCGTTTAATCGGGGGAGTGGAGCGGCCTACCAGCGGGTACGTCGAGCGAGGAATGACGGTATCCTGGCCTCTGGCCTTCAGTGGCGGCTTGCAGGGCAGCCTCACCGGCCTTGATAACCTGCGCTTCTTGTGCCGCATCTATGACGCGGACGTGGATCGTGCAATACCGTTTGTGGAGGACTTCGCGGAGCTTGGGCGCTATCTTCGGGAGCCGGTCAAGAACTACTCCACCGGCATGCGGGCGCGGCTCGCATTTGCCCTCTCGATGGCGATCGAGTTTGATTGCTACCTGATCGACGAGACGCTTTCTGTGGGGGATGAGCGGTTCAAAAAGAAGGCCGGGATCGAATTGTTCGAGAAGCGGGGAGATCGGGCAATGCTGATGGTTTCGCACATGCCTCAACACATGAAGAAGCACTGCAATACGTTTTGTGTTCTTGACGGGGGCCGGATCGAACGATTTGACCATGCAGACGATGCCTATAAGTACTACACAGCAACCCGCTGAAAAGACCAGGATTCTCCTGGATCTCAAGCCTGCGCTGGATGGGTATGCAGGGATCCCGCAGGAGACGCGCCTACTGTTCCGGGGCCTACGCTCGCTTGCGGGCTGTGACGTGGAGGGACTGATTCAGCACGGTGGGAAGCGCCTGCGCTCGGCGGGCAGTCCACCCGATAAGGCGTTGCCTGTTGCCATTCGGGCCAACCGGTCCTCCCGGGTCGTGCTGTCGTTGCGCGAGGTGGCGCCATCCGGCGGAGACCGGGGCGGAGGGGATGCGAGCGGCGCGGCGGGTGGCAGTGCGGCGCCGGCGTCCTCCGTGGCGCGGACGGTGGGGGGGGTTCTGGGGTATCCGTCGGTCGTCTGGCTGCGCCTGGAGGCGTTGGTCGGGCGGGCGATAAAGCTTGGACTCTTCGAATCGGCGTTGTTCGATGACTTTCTTTGGCGGCGCTTGTTTGCGAAGACACTTCGGGCCGCCGACAAGGCGTTGGTAACGTCTGCCACTTTTCGGGTCCTGCGTCTGCCTAGGAAGCGGTTCCATCAGGTAGGACTTGCTGGACGCAGGTTCTCTGCGACGCCGCCCTATCTGGGCATCGACACCCGGGGTTTTGACATCTTGCTCGCTCAAACCCCGTTCCCGGGGAGGGTCTCTGCCGGCACGCGCCTGGTTGTGCGGTATCACGATTCTGTTCCGGTGCTGATGCCCCACACCATCAACGACAGTGTGTTTCACCAGGCGGCCCATTTCTATGCCTTGCAGGAGAATGTGCGGTCCGGGGCCTGGTTTTCGTGCGTTTCCGAGGCGACGCGCGCGGAGCTGCTCAATCTGTTCCCGGAGGTCGAGCCGCGCAGCTCCGTAATTCACAACATGGTGTCCGATGAATACTTCGACGAGCCGTCGGCGCCGACCCTGGTCGCGGAGATCGTCCGCAATCGCCAGGCAAAGCTGCCGTGGCTTGCTATGCCCCAGAGGCCCAGAAAGCACACCCTGACAGGGGTGGCGGCCGGTAGCCTGGACTATCTCCTCATGGTCTCGACTCTGGAGCCTCGGAAGAATCACCTGCTGCTGGTCGCGGCCTGGGAGCGATTGAAGTACACCACAATGCCGCGTCTCAAGCTGGTGGTCGTCGGGAACCGCGGCTGGGGGGACGGACCGATCCTCGATGCCTTTCGCCCCTGGTTGGAAAGGGGTGACCTGCATTACTTGAACAACGTCTCGTCCGCGGAATTGCGTGCGCTTTACCGCCATGCAACGGCGACCATCTGCCCGAGCCTATGCGAAGGATTCGACTACTCCGGCGTCGAGGCGATGCGCAGCAGCGGCATCGTCATTGCATCAGACATTCCCGTGCATCGCGAGGTCTTTGCCGACGCTGCGGCTTACTTCAATCCCTATGACGCCGATGATGCCGCCGCGGTGATAGCCCAGGTCCTGGCGGGACATGGCGGGGCGGAGCGGGATCGCATGCGCGCCGCGGGCGCTCTGGTCTCTCGGCGCTATGTCACTCCAAGCATCCTGCCCCAGTGGGAGGCGCTGTTTCAGACGCTACGCCGAGGTTGACGCGTCCTGAGCGGGCTGAAGAGGAGGAACGGGAGCGATGAAGATTATATTGACCTGTGGTTGCCGCTACTGCGATTCGGAGCTGGCGCACCGCATCCTGGTGGCGAGCGGGCTGGCCGATGCCCTGCCCTCGCGCAGGGAGGGGATGACGGCGGCGGTCTTCCACGAGCGCATGCTCAAGGCCCACGGCGAGGGTCCAGGCGACGGTGCGCCGCCAGCCCAGCTCCGGCCCGGTAAGGTGTGGGAGGACCTCGCGGTAGATCTCTTCCTTGGGAATTTGACCCGGGACAGCTGGGGTTGGGCGGATCCCGCGGTGGTCTGGTTCCTGGAATTTTGGAAGGAGTTCGATCCCCAGGTCCGCTTCTTGTTCGTGTATGCCAGCCCCCAGGCGGTCGCTGCCAGGGCCCTGATGGCAGACGCCCTGAGCCCAAACCGGATTCACGAGGTGGTGGCGTCTTGGGCGGCATACCAGTTGGAGGTCCTGCGCTTCTACCACCGCAACCGCGACCGCTGCCTGTTGGTCAACGCGCTAGCACCGGCAGTCGCCCCGGAAGGGTTCGTCAGGCGGGTTGCCAGCGCATTTGAGCTCGATCTGGCGGTACCCGCTGCGCTGGACATCCCGGACGCCAAGGCTCCGAGCGCTATCGCGTCAGCTCTGATCGATGGCTTGCTGGGGGCCTCTGGCGAGCCCCAAGCGCTGTATGCGGAACTTGAGAGCTTTGCCGACGTTCCCGAGGGCGAAGCCGGGACGTCTGTCGTCGGGTGGGGGCCTGCATGGGGTGAGTATCGCCGCCTGGTACGCGATCTGACCAAGGCCGAAGAGGCGCGGCGGCTGCAGGCGGCGCGCTTCGATGACCTGGTGCTATGGGGCGCCGATACGGAGGCCGCACTGACCGAGGCGAGGGCCGAGATCGCGGCCCAGCGGGAACGCATCGAGGACTTGGGGCGGCTCGTGGAGCGATCGGTGTCCGAGTGGGACGCCCAGGTCAAGGTGGAATCTGACCTCCGCAGCACGCTGGAGCGGCAGTCGGGCGAGCTCACCCGCTTGCAGCAGGAGGTTGCGGCCTTGACTGACTGCGAGCGACGCTGCGCCGATCTGGATCGGGAGCTGCAATCCCAGCGCGACGTCCTCGCGATGGCGCAGGCTGCGGTCGCCGAGCAGGAAGACCGGAACTCCTATCTCGTCAAGGACAATGAAGGCCTGCAAAATCGGCTGCATGCGTTGCAAGTGGAGCTGCAATCGCAGCGTGACGCCTTAGCGATGGCGCAGGCTGCAGTTACCGAGGAGGAAGGCCTCAACGCCCACCTGGTCAAGGATAACGAAGATATGCTGAGGCAGTTGTATGCGGTGCAGGAGGAACTGGAAACCTACTTTCTGCGCTGCCAGGAGTTGTCTGCGGCGGTGCCGGCGAATCCCGTCGGGGCTTCCGAACTCGGTCAGCCGTGGGGCCCGATGGCGCCTGTCGAGATCCGATTCGACCTGCGGGGGGACGTTGACGGACAAAACTGGTATTACCCGGAGGCGGATGGGCGCTGGGCGGGACCGGAACGGGTCAGTACCATTAACCTTCCCGTTCTCGGGCTTGGCCGGTATGAGGTTCAGATCGAGGTAGCGGACGCTATGAAGCCAGAGATCCTCGATGGTCTACGGGCCTACATGAACGATACGCCCGTCTCCCTTGCGCGGGAGGGAAAGCGCTACCCGGCCCTGCTAAAGGGGCAATTCCCCGCGGACGACCTGCCCGCCGACGGCAAATGGTGCCTGAAGCTCGAGTTTCCCGAGGTGGTATCGCCGGCCGACCGAGGCTCGGACGATCGGCGTCACCTGGCGATCCGAGTGCGCTCGGTGAAGCTGTCTGTGGTGGCGCTGCCTGTGGTCTGATCGGGCTGCTGGGCCTTTGGGGCCTCCAGCCCGCACTATCGCCACCGTTACATGCCGCGCCGCGATTCCTGGGGCCGCGACGGCTCAGTCGGCGATACAGCCGAGGGTAGACAGTTCCCGCGTGGTCCTAACACCGCAACCCCAACGCCCTCGGTCACCATTCTCGGCCCGCACCGGCTTGACTGGTTTGTCGATACCGTGCTGGTTTGTTCCGATCCGGCACCGAACGCAAACCCCTTGTCGTCGCGGCATAGTCTCGTTGGGGCGGGCGGCGGAACGCCCGGATCGTTCTGCGTGATTGCCAAAGAGATGGGTGGCGGTGATTAACCCGAAGATTACCTTTATCGTTCCGCTATTTAATCATGTCGAGCACTCCAAAGTAATGCTCGATTCGTTGCTCGGATCGGTACCAAAGGACCTCGACTTCGAGGCGATTGTCGTGGATGATGGATCTAACGATGGAACCAGGGCGTGGCTAAGTCAGCTCACAGATCGCCGGATTCGACCGATCTTCAACGACGCGAATATGGGATACGCCAAATCCAATAATCGCGCCGCGGAGGTTGCCAAAGGAAGCATACTAGGGCTTCTGAACAATGATCTGGTATTGCTTCAAGGCTGGTTGGAGCCAATGCTCGAAGCTCTGTGTTCACCATCCGGTAATGCAGGCATCGTTGGGAATATTCAGTTCCGGATGGATGGCGACATCGTCGATCATGCGGGCATAGCGGTCAATCACCTTTCAAAGGTCGAACACATCCGCGCATTGCCGCGCGCGGGTCCAAGCCTTGTGCGCGTGTTTGCGGTCACCGGGGCGTGCTGCCTCGTTTCGAAAAGGGACTTTATTGCAGTCGGCGGCTTCGACGAGCGATACGTGAACGGCGGGGAAGATGTTGACCTTTGCCTGAAGCTTCGCATGCACCGCAAGTACGCATACGTCGCAACCGAGAGCCGGGTCAGGCATCACGTCAGCTTGACCCGGAGCGTGACTGCCGAGAATCGGGAAAGGAACGAAAGAAACAGTCGGCTGCTGTTCGATAAATGGCGGGCGGTGATTCAGCGGGAAACGCAAAGCGCGTGGATGCAGTTACTGGCATCGGCTACCGATGACGGTAGCCGTCAGGTCATCACTGATTTTTCCTTGACCGATGCATTCGGCACAGCTCCGCATGCGGTCTCTGGTATTCTGGCGAAAAGCGTCTGCCACAGGGAGGATATGCGGTGGCACGAAATCCTCGACGCTGAGGGTCCAATTGCGGGTCAGTTGCCTGCGATGTCGGCTCAGGGGTTCCACTGGGATCGTGCCAACCGATACGGAGGGAGTCATCTTGCCGTCCGATACCCATGGATAGACGGCTGTGCGCGGCTGGTGTTGCCAAAGGGCTGTCCAACTCGAAATCTATTCGTAGAAGGAAAGATTATTGCTCGCAACGGTGCTGACGGCTCTTTCTTGGATGGCATTGCCATTACCCTGCAGATCAATGGGGTGCAGCAGAAGAGCTGGGCGAATCTTGCGGTGGGCGGTTTCAGCCTCGCAATGGAGCGGCCGGCCTCGATTCCGCAACGCCATACTTTGGTTACGGTCGTTGTCGCGCCTGCGTCCGATAGCGGGAGGGTTGCGCCATGCCGGAGGGACGAAGCATTTAAGGCGGTTCGATTCTGCACTGTCATCGCGGACGATAGGAGGCTGCTGGACCTCGGTCGATGCGAAGCGTAGGCTAATCTCGGGCTGCGGCGGTGAACAAAGGACCTTTGACGTCAGGCAGCGGAGTGAAAGGTTCCACTGTGCGGGCTCCGTGCCGGATGCCCTGTCAAGGCAGTAGGTCGTGGGTGAGTCGGGTCCGCCGGGCTCCGCTGGCGTGGGGTGGAGCGCCCCGGTGGGTGAAGTCTGGTATAGTCGTGCGGTCTGGATTTGGGGTTGGAGCCGGGGGATCTGGACATCTCGGCGCGCCATTGCCGCTCGACCGCCGTCATCGGCTTGCCGATCCGTTCTCCCGACCTGTTCATCGGCTCCAAGACCGTTCCTGGTTCGTCGGCGGAGCAAGACAGTGAGTCGCAAGCCGTTCTGGCTTGCCGAAAGTCGGCGCCGGTACCCTCGCCTCCGGCGAGGCGCCGGCGCATCTATGCCGGATCAGGTCATTCTAGGGATCGCGTCGCGGGCGCTTCCCCGTCTTGAGGTAGTCTATGTGCGCTTGGGGTATTGCGACGGTCAAGCGGAGGCCTGTTGGGACTGGTGCGATCCTGGGCTGGGTACCCATCCGCCGCTTGCCTGTCTTTTGCATGCTCGTGATCGCCCTGGCCGGGTGTGCGGGTCAGCCGGAGTGGCTGGCCTCTTCCGGCCCTAGTACCGGGGAGGTCGAGGCATCCGGGGCCGATCCTGCGACCTCCGGCATTCAGCTTGTCGATGTTACCGATGCGGTCGCGCGGCGGTTGCTGGCGGGCCAAAGGCAGAGCCTGTTTTCGGAGACCCTGGGTTCCAAGGGGCAGCGCGCGGGGCGCATTGGCGCTGGCGACGTGGTTGAGGTGACCGTCTGGGAGGCGCCTCCCGGGATGCTGTTCGGGGGCGGGTCTGTGGCCCCCAGCGCCGCCCCGGCGACCGCAAGTGCCGCGACCTTCCCTGAGCAGATGGTCAGCTCGGACGGCACCATCGGTCTGCCCTTCATTGGGCAAGTACCCGTTGCCGGCAAGACCACCAAACAGATCGAATCGGAGATCATAGAGCGCCTGCGAGGCAAGGCAAATCAGCCTCAGGCCCTGGTCCGGCTGACGCGGAACACGACCGCGGACGTCACGGTGGTGGGCGAGGTAACGAACAGTGCCCGAGTCCCCTTGACCGCTCGTGGGGAACGGCTGCTGGACGCGCTGGCAGCGACGGGCGGCCTGCGCCAGCCGCTGAACAAGGTGACGCTTCAGGTCACCCGCGGAAACCAGGTGCATGCACTGCCCTTGGAGACTATTGTTCGGGACCCCCGCCAGAACATCCTGCTCCAGCCCGGGGATGTGATCGCTGCCCTCTACCAGCCGCTGAGCTTTACGGTGCTCGGGGCGACCGGCAAGAACGAGGAAATCAACTTCGAGGCGCAGGGTATCTCGCTTACCCAGGCCCTGGCGCGGGCGGGTGGGCTGATTGACAATCGGGCCCGGGCAAGCGGGGCCTTCATCTTCAGGTTTGAGAGTCTGGGGGCCTTGGATTGGCCGGTCCCGCCGGTCACTACCCCGGACGGCAAGGTTGCGGTGATCTATCGCGTCAACTTGAAAGATCCGGCGACCTTCTTCGCGGCCCAGAGCTTTCCGATTCAGAACAAGGATGTGCTCTACGTTTCCAACGCGACGGCCGCGGAGCTGCAGAAGTTCTTTAATCTCATCGTCGCGGTGATCTATCCGCTGGTGAACGTCGGTAATGCCGTTTCGCAATGAGGGTTTGCTGGCGTCGTATCGTCTGGGTATCCGGGGGCCGCTGCAGTCGTGGGCGGGTGAGGCTGGCCGCTCTGCAGGACCAGGAGTGCAGCCCCCCCGGCCGTACGCAAAAGGATTGACTGGTGCGAGACCTGCTGCTCGACGTAACCCGTTTGGTCGCACGGTTCATGGCCGGACGCTTGCCGACAGGGGTCGACCGCGTGGGGCTGGCCTATGTTGCGCACTACGGCCACAGGGCTCGAGCGATGGTCCGCTGGGGGGGGCAGGGCTTCGAACTGTCCCCCAACGCGTCCGAGCGCCTCTTCCGGCGGTTGCTCTGTCCCACCGAGCGCTGCGCACGGGGCACCCGGGCGATCATTGCCGGAGGCATCCGTGCGGCGTTGGGCCGACCCGGGAGGCCTGGCAGACTGCTGATCAATACTGGGCACAGCGGCCTGGAGCATCCTGGCTATGCGCGTATGCTGGCGCAGCAGCGGGCGAACCTATTGTTCCTCATCCATGACTTAGTCCCGGTATCCCATCCCGAGTATTGCCGTCCCGGCGAAGGTCAACGCCATCGGACACGCGTTGACAATATGCTCAGCCTCGCAAGTGGCATCGTCACCAATTCCGAGGCCACGCTTTCAGACCTTCGGGCCTACGCGGCAGATACGGGCCAGCCCCTGCCGCCCGCGGTAGCGGCCCTGTTGGCATCCGGTCTCCATGCCACCAAACCTGGCCCGCGTCCGGTAGAAGAGCCCTACTTTGTCATCCTCAGCACCATTGAGCCGCGCAAGAATCATTGGCTGCTGCTGCACGTCTGGCGGCACATCGTCGAAGACCTCGGCCCGGCCGCGCCGCGGCTCGTGGTTATCGGCCAGCGCGGATGGGAGTGTGAAAATGTGGTGGACATGCTCGAGCGTTGCGAGCCCCTTCGCGGCGTCGTGCTCGAGCACTCCGGGTGCTCGGATGAGGAGTTGGTCACCTACCTGCACCATGCGCAGGCGCTGTTATTTCCCTCCTTCGCCGAGGGCTATGGGATGCCCCTAGTGGAGGCGCTGTCCTTGGGGGTTCCGGTCATCGCGAGCGATCTGCCGGTCTTCGAGGAGATTGCGGGAGATGTGCCCGAATACATTGATCCCCTGGATGGTCGGCGCTGGCGAGAGGTCATCGAGGCGTATTCCTATCCGGGAAGTGCACCTAGGTTGGCTCAACGGGAGAGAATCGAGCGGTTTGCGGCCCCCGGGTGGGAGAGTCATTTCGCGAAGGTTGATGCATTCATCGAGCAGATCCGCACACCGAGTTCCCGCGGTGTGCGGTAGGCCTGGAAGGCCCATCTATGCCCTGGGGTTCTCTTTTTGGAAGAAGGGGCCGGTGCGGGGGTTTCTGGCTGGATGCCGGGTGATCTTCGTGCACCGGGTCGATCAGGTTCCACCTGGCGCGACCCTGGCCGTATGGGGCTACCGGCCGATCCGTGGGCCGTTGGCCGATGGCGTGCGTCTGCTGCGACTGGAAGATGGCTTCCTGCGCTCAGTGGGACTGGGCGCAGACCTGATTCGGCCTGCATCCTGGGTCATCGATGGGCGCGGCATGTACTACGACGCTCGTTGCCCATCGGACCTGGAGGTGATCCTGGGCGAGGGAGAGTTCCCTTTCGATCTCGTGGAACGGGCACGGCTCCTCCGCGAGTCCATCGTGGCAAGCGGGTTGACCAAGTACAATCTGGGTGGCTCCACATGGCAACGGCCGGCAAACGCGCGCCGCGTCATCCTGGTGGCGGGGCAGGTCGAGACTGACGCCTCTCTGGCCTATGGAGCCCCTGGGGTGCGCACGAATATGGCGTTGTTGCGGGCGGTTCGGGCTGCGAATCCGGACGCCTACATCCTCTACAAGCCGCATCCCGATGTCCTAGCTCGCCTCCGGGCACCGGGCGAGGGCGAGGATCATGCCCTCGATGTGGCTAATGAGCGGGTGACCGAGGTTTCGATGGGGGCGCTGTTTCCGTCGGTGGACGAGGTCCATGTGCTCACGTCGCTGGCAGGTTTCGAGGCCCTTTTGCGCGACAAGCCCGTGACCTGCTACGGCCAACCCTTTTATTCGGGCTGGGGTCTGACCCAGGATCTGGCCCCGTTGGCGCGCAGGTCCCGTCGGCTCACCTTAGACCAACTAGTGGCCGGAGCCTTGATCCTTTATCCACGCTATTTAAGCCTCGCGACGGGGAATCTGACGACGCCCGAGGACGCCCTCGCGGAGTTGTGCGCCTGGCGCGCACGCACCGGAGGCGGGGTACCTTGGTGGCGCAAGGTCTTCCGAATTGTCCTGCGGCGGGTCGTCGGCGTCCGATGAGTCGAGCGCGTTCGTTCCTGTTTCTGCAAGGACTGGCGAGCCCCTTCTTTACGCGTCTGGCCGACCGGTTGCGGGCAGATGGTGACGCGGTGCATCGCATCAATTTTTGTGCCGGGGATGCCGTCCTCTGGGGCCAACGCCCGGCCTGGAGCTTCCGGCATAGCCTTCAGGGGCTGGGCGCCTTCCTCGAATCGCGCTTCCAGATCCATGGCTTTTCGGACCTGATCCTGTTCGGCGATCAACGGCCGATCCACCGCTTGGCGATCGGGGTGGCCAGGGCTTTCGGGGCAAGGGTCCACGTCTTCGAGGAGGGTTATGTCCGGCCAAACTGGATTACCTGCGAGCGCGGGGGGGTCAATGGACACTCCGCCCTACCGCGTGACCCGCATTGGTACCTGACCGTCAATGCCGCGCTGCCAGACTACGGCGACGGCCGGCCGGTTCATGTCCCGTTGCCAGTGCGGGCGGCGCAGGACATCGCATATCGCCTCGCGAATGTCATGAATCCGCTGACCTATCCAAAGTACCGGACCCACCGCCCAAAGCATGCCGCTCTGGAGTATGCGGGCTGGACCCGCCGCTTTGCGCAGCTGCCGGTGCGGGAACGCAGCGAGCGGCGGCTTATCCATCGGGTGCTGGCGGGCAAGCGCCGCTTATTCGTTCTGCCGTTACAGCTCAATGGCGATGCGCAGGTCGTGCACCATTCCCCGTATAGACACATGGTAGACGTGATCGACCTGGTGCTGACCTCGTTCGCGTGGCACGCCCCCCGAGGGGCCGAGATCCTGATCAAGAACCACCCTCTGGATACCGGCCTTTTCCCCTATCGCCGGCACATTGCCGGCTTGGCCATGGAGCTGGACCTGCGCGAACGGGTCCACTATGTAGAAAGTGGGCATCTCCCCACCCTTTTTCAGCACGCGGCGGGCGTCGTGGTGGTCAACAGCACCGTCGGTCTCTCCGCGTTACACCAGGGGCGCCCGACGAAGGCATTGGCCTCGGCCATCTACGACCTCCCCGGGCTGACCAGCAGGGCCGGGTTGGATGCGTTCTGGCGGGACCCGACGCCCCCGGACCCGGCGCTGTTCCGTGCCTTCCGCAATACGGTGGTCCATGCCACCCAGGTGAACGGTGACTTCTTTACCCGGGATGGCATCGCCATGGCGGTCAGCGGTTGCCGGCGCATGCTGGCGGATCGGTCGCCCCTGGATGACCTGTTCGACCGCTTTGGGCGTCCGTCTTAGGACGGGGCGAGGGGCGAAGATCTGGCCACCATGGGGCGTTCTGCGGCGCGGGAGTCCCTGGTCCGACAGCCGTCTAGGCCAAGACCGAACGGCTGCTCACCGGCGTTCTCTTGCCGAAGAAGGAGTTAGGTCCGCGAATGAATGGGAACAAACATCGTGAGGTAACACGCAACCCTGTTCATGTGGCCGGTCATGTCGGGCCGGTGGGCCGCGTTCATGGGCGCGTGCTGCACGGGTTTGGTCGATACGCGTCCTTGGGTTCGTGCGCAGACGGTTCACTGGGTGCCCGTTGATGCGCAGGCGTGCGCCGCCGGCCTGCGTCCTCATTACCGGTGCCTCCGGCGGCATCGGTGCCGCCCTGGCTCGCGCCTATGCGGCCCCCGGCACGACCCTCATCCTCCAGGGACGCGATGCGGGGCGGCTCGGGGAGGTACGGCGGGCCTGCGAGGAGCGGGGCGCCCGAGCGGACCTCTGGGTCCACGATCTGGCGGACCTCGACGGGTTGC
>JBFZCW010000202.1:0-29487 GCA_041307765.1 Chromatiaceae bacterium
GCTTCGTCTACTTTGCCCTGCGTCTCTGGATGAGCGACGGGGACCGGCACGCGATGCCCACCTTCCTGTATTCCATCCGGTACCCGATGTGGTTGTTCGGGGTGCTGCTGGCGGACCATTACCTAATGCCGATGTTCTAGGGAGAGTCAGGGTCGGGGCCGGGCGGCAAAGGCGCGGATCACTACCAGAACGAAGAGAATCCCGCCAATGACCGCCAGGATGCCTCCAATGCCCATGACCCCCATGGCGGCCTTGGCTCCCCAGGTATCGAGGCCTTGGGCGGCCCCGGCGGTCTTGCGCTGGATGCCCATAGCCCCCGAGACTGCCAGCCCGCCGATGTGCAACAACTGCCCGGTGCCGTAGATCCAGGGTTGCACCCTCGCCATCCGGTTAGCGGGGCGGGCTAGGCCCAGGGCGGGGAGCAGGTGGTAGGTCAGCCCCATCAGGGCCAGGGTCACGCCGACGATGGAGCCATGGTAATGGGCCGGGATGATGGTGTTGACCCCGGAAATCGCCACCGCCAGCACCCCGCCAGCGGCAAACAGGGTCAAGGACGCGGCCAGTGCCCGGTACTGAGGGAGCAGCGCAACGTCCGGCCGCGAGGTGCCGCGGCGGATCAGGGTGACCGCCAGGAGCAGGCCGAGCGGGACCACGGCTAGGCCGTTGCCGAACTGCATCAGGCGGGTAAAGGCGAGCCGGGCTTCCCCGGTGCCCGGCGGATACAGGGCGTGGATGATCGGGACGGCAAACAGGGGCAGGACGCCGAGGATCAGTAATCCCGACAGCCATCGGTCGGGCAGGGCCAAGGGGCGTCCCAGGTCGCGGGCGAGCCAGATCCACGCCACCAGCATGATCTGGGTGTAGACGAACTGGAGGACGTGACCGGGCCCCCAGAACAGGAGTTCGTAGGAGATCCCGGTGCCAGCCCTGGCCAGGTCGAGCCACGACCAGGCGAGGGACCCTGCGGCGATCAGGGTTGCGGCAGCGGCTGTGGCGCTTCCGACGGCAATGGGGTCGGCAAGTCGGATCTTCGTCAGCGAGTATTGGAGATAGGCGGCGACCTGCAGCAGGCTGCCGAGGGCAACAAGGCCGAGGCCCCAGAAGAAGACGGGGGCATCCAACACGGGGACATAGTTGTTCAGCTCACGTGTGCTGGCCCCGAGAAAGGGGGAGGCGGCGACCAGGAGGCAGCCGACGGTCGCTGCGACCAGTCCAAGCCGCGAAGGCGCCGGACGGACGCCGGGGGCGAGGCCCCAGATGACCCCGGCGAAGGCCAGGAACCAGATCAGGATTGACTGGTCCACGTGCACCACCAGGGCGGTGCGGAAGAAGTCCTGGGTGGGAAAGAGCCAGGCGAGCCCTGGGGATCGTGCCAGGACCAGCAGGATGGCGAAGACCCCGGCCAGTGCAAGGGCCAGGACCCCGAGGGCGAGCCAGGCCCTTGCCAGCCGGAGGGCGTCGCGCCTCGTGTCCGCACCGTCGTGCGCACCTAATGACGCTTTATGATCCGCCATGCCTATCCGCCCCTGATGATGTCGAACCGCGTATTCTAGGAGAGCCCCCACTTGAAGCGAAGCAGATTTGCCGCCTTTGCCGCCTTTGCAACGGTTCTGGCATTGGCCGTGGTGATGCTGGGGGCCTATGTCCGCCTGTCCCACGCTGGGCTGGGTTGTCCGGACTGGCCGGGGTGCTACGGCCGTCTGGCCGCCCCCAGCCATCCTGACACGGTAGCCGCGGCCAACGCCGCATACCCTGACCGTCCGGTACACACGGGTAAGGCATGGAAGGAGATGGTGCACCGCTATCTGGCTAGCGGGCTTGGACTGGCCATCCTGGTCCTGGCGGGCCTGGCTTGGGTCGGGCGGCGCTCGGGCCTGCCTGTTGGTCTGCCGACCCTCTTGGTCGCGCTGGTCGTCTTTCAGGGCCTGTTGGGGATGTGGACTGTGACGCTGCTAGTCAACCCGAGCATCGTGACCCTCCATTTGGCGGGCGGGCTGGGGACAGCGGCCCTTCTATGGTGGCTGACCCTGCGCCAGGGGGGGCTTTTTGTGGCCCCGTTGTCGCCGGCTGTGGAAGGGCTGCGTCCCTGGGCCTGGCTGGGGCTCGGGCTGGTCTGCCTTCAGATCCTGCTCGGTGGGTGGACCAGCACGCATTACGCCGCCCTGGCCTGCCCGGAATTCCCCACCTGCCATGGCAGCGAGTGGTGGCCGAGGGCCGATTTTGCGGACGGCTTCAGTCTATGGCGCCCGGTCGGGGTGGACTACGAAGGCGGCGTTCTGGACGGCCCCGCGCGCACGGCGATACACCTGGCCCACCGTGCCGGCGCCTTGGCGGTTCTTTTGTATCTCGGCGGGCTGGCATTAGTCCTGGTGCGTCGGGCCGGGGCGGGGGTGCATCGCCGCCTGGCTATGGCCCTGGCCGCCGCGCTCGTGCTTCAGGTGGGTCTTGGTATCGCAAGCGTACTTGGGCAGTTGCCCCTGGGGTTGGCAGTGGCCCACAACGGTGGGGCCGCCTGGCTTCTGCTCACGGTGCTGACCCTGGTGCACGCCTTGCACCGACAGGGCGTGGCCTTATCACACAGCGCCGACGCCGCCGGTCTTTCCCAGACTCGGGGTGCGCGATGACCGCGGGAGCCTCGATCCGCCCTGGGGCGGCCGCAGTCATTTCCGTCGCGGTCGCCCTAGCTGCGGCGTTCGCTGGGTTGTGGTTCGGCGCGGATTGGTCCGCCAAGCGAACCTCTGGTTCGGGCGCCCCGGCGGCCCAGCTCCAGGCCGGGACCGCGCTGCCTCAGCCAAAGCGTCTGGCTCACTTCGCCCTGACAGACCAGGACGGGCGCGAGATGACCGAGGCGAGTCTACGCGGCCAATGGACCTTTGCGGCCATCGGCTATACGACCTGTCCCGACGTCTGCCCCATGACGATGGCGACCTTCGTGGCACTCCAGCGCCAGCTAGGCGCGGCGGCGGGGGGGCAGGGGCCGCAATTCCTGTTGATCTCCGTGGACCCGGAGCGCGACACCCCTGAGAGGCTTGCCCAGTATGTCCGTCACTTCCATCCGGGGTTCCTTGGGGCGACTGGGTCCACTGAGGTCTTGCGGGCGCTGACCCGCGACCTCGGTGGCCTCTACGCTCGGGTAGACGACCCGAAGAGTGCCCTCGGATACACCATGGACCACTCGGCGTCCATCTACCTGATCGACCCCGATGGGCGGCTGGCCGCGATCTTCAGCACGCCTCACGACACGACTATGATGGCGCGAGACTTTGCGGCCCTGGCCCGTGTGGCCGTACCCCAGTCCTAACCACAACAGACCAACGGAGGATACCAACATGGCACAAGCCGCGACCGCCGACCACGATACCCGACCGGGCGCCCGTCCCCGGGTTAACAGCATCACCTTCGACAACCCATGGGAATGGCTTGCCAAGGGTTGGAACGACGTGATCCGAGCCCCGCGCTACAGCCTCCTGTACGGCGCGTTCTTTGTCCTGCTGAGCTATCTCCTGACCCTAGGGCTGGTGGCAGAGAACATGTTTTTCATCATCCCGCCCTTGGCCGCCGGCTTTTTCCTGGTCGCGCCTTTGCTCGGTATCGGCCTTTACCAGATCAGCGAGAATCTGGAGAAGGGTAGCGAGTTGAGGTTCTGCCACGCCATCGAGGCATGGAGGCGCAACGAGGTCCAGCTCGGGGCCATGGCCTTGGTGCTCGTCATGGTCCTGTTGGTGTGGATGCTGGCGGGCCTGCTACTGTTCGCCCTGCTCTATGATCGGCCTGTGCCAACCTGGGAGAACTTCATCCCGGCGGTATTCCTGTCCGGCAACAGTCCCGCGTTCGTCTTCTCCGGCATCATCGCCGGCGGGATCATTGCAAGCTTCACCTTCGCGATCAGCGCCATCGCGGTCCCAATGCTCATGGATCGCAACACCGACGTCATGACGGCCATGCGGACAAGTGTCGAGGCCGTACGCGTGAACTGGCAGGCGATGACCCTCTGGGCCTGCCTGATAGTTATGTTCGTCGGAGTTGGGATTGTGACTTTCTATATCGGTCTGCTGGTGGCCATGCCTCTTGTTGGGCATGCTACCTGGCACGCTTACCGCGATCTGGTCCCGAAGGACTGACCGCGGTGCTGGCGGGAGTCCGCTCAACCCTGCGGCAAGCCCATACTGGAGCCCGCCCAACCCCCCCTCGCCCCGGCCTGCGCCGGGAGGGGTGGTCGAGACTCAATCACTGCCGGCGCCTTGGCAGTCCTCCGATCGAAGCCTGACCGCCGAACGGATGGGGCCGTGAAACCATGGCCCCTGCAGTTCCGGCCGGAAGGTACCCTCAGCTATCGAGCGCGGTGAGGTAATTGGCCTTGAATGCCTCGCGGTCCTGCTTCGAGCTGGGATCATAGCCCTGCTCTTGCATCCGTTGCTTCATCCAGCCGGGAATGACGCCGCGAACATAGACGTGCGCTGGGTTTTGCGGGTCGGCATAGCGGGCGTATTGGTGGCTGGTTGCCGCCTTCTTCACGGCTTGCCCCCGTCGTCTGCGCACAGAGATCAACGGCAGGATCTCATTGATCTCATAGCCATTATGCAGGATGAGGTCCCGAACCTGCTGGGCGACTTCTACCTTGGCCTCCTGGCGGCGACGCTCCAGGGCGATCTCGAGGTCCGCCTTACTCTGCTCGATCTGGGCCAACTGTTGCCGAATCTCGTCGACGCTCAGGTTCGTGTATTCCACGTCAAATCTCCGCTTCAGGTTGCATTGTTCTTGACTCTGCGATGCCCCCAATTGGAGCATCGTTATTATCTTTGGTGTAAACCGCTCCAAAGTCAAGAACGGTGCAGCAGATCCGTCACGCAGTCCAGATAGATCCGTTGGGCGGTCAGGGCGCTGCGGGGGCATCGGTGCGAACGATTGACCTCGCAATTCCGCAGGTTCGGTTCTCCGTATGGTGCAAACAGTGAAATTATTCTGGGGCTTTCCGGCGGATAGGGGCGGTTGTCACCAATGGGGATCTGCCTGTTCTGGTCGCGAGAGCAGAGGGGACCGTCCTTGATGAAATCCCGGACACGGCTAGTCGTTGGGCGGTCCACCCAGTCGGCTGAGGTCCTCGAATATCGCCCTGAACTGGGCGGCGGCGCTCCTCTCGCCGCCTGCTCACGGACCTTCGCGTGGTGCTCAGCAGCATCGCCATCGGCAGTGTCTACGGTAGGTTGCGCAATCTGTATGGGTCGCCCTCTTGGCATTTTTGGGTCGGGCGACAGATTGCCCGGCAAAAAGGCCACTGACCCAGGCTCTGGGAAGCCCGCGTGGCCCGTCGGCCGGGTATAATCACCAACCCTTACTCCCCGGGCCCCTTTAATTGGACACCATCCTCCTTGTGAAAGCAGCAATCCTCGGCGTCGTCGAGGGGCTGACCGAATTCCTGCCCGTCTCCAGTACCGGTCATCTGATCATTGCGGGTGACCTACTGGACTTTAATGATCAGAGGGCACATGTCTTCGAGATTGCCATTCAGTTGGCGGCCATCCTTGCCGTGGTTTGGGAGTACCGCGTCAAGATTGCCGAGGTCCTGCTAGGCATCCCCTCGCAGCCCGGGTCCCGGCGCTTTGCCCTGAACGTGGTCATCGCCTTTCTACCCTCGGCTGTGCTGGGGCTGATGTTGGCCGGTTACATCAAGACCTATCTATTTAATCCGATTACGGTGGCTACGGCATTCATCGTCGGCGGCCTACTGATCCTGTGGGCGGAGCGGCGGGACCACCAGGTAACGGTCTACAGCATAGACGACATGACCTGGAGGGATGCCTTGAAGGTTGGGTTTGCCCAGTCCTTGGCCCTCATCCCCGGGACCTCGCGTTCCGGGGCCACCATCATTGGGGGGCTTTTCTTTGGGCTCGAACGGCGGGTCGCCACTGAGTTCTCCTTCTTCTTGGCCATCCCGACCATGTTCGCCGCGACCTTCTATGATGTGTACAAGCATCGCGAGGTGCTGAGCCTGGATGACCTACCGCTGTTCCTGGTGGGTGGCGTGACGTCTTTCGTGTCTGCCTTCCTAGCCGTGCGGGGTCTGCTGCGGTACATCAGCCGGCATGACTTCACGCTGTTCGCCTGGTATCGGATCGCCTTCGGCATTATGGTTCTGGTGACCGCTTACACCGGGGTTGTGACCTGGTCCGAGCCGGGCTGATGGATGGGCTGGGGCGCGGTGCCACAGACGGCTGCCGGAGTTAAGGGTTCCGGCGTCCTGCGAGCTTGATCCGCTTGGCTAACTGGACCTGAGGAACCGCAGGTGGTGCGCCGCGACCCATGAGGGTGGCTATATTCAGTCTCGTGCTCTAGTGGACGGCCAGGGCCGCGGCCTCTTCCCGGGTATAGAAGCGACCATCGCGGAGAAAACCAGCGATGACCTCCGGACGCGCCGCCAGGACCCGGCCCCGCGCGTCGCGGTCCAACACCCAATGGGCTGGGAGGCCATCGAGGACATGAATCGGGGCCGGGATTCCGTTGGCGTCCCGTGAGGGCAGGGCGATGCCGGTCCGAGTGTCGAGGTAGGCGGGGGTGAAGCCGTCCTGGCGGTTGTTCTGACTCACGCCGCCGCTGCCAGAGAAGGCCCGATTCTCGGCCCGAAGCCGTTGGTGAGACAGGATCCCCTGGGTCTTGCGGTCAAGGCACAGCCCTTCGGGTCTGGGCTCTTGCGTGGCGATCTTTAATGAGTCGGTTTTCATTTGGGATGCCTCACGGGGCTCAAGCGGCACCTCGGCCATCTTGAATTAGGCGAGGCATATTCGATGCCGTAGGCCGTCCCCGCCCAGGGCGCCTGTGGCTGGCGTTATCGGCGCGCGCGTCGGGCCGCGACGCCGCGCAGGGGCCGGAATTGACGCCGAGCGTCACAACGGGGCCGCGGGCGCCGAGCCAGGGGTGAATAGCGACGGCTGGGGGTCGTCAGTGTTGCTTAAAGATGCGCTGCTTTTCGCGCTGCCAGTCTTTGTCTTTCTCGTCGGCGCGTTTGTCGTGGAGCTTCTTGCCCTTGGCGAGACCGATCTCGAGCTTGGCGCGGCCGTGTTTCCAGTACATCGCCGTTGGCACCAGGGTGTAGCCGGCCCGCTCCGTGAGGCCGACGAGCTTATTGAGCTGGGCGCGCTGAAGCAGCAGCTTGCGGGTTCGCACAGGGTCCGGGTTGATGTGCGTCGAGGCGGTGGGGAGGGGGGAGACATGGGCGCCGAGGAGGAATGCCTCGGCATGGAGGATCTTGACGTAGCTCTCCTTGAGCTGGATGCGGCCTGCGCGCAGGGCCTTGACCTCCCACCCGAGCAAGGCAATCCCCGCCTCGTAACGCTCCTCGATGTGGTAGTCGTGGCCCGCTTTTTTGTTCAGGGCGATGGTCGAGCCGCCGTCGGTCTTTTTCTTGGCTTTGGACATCGCGCAAGTGTAAAGGAAAGCGGGGCGCAGGTTCACGCAACACCACCGGCTTCCCCCGGCGCCGAGTCAGGACCCTGCCAAAGTCCGGCAAGGGTCGGGAAGGTGAGAGGGGCCTTGGGCGCCGGAGGAGTGTTACGCCCGAGCAGCGCCGGGATCACGTCGTACAAGTGCGCGAGGTTGGAAAGACCCTCACCGAGGAAGATGACCTCCGGGTCGACAGCATCGATGGCACCGGCCAGGCCCGGGCTTGGCCGGTGCCCACGCCGGCATGCCTCCCGGTTAGGTCCCTAGGGGCGACTGGGCCGCCGGTGGCGCTGTGCCTGCGGTGGCCGTCGGGTGACGGCCCGACGGGTTGGTGAAGCTATCGTTTAAGGTCTGGACGTAGGCGTCGCATTCCTCGCGGACGTTCTCCAGGCGGCGCCGTGCCCCTGGCCCCCAACCGACCAGGCCGCCGAGGAGGACTGAGTGCAGCTTGCCGGTATTGGCCCGGAAGGCCGCTACCAGGTCCCCGCGCAGGTCTTCGGACGCGGCGCGCCGGCGCACCCAGGGCAGGACGGTGAGGGCGGCCAGGCGGCGGATTCCGAAGTGAGCGCCGATGCCGATGGCGGCCAGGAGGCCGGCGAGGATCTGTGGGCCGTACCGAACCGTCTTGAGGGTTTCGAGCCATTCGGGCTCGTAGGACAGTCCCTTCCAGTGCCCGCTGCTGATGCTCCAATACTCAAAGAGGGCCAGCAGCAGGCCAAAAACGACGGCGTCCAGAATCAGCGTGCGGCGGCGCCAGCGGGCCACGGCCTCGCTGAGGATGGGCACAGCCCGCTCGCGGATGTCCTTGGCGGTCTTGTCCAGGGTGGCGACGATGCGGTAGGCGCGCTCGACCTCAACCCCCTCCATGCGCCCATGGATCTCCTTGAGGTCGCCGTCGCGCTTGGTCTCGAAGCGCAGCCGCTTGGCCGGGTCGTCGATGCTGTTGGCCACGTCCGGGCTGTAGATGGTGTAAAAGCGCCCGGCGGTCAGGCCGTGCATCCCGAGGGCCCGCTGCCAGGCGGCGACCACGTCCTCCGGGTTGTCCTCCCGGGCGGTGGCGTCGATCTGATTGAGGATGTAGAGGAACTTGCCCGAGTCGGCGCGGTTCATGGTCCCGCCCACCAGGTGCTGGAGGGTGTCGCGCATGGCCCCCGGCTCCGGGTGGCGCGCGTCGAAGAAGACCAGGACCAGGTCCGAGAGGTCGATGATCTGGTCCACGATGCGCAGGGTCGCATCACGCTGGGCGTCGGCGTCGAAGCCGGGCGAGTCGATCAGGATGCGCCCGCGCAGCCGCTCGCTGGGGGAGACCTTGAGCTGGAGGTAGGCGTCGATGCGCTCGCCCTCGCCCATGGCCACGGTCTCCAGATCCTTGGAGATTTGGTAGAGGGGGAAGCGCGGGTCGGAGTTCAGCGCGACGCCGGGCAGGGCCTGCCCGCTGTCGCCATGGCTGTAGCAAATGACGGTGAAGCGGTCATCCACCGCCTGGTTGCCGGTGCGCTGCAGAGCGTGGCCCAGGAAGTGGTTGATGAAGGTGGACTTGCCCGCGGAGAAGGTGCCCAATATCGAGATGAGGGGCCACCAGGGGATCTGGGTCGTGAAGGACTCGTTCTTCGCCAGGAGGCCCATGCCCTGGGCGACTCGGTCCAGGTCGCGGAAGCCCTTGACGGCGTCGAGCAGGACCGGGTTCTCCTGTTCCAGGTGGTCCTGCAGTTGCTTCAGGCGCTTGTCGATGATGTCTGTCGGCGCGCTCATGGGGATTCCTCACATGCCTGGCCGGACATGCCTGCCTGGCGTCTGGGCGTTGGGCCGCCCCCTTCGGTGGGGCGGGCTGGGCCGAAGGGAGCCGGCGGCCCGGCCCATGATTCGTCGCTGATGGTATACGGTTCGCGGAGGGGGTGGTAGGGCCGCTCAAGGGCGCCGGCCCTAGGCCACCCCTCTGGCCTGTGCGTATAATCCGGCCCCAGGCAGGGGACCTCCGCCATTTCAACGGGTTGAGTGCCGCGAGAAGCTGGGGTCGGCGCAGTTCGGGGCGCGCCTCGCCGTTGTTGGGGCGGTATTCTAGGCGTCTGATTTAACTATGTTATTCGTCGTCTGGCCTTGTAATCGCCGATACGATTAGAGATACTGCCGTCTTAATTTCAGGACGACAACAATAGAACGAGAAACTGAAACCGGGCCGGGCCTGCGGCCACCCCGACAGGGGCGCAGGATCCCCAGGTGGCTGCGGTAGCGGGCCACGGGCTCAATCTTTATCACTCCCTGGCGGCGCGCCCAGGACTCGGGTGTCCACTGCGGACTCATTGTCTGGCCTAATTTTGATGCGGGTAACCAAGCTCATGGGAACGACTCTCGATCGCGCGTCTCTCGTCCCGGCGCTCTTTTGTGCCGTCGGCGTCGCCCTCGCAATACCAAACGCCCACGCCCAGGGGGAGCCGTTCGTCGTCAAGCAGGCGTCAGGTGCCCCCACGGTCTCGGTTGGCGGCACGGTCATCCCTTACAAAGAAGTCACGCTGGCGGCCCAGTTACCCGGGCGCGTGAGCTACCTGGCCGGTATCGAGGGCGATTCTTTCAAGGAAGGGGCCTTGATCGTGGCCATCGACGACCAAGAACTCCTGGCCAACCGACGCGCCCTGCTCGCCCAGATGGCTACCGCCGATGCGCAACTGCGCAACGCCAGCGTCCAGTACAATCGCGAGATCTTCTCGCCGCGGTCGCGCACATCGCCGGGGGGCATGGGGATCCCCAATCTGTTCGACCAGATGTTCACGCGCCCCATGGAGAGTTTCACGGGCGAGCGCTCCCAGGGTGCCGAATTGGGGGCGGATCTCTACGCGTCTGGGACTCAAATCCAGGAGGCACGTAATGGCATGCTTCGCCTCCAGGCGGAGCTCCAGGCGCTGGACTCCAAGCTGCGCGACGCCCGCAGCATTGCCCCCTTCGATGGGGTGGTCGTGAAGAAATTCATTGAGGTCGGTGATACGGTGCAGCCCGGCCAGCCGATGCTTAGCTTTGCCGATATCGAGTACCTCCAGGTCGAGGTTGATGTCCCTGCCCGCCTCCGGCCGGGGCTGCGTGAGGGCATGATGCTGCAGGCCGAACTGGACGTGAATCACCGCAGGGTCCCGATCCGGGTGGCCCAGATCTTCCCGATGGCCGATCCGCAGCGCCACACGGTGAAGGTCAAGTTCGACCTCCCCCAAGGTGTGTCGGAGCCGGGCGCCTACGCCAAGGTTCTGGTACCGGACTTCAACGCCCCAGAGCGCGCCAACCCGGTCATCCCCCTGTCTGCCGTTCGGTATAACGGGAGTCTCCCCGGGGTTTACGTCATCGACGATGCGGGTAACGTACAGTTGCGCCTGATTCGTGTCGGCGAGCCGGTTCCAAACGGCTTCGTGACTGTCCTCAGCGGGTTGCGTGCCGGGGAGCGAGTGGTGAATGACCCAGGGCCCAATGTCACTTCGGGCTGGGCCGATCAGTCGCCCCCACCGCCCCAGCCGGGTTCCCAGTTGAATCGTTGATGAAGGGGCCGCTTCTCCGTGCCGCAAACACCGTATCCGGTCGATTGAACCATGAGCCAAGACGACAGCCTGTCCCCGCCTGGCGTTAGCACGCCGAAGTACACGGACGAGAGCCTCGGTATTGCCGGCCGCACGGCGCGCTTCTTCATCCGCTCGCCGCTGTCACCGCTCTTCTATATGGCGATGCTGATGATGGGCCTGCTGGGTCTGGTGGCGACACCGCGGCAGGAGGACCCGCAGATCTCGGTCCCGATGATCGACATCATGGTGGCCTACCCCGGGGCCTCGGCACAGCAGGTGTCGAACATGGCCATTCAGCCCCTGGAGCGCATGATCAGCGAGATCCCCGGCGTCAAGCACGTCTACTCTGCCTCGCAGCGTGGTCAGGGGATCGTGACTGTTGAGTTCGACGTGGGCGAGCAGATGGGCCCCTCGCTGGTCAAGGTGAACGACAAGCTGGCATCGAACATGGACAAGATCCCTCCGGGGGTCATGCCGCCGCTGGTCAAGAGCAAGGGGATCGACGACGTCCCCATCGTGACCCTGACCCTTTGGTCGAAGGACATGGACGGGGACGGCATGCCTGACGTGGACGATGGCCAGCTGCGGCTCTTGGCGCAGGACGTCCTTCAGTCTCTCAAGGAGGTCAAGGACACGGGTAATGCCTTCATCGTCGGTGGCCGGCGCGAGCAGGTCACGGTGGACGTCCTGCCCGAGCGACTGGCCGGCTATCAAATCAGCTTGGACCAAGTGGCTCAGACGCTGCAAACGGCCAACGCCGAGACCACCGCGGGCGGCGTCGAATCGAGCGGGGCCCATTTCTCGGTCACCACGGGATCCTTCCTCAAGGGTGTCGATCAGATCGGCCGCCTGGTGGTTGGGAGTCAGGGCGATACCCCGATCTACGTGAGCGACGTCGCCATCGTCAAGCAGGGTCCCGAGGACGCCAAAGAGCTGGTGGCCTTCTATACCGGCCCGGGACAAGAGGCGGGCGACCAGCTGCGCGCGGACGGCGTACCGGCGGTCACGATCGCCCTTGCCAAGAAGGAGCTGACCAACGGCGTCACGGTGGCCAACGCCATCATCGATAAGGTTGAGGAACTCCAGGGGGGGCGTATCCCCAACAACGTCGCGGTCAGCATCACCCGTAACTATGGTCAGTCGGCTGACGAGAAAGTTAGCGAACTGATCTTCAAGCTGTTCGTGGCCACCGGCTGGGTCTTCCTCCTGGTCTGGGGCGCCTTCCGCGCCCTGCGCCCCGCCATTGTGGTCATGCTGGTCATCCCTGTCGTCCTGCTGATGACCATTTTCGCGGCCTGGGTGATGAAATATACCATTGACCGCGTCAGCCTCTTCGCCCTGATCTTCTCCATCGGCATCCTGGTAGACGACGCCATCGTCGTGATCGAGAACATCTACCGGCGCTGGCTGGAGGAGGGGCGTACCGACGACGAGACGGCTGTGGACGCCGTCCGCGAGGTGGGCAACCCGACCATCCTCGCTACCTTTACGGTGGTCGCAGCCTTGCTGCCCATGGGCTTCGTCAGTGGCATGATGGGGCCCTACATGGAGCCGATCCCCGCCCTCGGCTCGGTGGCCATGGCCATCTCGCTCTTTGCTGCCTTCGTTTTTACGCCGTATCTGGCCATCTCCAAATGGCTGCGGCCGTCTATGCACTATCTGGAGACGGCGGAAAAGCGCGAACACCGCGAGGCTGAGAAGCTTGAGAAGGTCTTCCGCAAAGTCCTCTCTCCGCTTATTGAGAGCCCGCGCAAGCGTTTGATCTTCCGTGCCGTGCTGTGGGGCACCTTCCTCTTCACCTGTGCCTTCTTCTACTTCAAGTGGGTGCCAGTGAAGATGTTGCCGCTGGACAACAAGCCGGAGTTCTCGGTGGTGATCGATATGCCGGAGGGCACCGCCCTGCCGCTCACCGCCAACCTGGCCCACCGCATGGCCGACAAGCTTCGCACCCTCCCGGAAGTCACCGCCATCCAGCTCTATGCCGGGACGGCTAGGCCCTTCGACTTCAACGGCATGGTGCGACACTACTACCTGCGCTCCGATCCCTGGCAGGGTGAGCTCCAGGTCCAGTTGGTCGGAAAGCATCATCGCAAGCGCAGCAGCCATGAGCTGGCGGTCGAGGCCCGAGAGATGCTGAAGAAGATCACCGACGGCACGGGGGCCACGGTGTCGGTGGTGGAGATGCCACCGGGTCCGCCGGTCCTGCAATCCGTGGTGGCGGAGATCCACGGCCCGTCCCCAGAGGTCCGGCGCCAGTTCGCGCGCGACATGACCGCGCTATTTGAGAAGGCCGAAAGCAACCGCGACGTCGACAACTACCTGCGGGACGCGTACGACTACTGGCGCTTCGACGTCGATACGGAGAAGGCGGTGCGCCGCGGCATCTCGGTGGACACCATCAATCGTAACCTCGGTATGGCCTTGGGTGGGGCCCAGCTGGGCGACGTCAAGCAGGCGACTGGCCACGAGCCGGTGAAGATCGTCCTGCAGGTCCCCTTGGCCGAACGGTCCCAGATCCAGCGACTCGGCGACCTGCCCATCCAGTCCATGGCGGGGACCACGGTGCCGCTGCGCGAGTTGGGGGTCTTCCAGAGGGTTCCGGAGGAGGACATTATCTATCGCAAGGACCTGCGCGCCGTCGAGTACGTGGTCGCGGATGTCGGCGGCACCCTGGCCGCTCCGGTCTACTCCATGTTCCAGGTGCAGGACGAGATCGAGAAGAGCGGTTACAAGGCCCCGGACGGCGTCGTGCCGGAGGGCTATTGGTTGGGCGCTCCGCCCAGTGACCGCGTCTCCTCCTGGGAGTGGGCGGGGGAGTGGACCGTCACCTTCGAGACCTTCCGCGACATGGGTGCCGCTTTCATGGTTGCCCTGATCCTGATTTACATCCTGGTCGTGTGGGAGTTCGGCAACTTCCGCATCCCCCTGGTGATCATGGCGCCCATCCCGCTCACGCTGCTCGGCATCATCCCGGCCCACTTCCTCATGTTCCACCTGGGGCTCGGGGGAGAGTTCACTGCGACATCCATGATCGGGTGGATCGCACTGGCCGGCATCATCGTGCGTAACTCCATCCTGTTGGTGGACTTCGCGCTGCACGAGATCCAGAAGGGCGTCCCAGTCGCCGAGGCGATGATTCGCTCCTGCAAGACCCGGACGCGGCCCATCCTGATCACGGCCCTGGCCCTGGTGGCGGGGTCCAGCGTCATTTTCACCGATCCGATCTTCCAGGGGATGGCGATCTCGCTGGCATCCGGGGTCCTGGTCTCGACCATCCTGACCCTAGTCGTTATCCCGCTCGGGTGCGTGGAGGCCAGCAAGGACATGTGTGAGGTCGCCGCCGCAACCGCGCTCTCGGGCCAGGCCGTGCCTTGCGTCTTCGAGGAGGCTGCCAAGGCGGAAAAGGCGGTTGCCGGTCGGCGACCCGGCTTTGTCCTAGGGCTGCTCGGCAAGGTTGGCCAGGGGCTGATCTTGGTTCTGTATGCCATCCGCGGTATTGGCCTCTTGCTGCTGGATTTGATGAAGGGGTTTGTCGCTAAGAAGGCGAAGCCGGATCCGCGACCAGCAACCCGGCCCAGCGGGCCAGCCGGCACCACGGGCGGTGGCTCGTCGGCCCCCGGGGGGGCTCCGTCGACTGCTGCCGGTGGGTCCGGTATGCCACCCTCGACCGCCCCTGTGGCTGCGGCGTCGGCCCAACCCGCGTCAGCGGCGGTCTCACCGGCTCCAGCCGTATCGGCGCCCGTGACGCGGACGCAGTCTCCGGCGGTCGAGCCGAGCGCACCGAGTGCCCCGACGCCGTACGAGGTGGCTAAAGCCGCAACTGCAGCAAGGCCAGGGGCCAAGTTGGCGCGCGCATCGGCGCCTGCGGCAAAGCCAAGGTCGGCGCAGCCGCCAACGCCGAAGCCCTCCCCATCCGGCAAGGCCGGGGTGTCGTCTATCCCAGGGCCCGAGCTAAGGTCTGAAAAGAACACGGTAGCGCCGCGGCCGGCAAGCGGGAACGGTGGCGCATCTGCCGTACCGACGCGCAACGGGACCGGCACCAATGCCACTGCGTCAGATACGGCAAAACCGCCTGCCGCCGACAAGCCGACACCGCCGAAGTCCGCCGGCATGCAGAAGAAGGGCAACAGGCGCGGCATCCGCCTCAAGGTCGACGACGCTTCAGGTTCGGACTTCGAGTAACGGGATGGGCGCCCCAGACCGCGGGGACTGGCAGGGCAGCGATCAGGCGGGTGGCCTGGGGGTCGGCCATCGGTCGTCCCCGGCATCCGCAGAAATGGCGGTCGGATCCTGGTCGCGTGGGCAGCCGGCGTCTGGCCCGCGGTCGCCTGAGGTCCGCCGGCTCGCACGTCCCCACGCCTCGTCCCCATTCGCTGCGGCAGTCGCGTCGGACGCCTCAGGGGATTATCAACCGACGTTTTGCGCCAGTATCGCTCGCCGAGCAGTCCACGATTGTCGGGTCTTGCAGCTGTTTGTGTTGCTCCTCCTGTGGCTCTTGCTCCCTGAGCCTGCCGCGGCGCAGCGGGCGGTGATCGGGGGAGGTCCCGACCCTATTATCTACCCCGCTGACGGTCATCTACCCACGAACAGCGACGCCTATGGTGCCGACCCGTCGGCGCGTGGGAGCGAACCGAGCTTCGACTACGCCGCGCCGAGCCCGCAGGGCTCCTGGGACTCCGGCCGGTCCGTAGCCCCGCCGCCAGGCTATCCCGGCAACGCCAGCCAGGATGTCCCTGACTATTGGAGGTTCTCTGGCTCTGGCCCGTCACTCCCGGCCTCCTCTGACAGCGCACGCCCGTATCCGGGCGCCCACGCCGGAGCTGGGGCGCGTCAGGGCGGCGAGGGGTTCCGTTTTCGCGGCGACAAGGCGACGTCCGATGCGCGTTGGCACGAGTCGCCCTCTGCCCCGGGGTATCGGTTCCGTCCCGTGAGCCCGGAAGAACTGGAGCGATCGGCTGGCGGCGACGGCTGGCGCCCCATCAGGCCAGATGACCGGCGGGCAGCCGAGCCTGGCCAACCCGCACGCCCCGGCGGGGATGCCTTCGGGTACCAGTCGGATTCCTGGTTTCGCAGGTACTACGGCGAGCGTCCTTGATACCGGGAGCCCTTCGTTTCCGGGGCGGCCTGCTGGAGCTCTGCGCGGTCTTGTGGTCCTGCCCGACGGGACGTTGGGGGCGGCGCGATTGGATGGCGGGCGGAAAGTGAAGGAAGCGGGCGGCGCGTGTCCGCTGGTCCTGCGTCGGTCGGTCCAAAGATGCCCCTGGCCGGTGCTTACCTATAGACGAACGATGTTTGGAGGAAAGAGATTGTATGATCACGTCAGGCGTAAAGTTCAGAGCGTTTCTCGTACTGTCTCTCGCTGCTGCCGCTGGGCAGGCCTGGGGTGCCGGGGCGGAGTTTGCCGCCGACACGCAACAGCGCGGCCCCGGCGGGCAGGTTTCGTCCGGCAAGATGTTCGTTGGTGACGGCAAGGTGCGTATCGAGATGGCCGCCCAAGGGCAGAAGCTGGTGCGCATCACCGATGAGAAGCGAAGGGTCGAATGGGTCCTCTTCCCGGAGCAGAAAAACTATCTGGAGCGGAAGGCAGGTATCGACCAGGTCGGGCCTGCGCCCGATCCGGCGGCGTTTGCGGCCGACCCCTGCGCCGGCGCGACCGGGCTGACCTGCCGGAAGGTGGGTGAAGAGACGATGACCGGCAGGCCCACAGTCAAGTGGGAGATCACGGGCAGTCAGCAAGGCAAGCCGGTAACCAGCACCCAGTGGATCGACAAGGAGCGGGGCATCCCGCTGCGGCAGGAATTTCCCGACGGCGGAAAGATGACCCTCAGCCTCCAAGGCAAGGAGACGATGGAGGGCCGCGCGGTGGAGAAATGGGAGGTGGTCGTCGAGGCACCTGGTCGCCAGGCGACGCGTACCTTCCAGTGGTATGACCCGGAGCTCAAGCTCGCGGTCCGTCAGGAGTTCCCCGGCGGCGGGGTCAGCGAGCTGAAGAATATCCGCATTGGCAAACAGCCGGACGACCTCTTCGTCGTCCCGGCCGGCTACACGCTTGCACCCCAGCCGGAGGGCCAACCAGCGGCCCAGCCAGCGCCCAAATGAGTGCAGTGGCTCGACGGTGACCCCCGGCGGCGATCGTCACTGGGGGTCGCCGTTGGGCTGCGGACGGGCAATGACCAAGGGCCGCCAGGGCCCGCCATCGGGCAGCGACGGGGGGATAACGTATGATCACTGTGATCGGGAGCCTCAAAGGAGGATCCGGCAAGAGTACCGTCACCTTCAATTTGGCAGTGTGGCTGGCCATGGCGGACGTCAAGGTCCAGCTCATCGACGCCGATCCTCAGGCGACCCTGATGGACGTAGGGGACGTACGAATGGAGGAGGGCTTCGACCCGCCCCTGCGTATCCAGGACAAGGGCGCCCTGACGCCGGAGCGCCTCGCCGCCGCGGACGAGACCCTCATTGATGTCGGCACCTCGGATATGGATGCCATGCGTCGCGCCCTCCAGTTGTGCGATCGGGTCGTGGTCCCCGTGCCACCGTCCCAGGCGGACATCTGGTCAACCCAGCGCTACATCCATCTGATCGGCTCCGCCGAGCGGTCCAAAGCCCCCGCCGTTTACGGATTCATAAACCGCGGGGATACCCACCACGCCGTGCGCGAAACCGATGAGGCCGCTGCGGCACTGGTCTCCCTTCCCGGCATCAAGTTCATCAAGTCTCGGCTCGGACAGCGGACGGTCTTTCGCCGGTCTTTCAGTGAGGGCCTGGCGGTGTTCGAGCTGGAGCCGCGGGGAAAAGCGGCCAAGGAGTTCCTGTCTCTTGCAGCGGCCCTCTACCCCCACCTCGTGAGCTGACACGCAGCCCCGACTGGGGCGGATCTCTAGACCTTCGGTTTTGGTCAAGCGGGGTCGACCAACCCGCCTTGCGCCCCCGGGTTTCTATGTTAAGCTTTCGCGACTTGCCGCGGTGGCTACCGCGCTCACTATAGGTTCATCATGGCCGACAGCGAGAACGGGTCCAGCGGGCAGCCGCTTCCACCCCTGAAGGACGGCGGTCTCCAGTCGGCCGAGTCCCAGATCAACGCTTACGCGATCGATCGTCTGTCCCAGGCGTTTGAGACCAGCGCCAAGCGCTGGGAGTTGATCGTCTATCCGTCCATGTTTGCCTTCATCATCCTCGCGGCGTACGGGTTCTACCTCGTCTTCAGCCTGGCCAAGGACGTACATTATCTGGCGATCAGTGTGGACTCCAACATGACGGTCCTGGCGAGCAATATGCAGTCCATGTCCGACGACATGGGGCAGATGGCGGCCAATATCCGCACTATGGCCGTGGGCGTCGATTCGATGGCACGGGACGTGACCACGCTTGAGCCCATGCTGAGCAGCTTGGAGTCCATGGATCGCACGATCCAGTCCATGACGTTCAGCATGGCCTCCATGCGCGACGATATGTCGGTACTCAACCGCAATGTCAGTCGCCCCATGCACTTCATGAACTCGTTCATGCCCTGGTGATCGCGACCGGTATGCGCGTACTCATCGTCAGGGTTTTGGCATCGGCGTGATGCCAGGATCACCTCGCCCCGGCCTGAATCGAGGCGACGGCATGTACCGCCGAACGCTCGCCCATGACTGAGCCACCTGCTGGCGCCGTCCGCCTTGTCATAGCCATTTCATCCCGCGCCCTGTTCGACCTTAGTGAATCGCACCAAGTCTTTGAGACAGAGGGTGTGGAGGCCTATTGTCGTTATCAGGTGGACCGGGAGAACGAAGCCCTGGAGCCGGGGGTCGCGTTCTTCCTGGTGAAGAAGCTGCTGGATCTCAACCTGTTGCTTGGCGACCTTGGTCTTGTCGAGGTCATCCTGCTGTCGCGAAACAGTTCTGACACGGGCCTGCGTGTGCTCAATTCCGCGCGCCACCACGGGCTAGACATCGCACGCGCGGTCTTTTCCGGGGGTGCCGGCCCGTACCGGTACGTCTCGGCCTTCGGGGCCCAGCTGTTCTTGTCGGCCGATCCTCAGGACGTTCGCCTTGCCCTGGATGCGGGCTGCGCCGCGGCCACGATCCTTCCTGTCCGCCCGGCCTCGACCGCACCAGGGGAGTCCCAACTGCGGATCGCCTTCGACGGGGACGCCGTCTTGTTCTCAGACGAGGCTGAGCAGGTCTACCGCCAGCACGGGCTCGCCGCCTTCAATGCCACCGAGGCAGCGGCGGCGCATCAGCCGCTCCCTGGCGGACCCTTCAAGGACTTCCTGCTGGCCTTGCACCGAATCCAGGCCCTGTTTCCAGCAGACTCTTCGCCCTTGCGCACGGCCCTCATCACGGCCCGGGGGGCACCTTCCCATGAGCGGGTCATCCGCACCCTGCGCGACTGGGGAATCCGCATCGACGAGGCCCTGTTCCTCGGCGGCCTTGACAAGACCCGTTTCCTCCAGGCTTTCAATGCCGACATCTTCTTCGATGATCACGAGGGGCACTGCGAATCGGCGCGGGCCTTAGTGGCCACCGGCCATGTGCCCCACGGCGTAGCTAACGCGAGGGCCGGCGGCGACTCGAATCCGTGAGGGGCAACATCGATGACCCGAATCGCATCTCGTGCGCGGGGCGGTCGTCGCCGGCATGAGCTCGCGCTCCGCGGCGTCCGGATGGCCCAGCGCCGGCAATCGCGCCGGCCTAAGGGAATGCCGGGCTAGCCGTTAATCTCGAGGGATGGCGACGGCCGTTGCAGGAAGTTCCCCTGGACGTAGTCGATCTTGGCGGTCCAGAGAACCGTGAGGGCAGGGGCGTCCTCCACCCCGGTGACGATACTTTTAACGTTGAACTCTTGGGCCAGGTTGGCAAACGCATTGAGTTGCTGCTGTTTGGCCTTGTCCTCCGCCAGTCCCCGAGCGAGGTCCTGCGCGCATAGTAAGAAATCCACAGGCAGGCTCTGCATCAACATCTGCGGGCCCTCGAGTTGGCTGCAACGGGTCAGTGCAATCCGGCATTTGATCTTCTTGAGTCCCTCCACCAGTGCAGTCAGTGCTGCCAGATTGCGGCGGGCCTCCTCCTCGGGGAACTGGAACGTCAACCAGCTTCCGCGGGCATCGAACTCCCTCAGGAGGTCGCAGATCCAGATGATGAGCTCCTCGTCGCGGAGTGATTCCTCGGCGATGTTGATGAAAAAATTGATCCTGTGCTCATTCGCGCGCTGGCGGGCGAGCTCGGCGATGGCCTGCTGGATGACCCAGCGGTCGAGTTTGACCATCAGGCCGCCAGCCACCGCTGCGCCTATGAACTCCTTGGCCTCGTAGAGATGCTGGGTTGCATCGAGCAGCCGTACGAGCACGCTGTAGTGCTCCTGACTGTCCCCCATGAGGCTGACGATCGGTTGGTAGACCAGGCGCAGCTCCGCCTTGCCGGCTCCGCTCAGTGCCTCGCTGACCAGGCCAGCCATGAGCTGGGGGTCCGGCGCTGCAGCACTGCCTTCGCCTGGTTTCGGCTTCGGTGACTGCGGCCGGGCAGCGGTGCCAGCGGTTTGTCTGGCGGCGACCGGTGGGGTGGTGACCGAACCGCTGGATCCTTTGGGTTTTCGGGCACCTTCTGGCGGGGCGTCTTTCACCCGCTGGATCTGGGTGTCGTGGAAGGCCTGGTCGAGCAAGACAGCTCCCGACCTGTCCTTGGGGCCTGCGAGGGCCAATCCAGCGACGCATGAGCTCGACGCCCTTCCCTGCTGGCGCGACTGGAGCGCCTGGCTTCCCCTCTGGCGCACGTCGTCGGCGATTGCGTGGGCGTGCGCCGCCGTTGCGGCGTGCACGACCAGCCCGAAGGCGTCATCGGTCACCCGGGCCAACAGGCCGCCCTCGGGCACTGCCGCGCGAAGCGATATCGCGACCTGAGCGGCAAGCCCGAAGGCCGCGGACAGCCCTTGGTCCTCGGCGACGCGCTCCAGGCCGATGAGGCGCAGCAGGATCAGGGCCACTGGACCGCCAGAGCTTGCGGCGAGCCTGTTGGCCAGCTCTTGCATGAACACCGCTCGGCCGGGTAGGCCGGTGTCGGCGTCGATGGCAGCGGTGTTGCCTATGTGGTGCGATGCCGGTTTGACGCGGGCGGCAACTCGCAGACAGGGCTCGCCATCGGTTTCGGCACCGCTGACCGAGAGTTCCGCGTCGAAACGGCTACCGTCAGTGCGCAGACAGATTAGGTCCAGGGATCCCGGACACTCTGGATCGCCTGCCTCGTGCTTGCGAAGGAATGCCTTAACCCCAGCTTGGTGTTCAGGAGCGACCAGGTCCAGGATGGGGTAGCCGTCTAGGTCCTCTGGCTGCGCGAAGCCGAACAGGGCGCGATAGGCCCGGTTGGTGGAGAGGTGTATGCCTTGCTGGATGAAAGCACTCGCTTCGTCCGATGCCTCGACAAGGTCGCGCGCTCGTTCTTCGCAACGTTCAAGCTGCTCACACACCTGGGCCAAAGTCCGCCGCGTCTGGAGGTCTCCGTATTCCCGCGCCACGACCAATGGCAGGCGGCCGGGGTCGTCGCGCGCGATCAGATCCCGGGCGCCCGAATGCATCGCCTGGATCAGTGTCTCTCGTGGCGTTTGGCCATCTGTAATCAGCACCAGGGGCACATCACGGTCGATCCTCTGGTACTGCGTCAGAGCCGCCTGAAGATCGATTTTGGGGTCGTATACGCAGCAGAGGATCAGGTCGCAGGACTCGGACGCCGCGAGCTCGACAAGCTGCTCCGGGTGCTGGGTGTGACTGCCGTGGGCTGGGAGTCCGCCGTTGCGAAGGGCTGTGATCAGCTCCTGCGCATCATTGGCTTGGGAGGTGAGGAGGAGGAGGTTCACGGTATCGGGCACGGCGGCGCTGGACTCTTTGGGGGCTGGCAGCGTCCCTGCAGGCGCGGCGCCGGCCCATGGAGGAAGAACCTATCCTAGGATACCAGCCTTGCCCTAGGCGATGGGGATCTTGCTCGCAGTCCCGACCCCTTCCCGGACCAGACGTGGGACCAGGTAGCCGGGCAGCCGCAGGCGGAGCACCGACATGAGGTGTCTTGCCTCTGCCTCCTGGACCTCGAAGTGCGCAGCTCCCTGAACGCGGTCCAGCAGGTGCAGGTAGTAGGGCACGACGCTGCAGCGAAAGAGCCTCTCGCTGAGGTCGCACAGGGTGTCGGGGGAGTCGTTGACGCCGCGCAGCAACACGCTTTGATTGAGAAGCACCGCACCGACGCCGCGCAGCCGGTCGAGGGCCTCGCCCGCCGCATCGCTGAGCTCCCGGGGGTGGTTTGCATGGATGACGACAACGAGGTGAAGTCGGCGCGGTTCAAGGACCCGACAGAGCGCAGGGGTAATCCGGACCGGTAGCACCACGGGCAGCCGGGTGTGAATGCGAAGGCGTTGCAGATGGGGGATGGCTGACAGCGCCTCGATCAGCGTGGCGAGGGGCTCGTCATCGAGCATCAGGGGATCGCCGCCGCTCAGGATGACCTCCGTGATGGTTGGGTTGGCCGCAATGGCGGCGAGCGCCGCGGTGCCGCCATCCGCGCTCAGGGCCGCGTGCGCGTAGGGGTACTGGCGGCGAAAGCAGTAGCGGCAATGGACAGCGCACGCCGGGGTGCTGACCAGTAGGGCACGGCCCCGATATTTCTGCAGCAACCCAGGGGCCAGGGCAGCACGGCTGTCGCCCACGGGATCGACGGAAAAGCCGGGGTGGAACTCGTCCTCGACCGGGAGGGGTAGGACCTGCCGCAACAGGGGGTCATCTGGATTGCCTGGCTCCATCAGAGCGGCAAAACCGCGCGGCACGAGCAGGCGGAACCCCTGTGCGGGACTCGCGGTGCTACTGCTTTGGGGTACCGCCGGCAAGCCGAGAAAGGCCCGCAAGGCCTCGGGGCGCGTAAAGGCCTGGCGCAACTCCAGTTTCCAATCCGGCTCTTGCCGATCCTGCCCCTGCCATCCCGGATCGCTTCGCGCTACCATTCGCAGTTTTAAATCAGGGTCAACAGAGGGCAGCATGGCATATTACAGCACTAGCGAGTTTCGCGGCGGGATGAAGATCATGCTCGATGGTGATCCCTACGCGATCATCGAGAATGAGTTCGTCAAGCCCGGCAAGGGTCAGGCCTTCAATAGGGTCAAGGTCCGCAACCTCAAGACGGGGCGCGTAGTGGAACGGACGTTCAAGTCCGGCGACACGGCGGAGGCGGCGGATGTCCATGATACTCAGATGCAATATCTGTACAACGACGGCGAGCTGTGGCACTTCATGGACCCTGCGAGTTTTGAGCAACTCACCGCTGACGCCAACGCTGTGGGCGAGGCGGCCAAGTGGATCAAAGAGCAGGACATGTGCAATGTGACCCTGTACAACGGGGCGCCCCTCAGCGTTGATCCGCCCAACTTCGTCACCCTGGTCATCACCGACACCGACCCGGGGCTCAAGGGAGACACCTCCGGCGGCGGTGGCAAACCGGCTACCCTTGAGACTGGCGCCGTGGTGCGCGTGCCGCTGTTCGTCCAGAGCGGCGAGTTGATCAAGGTGGACACCCGTACCGGCGAGTATGTTGCCCGCGTCAAGGAGTGAAGCAGCCGACTGGCGCCCCACCGCCTCGCAGCAGGTCCTGGTCGCCAGGGCCGGCATGCTTCAGGCCATCCGTGGCTTTTTCGCCGAGCGGGGGGTGCTGGAGGTCGAGACACCCATCGCCTCCCGTGCCGCGGCCAGCGACCCAGCGCTGGACAGCCTGAGCACGCGGTGGCACGGGCTGGGCGGAGCCGATGGGTGGCCGCTGTATCTCCAGACCTCCCCTGAGTTCCCCATGAAGCGGCTGCTGGCCGCGGGGAGCGGGCCCATCTACCAAGCGTGCAAGGTCTTCCGCGACGGCGAGCGCGGGCGGTTACACCACCCCGAGTTCAGTCTTCTGGAATGGTATCGCCCGGGCTGGGATCACCACCGCCTCATGGGTGAGGTCGCCGACCTGGTGCGCTGCGTCCTCGATGCCCCTGGGCTCGCCGTGGAAGCGTTGAGCTATCGCGACCTGTTCCGCGAGCGCCTTCAGCTTGACCCCTGGCACACCGATCTGAGCGATCTGTGCCGGGCCGCGGCAGATCAGGGGATTGGGGGCATCGATAGGCTAGGTCTGTCGCCCGACGGTTGGCTCGACCTGCTCCTCTCACATTGTTTGGAAGCGGGGTTGGGCCGTGGCTGCATGACCTTCGTCTACGACTATCCGCCTAGCCAGGCAGCCCTGGCCCGGGTGCGGCCAGGCCCGGAACCGGCTGGTGAGCGTTTCGAGCTCTACCTGGAGGGCGTGGAGCTGGCGAACGGCTTTCACGAGCTGACGGAAGCGTGGGAGCAGCGCCGGCGCTTCGCATTGGACCTGAAACGGCGCGCCGCCGCCGGCCGGCGCACCCCTCCCGCGGACGAGAGCTTCCTTGCTGCCTTGGGCGCCGGGATGCCCATGGCCGCCGGTGTCGCAGTCGGGCTCGATCGCCTGCTCATGATCAAGACAGGGGCCTCGCACATCGACCAGGTCCTCGCCTTCCCAGTGGAACGGGCCTAACCCGGCGCCTGAACTTCTTGACCGGTCGGGTCTGGCGGCTCGAAGCCGCGGATCGCTACTCTTATTTGCGTCAGGCGCTGCGGTTGGGGATCGCGCTTCCGCCGACCCTGCTGAACAGTCGATCGACGGCACGCTCGGTAAGGCTGTCGCGGCTGAGTATCCGTGCAGACCCATCGCGCAATTGCTCCGCTAGGCTGGTGGTCGCCACGATCAGCGTATCGTCGCCTTGCAGATTAGAGAACAGGTAGGCGCCGCGCTGCTCGCTGCACCAATTCAGGCGCATGGCGCGCTTGTTGCCCCGGGAGCTCCTGAACTCGATCCAGCACCCGACGCTGAGCCCGCGTGCGAGCTCAAGATAGGGCTCTTCCCCGCTGGCCTTTGGCTCCGATGGGGGCCGCACGACCTCCTGGGCCTGGGTGCTCGCGGCCACGGCGGGCGGGTTCCTCAGCTGCAGAGGGGCCGGAGGCTGCCCCCGAGTGCCAGCCTTCGCCGGTTCCTCGGTCCTGGCCTGGTCCGGGTGTATCGCCTCTACATGCATGCGGACCAGGCGGGTGAAGAACCCGTCCCATTCGTCTGCCAGGTCGACCGACGTCAGCCCGCTGCGAAGCCGATGCAGGAGACCAGGGAGGGTATCGAGCAGACGGCGGCGCTCCTCCTCAGCGGTCTTGGGGGTCACGCTCCAGACCAAGGCGTCCATGGTAGCGATGGCGTCCTTCCACCCCTGACTGGAAGCGCCGGAGCGCCGATAGACCTCGACCAGCACTTGTTGCCAGATACGTTCCAGGAAATCGCGAATCAAATCGGGTAGCTGTTGGCTGGCGGTATGGCGCTGGATCTGCTCGGCGACCGCCTGACGGGCGAGGGCGTTCGAATCTTCTTGCTCAACCTCCTTTTGCAGTTTGCTTGCGGCCTCTGCGCCTCGCGTCTCCTCGTCCGCGAGAAACGCCTCCAGTACCGCAAGCTGGGTCGAGAAGATGGAGATGTCCTCGTCAAATCCGTTGAGTACGGCTTCGACGATCGTTCGGAGCTTCTCGGTGAGGCGCGGCAGCTCCTGTTCTTCCCAACCGGTGGCAGCGCCGGCAATCCCGTCCAGCAACCGGCGCGCCGGATGCTGGCGATTCGAAAAGAACCCCTTGTCCAGCATCGCGACCTTGAGGACAGGGATCTGCAGCCGGCCGATTTGTGCCCGCAGCGCGCCCGGCAACTCGCGATCATTGAGGATCAGATCGAAGAGCATGGCCACCACGTCCACCGTGATGGCGTCCACTGGTTGGGACCAGGCGATTAGGGGCGTGCTTCGGATGCGGCGCAACAGGTCTCCCGCCGATGGATCGAGCTGCTGCGGATCGATTCCCGGGAGGCACTGGGCATCGGCGGCCCCTTTTTGGAGCTGTGTCAGCGCCTCGATGACCTGCGCGGGGCTGTAGGTCGGGTCCGACGCTGGTCTTGACAGCTTGGGAGGGGGGCGCAGGGACAACGCTTGAGATTCCAGCAGGCGATCTGCGAGCTGGGTGAAGACATCGCCGGGTACTGCGAGGCCGGTTTCGGAGAAGGTTGCTTTCGACCCGGGCGTCGGTGCCATCGATTCCGGTGCCCGGGCTAGCTGCTGAATGCCGGCCGCTTTGGCATGGTCGGCGGGTGGCACCCCCATGTCTACGGGGCGTGACGCACCGAGCGGCATGTTGGGCAGCACATCATGTTCCGCCAAGTAGCGGTTGATCTCCTGATAGATGGTGGGTAAGGCGTTGGTGATCTGGTGGGCAAATTCCTGTAGCAGGGTCAGATCCACCTGGTCACTTGCCCCCTGGTCCTGACAGGCCGCCAGGAAGGCGGAAAATATGGCCTTAGGCCAGAGGGGATTGTCTACCTGGGTAACCCGTCGCCCCTGTCGGAGCGCGGCGATACGGCGTTCGAGGGCTGTCAGTTGCTGAGAGCAATTGTAATCCGCCCGGGCTGAGAGTTTGCCGATGGTCAGTTCACGCTCGAAATCGTCGTCCGCGACGAGGCAGAGCTCGCTGGCATCCTCCGTTGCAGGCTGGATCCTCGGTCGGTCGAGGGCTAGCAACCCCGCGTCGCAGGCCGAGATGAATTCGATACGGAAGCGTTGCAGGAGTTCCTGGCCACGCTTCGCCAGCATGCCGTGGGCGGCGAAGAATCGATGCTGTGCGTCGGTACTGATCGCCCGATCTGCGAAGGCAAGGAGATTATCTGCCGCGTTGTTCAGGTGTTCGGCAAACGCCGTGGCCGTACCGTGAGCGAGCCGGTCTCGGCATCCGGCGAGTAGCTCACGCCCATTGTGCCGCGAGTCCTCCGGGGTGGAGCGGCCGAGCGGTTCGAACCTAACAACATTCGTCGTCTCGCGTTCAGGCATGGTGAAACGTCCTCGACCCATAGGAGCATAACGGTCGTTCTGCCGGCCAGGCTTGTGGGCGTCGCCGACGGGGTGCCGGTGTTGCTCCCGGGCTCGACCTCGTCCGGTCAGTAGGCACAGCAGCCGAAGGCCACCGGCGATGCTCGACGCCGGTGGTGTTCGGCCGAGAGTCTAGCGGCGGGGCCACTGGGCTGATGCAAACCCGGTCGCAGTGGTGACGATGCTGTCCGGCTCGCCCGCCGCCACATGTCCGATTAGGCGAACGGCTTCACATCTGGTATTCGGACGGGGCGGCCCGTAAGCGTTTAGTCGGTGGGCTCATCTACTACTGGGGTGAAGGCGATGCCCTCTGTCGCGAGGCCGGCGCGCAGGTCGGAGAAGCCCGCGTCGAGCCCTTGCCGGCCGCGTATCCCAACCAGGATGTACCCAGCGTCCCCTGGGCGCTTAGGAAGGTGGGGCAGGCTGAAGACCTTGAGCCCTGGATGCGCCTGGGTGAGGCGCTGTAACAGCGGGACGAGACGGCTCTCCGGGACCCCCGCCACCTGCACGGCACGTTCGCGGCTGAGTTCGGCGAGGCCGGGGTAGCGTGCGTCGAGAACGGCCTCGGCCATGGGCCAGGCCATCTGGGGGAAGCCGGGTAGAAAGTAATGCTCACCCAGCCTGAATCCGGGGATCTGGTTGAACGGGTTGTCGATCAGGTCGCAACCCTCGGGCAGATCGGCCATGAGGATGCGGTTGGGGTAGGTCTCCGCGCCGAAGCGTCCTTCGATGAGGGCGGCCGCTTGGGGCTGGCGGGTGAGGGGCAGGTCTGCCGCCGCGGCGGCGCAGGCTCGGGTGTGGTCGTCGGGAGTGGCGCCGATCCCACCGCAGCAGAAGACCGGGACAGGGCCAGCGAGGGACAAGCGCAGGTGGGACGTCAGCGTCTGCGGATTGTCTGGCAGCAGCCAGTGCCAGGCCAGGGCGTGGCCGCGACCGCCCAGCAGGATCTTGAAGTGGGTCAGGTGGCCGTCGGTTCGTCCCCCCACCAGGACTTCGTCGCCGATCACGATGAGTCCGAAGGACCTTGAGGCCGGGGCTCCCGGAGGCGTCACAGGAGCCGCTCGATGGCAGCGACCACCTTGCCGCTTTTTGGGGAGGTAAAACTAGACCAAGTTTCGACCAGGTTACCATCTCGGCCGATCAGATACTTGTAGAAATTCCACTTCGGGTACCCGCCGCCGAGTTCGGCCAGGCGCTGGAACAATGGGTTTGCCTGGCCCTTGGCGACCTGGATCTTCTCGAACATTGGGAATTCCACCGAATAGGTGAGTCGGCAGAAGTCCTTGATTTGCGCCTCGGTGCCTGGCTCCTGTCCCATGAAATCGTTCGATGGGAAGCCGAGGACGACGAAGCCGCGGTCTTTGTACTTGTGGTAGAGGGCCTCAAGCCCCTCGTATTGGTCCGTGAAACCGCATTTGCTCGCGGTATTGACGATCAGGATCACCTGGCCCTTGTATGCCTTGCAGAGATTCACGCGCTCGTCCGAGGCGAGGCGGCGCAGCTCGAAGTCCAGCGCAGGGGGGCAGGCATTGGTCGCAGCGGCCTGTCCGGTGGCCAACAGCGAACCGACTGCGAACAGGGTGGTCAGGGCATTCATCGAGCAGCCTCCGGTTTTGTCCAGGCTTTCGGGTCCGCGTTTAGGTGCGGGCGTTGCCGAGGTTGACAAGGCTTTCGGCTGGAGTTGCTGGATTGCCTTTGAAATGTCCGGAGGCGGGACCGATCTTCTCGAGGTCAACTTCACCCTTCAAGAAACCACAAGCAGGAGATCCCTCCCGTGAAAGACTGGGTCAAGGGGCGCGTAGTCGCCAAACGGCAGTGGAACCACCGCCTCTACAGCATGCAGTTCGACGCTCCGGTTGCGGACTTCAAGGCCGGGCAATTCACCCAGGTTGCCCTGGACATCGGTGAAGAGCGGGTCGGGCGTCCGTACTCCCTGGTGAACGCGCCTCAGGAACGGCCGCTGGAGATCTATTTCAACGCGGTTCCTGAGGGCCCGCTGACCCCCAGGCTCTCGGACCTGAACCCTGGCGACGAGGTGTGGATCGCGTCCACGGCGAGCGGCGTCTTCACCCTGGACGCCATGCCCGCGGCGCGCGACCTATGGTTGATTGCGACGGGCACGGCCCTCGGCGTCTATCTGTCCATTCTGCGAACCGCAGACCCCTGGGAGCGCTTCGAACGAGTCCTTCTGGTCCACGGTGTGCGCAGCTCCGATGAGCTGACCTATGGCGATACCCTCGGGGCCTTGCGCGACGCCTATGGCGATCGCTTCGGCTTCGTTCCGGTCCTTAGCCGCGAACGCCGGGAGGGGATCCTGCACGGGCGCATCCCGCCCCTGCTGGTTTCCGGTGAAGTGGAAGCGCGCGCCGGGGTTGCCATTGAGGCTGAACATAGTCACCTGATGCTTTGCGGCCAGGCGGAGATGATTAAGGAGGTTCGCGTCTTCCTGGAGGCTCGCGACATGCGTCGGAACCGACGCAACGAGCCTGGCCACTACACCACCGAGCAGTACCACTAACCGCGGCGCAACCGACTGTCACGTCATCGCGACGTGGAGATC